>JAZNXP010000189.1:0-3083 GCA_045593965.1 Eubacteriales bacterium | reverse complement strand
GCGATTTGTTTGTGCGGTTTTGTAAATGTTCGCATTGCGCGTCTGCTCTTGGAAGGGCATTCACAAAAAAATCCCGTGTCATGCGACACGGGATTTGATCGTTTGTAAAGAAATCAGTCTTCCAATCTTTCGGGAAGCTTCATCTGCTCAACTACGTAGGTGTGTGCGTAGGAGCCCTCGGGAACAACAACGTCGTTGATGTAAAGAGCGTCGCAGTTGCTGAACACGTAAGAACCGATATTGGTCAAGGATGCGGGGAGCGTCAGGGAAGAGAGTGCCGTGCAGTTGCGGAACGCGACGTTTCCGATCGACTCAACGCCCTCGGAGACGGTCAGCGATGCAAGAGACGTGCAATCCATGAACGCGCCTGCCTCGATCGTTTTGACGCTTGCGGGAATGATCACAGAGGTAAGGGATGTGCAGTTGTTAAAGGTCAGCTCCTTGATTTCGGCAAGCTGGGGAGTTCCCTCGAACAGCAGAGACGTCATTCCGATGCAATCGTTGAATGCGCCAACGCCGATACTGGTAATGGTCTCGGGAATATCAACGTATTCCAACAGCACGCAGCCGGAGAAAGCATAGTCTCCAATGGTGGTAAGGGTTGCGGGGAAGGAGATCGCGTTGATCTTGGAGCAATCTTTGAATGCCGCCTTGGCGATGGCAACAACGGTCTTGCCGTTGAGCTTTTCGGGAATCTGCAGAAGGTGCGCCTTGTCGCTTCCTTCGTATGCGGTGATTGCAACGGTCTCGGTGTCAATATTTTCAAAATGGAAGGTATCGCCGTTTTCAAGCGTTTCGAATGTGATCACCTTATCTTCTCTGATGTAGTCATCCAGCTCGTTGTTGCCTCCTGCCGCGCCGTCACAGGCAGCGAGGGTGGCAACCGTCAAAAGAGCAAGCAGAATCGCAAGCAATTTTTTCATAGATAATCCTCCGGCTTCATTGCATAAAATGATAGATATTAAAATTATACATGAAAAAATCCGAAAAGTCAATAGCTTTTCTATGCGGATTGTAAATATTTTTTGCTTTTTCTTTGAATGAGAAGGAAACAACAGGGAAAAACGGTTGAATTTTGACCGCCGATGATTGACAACGCTTTTTATATATAGTATAATAACAAAGAGATACAGTACGCAAAAGCGTATGAAAGGGGACGGTAAAGAATGCTTTCGTTGGTATATAGCGCGGGACTTTGCGGAATTGACGGCTTTCCCGTTGTGGTTGAATGCAATCAGAAAAACAATTTGGAAGGCTTTGAGCTTGTGGGACTTCCCGACCTCGCGGTCAAGGAAGCCAAGGAACGTGTGCGCACCGCTTGCTATAACAGCGGCTACCCTTTTCCGTTTTCCCGTATTACGGTCAATTTAGCCCCTGCGGACAGAAAAAAGGAAGGCTCGGTCTTTGACGCGGCGATCCTGACGGCGATCTTCCATAGCTCGGGGATCATCCACCGCGACGTGGATCTTTCGGGAAAATGCATCGTGGGAGAGCTGTCCCTTTCGGGCGATCTGCGCGGTGTACGCGGCATTCTTTGCATGTGCGTTGCGGCGAAGGAGAACGGCTTCCGCGAGTTTTACGCCCCTGCCGAGAATGCGGTCGAAGCCGCGGCGGTCGAGGGGATCACGGTCTATGCCGTTCATTCCATGCGCGAGCTCGTTGCCCACCTCAACGGCGGCGAGCAGATGGAGCCCGTTCGGTGTGACCGTTCGGCGTTCGGTCGCGCGGCGCAGAGCTATACCTCGGATTTTCTTGACGTGCGCGGACAGCAAATGGCAAAGCGCGCCATGGAGATCGCGGCGGCAGGCGGACATAACATTCTTCTGATCGGACCTCCGGGTACGGGAAAGTCCATGCTTGCCAAAAGACTTCCGTCCATTCTTCCTCCCTTGACCTTTGCCGAGGCGATCGAAACGACCAAGATCCATTCGGTTGCGGGGACGCTTCCCGAGGGGGTGTCCCTGATCTCGGTGCGTCCGTTCCGTTCCCCACACCATACAATGAGCCCCGCAAGTCTTGTCGGCGGCGGTGTTAACCCCATGCCGGGTGAGGTCTCCTTGGCGGATAACGGCGTGTTGTTCCTTGACGAGCTTCCCGAATTTCCCCGACAGGTCACCGATGCGCTCCGTCAACCGCTTGAGGATAGACGTGTGACCATTACCCGTGCCAACGGACGCGTGACGTTTCCGTGTACCTTTATGCTCGTTGGCGCGATGAACCCCTGCCGTTGCGGATATTTCGGACATCCGACGCGCAAATGTACCTGTAAGCCCGACGACGTCAGACGGTATATTTCCCGTATCAGCGGACCGATGCTCGACCGCATGGACATCCAGATCGAGCTTCCGTCGCTTTCCTATGACGAGATCTCCGCGCCCGACAGTGCCGCCGAGCCGTCCTCGGTGATCCGCGAGCGTGTGACTGCCGCCCGTGCGTTTGCCGCCAATCGGATGAAGGGCGGTAAGAACGCCGTATTCTGCAACGCCCAGCTCGATGCCGCAGGCATTCACGAGTATTGCGTCATGGAGCCCGACGCTTCCGCGCTTCTCAAAGCCGCGTATGACCGTATGGGACTCAGCGCGCGCGGACACGACCGTATCCTTCGCGTCGCACGTACCATCGCCGACCTCGCGCAAAGCGAAACCATCCGCGCGTCCCACATTGCCGAAGCCATCCAGCTCCGCACTCTGGATCGCAAATACTGGAATTGATATAGGGTGCTTTTTGGGGGCGCGTTTTTTAGGGGACGCGGTTTTTTAGGGGAAACTTTTTGGAAAAAGTTTCCCCTATAACCCCTTCAAAAACTTTCACGGCATGGGTGTTGGCTACGTTTGGAAAGAAATTGCGAACACACCGCTTTCGTCGGTGGATAGCAAGTGAAAGTTTTTACTAAAGTTGATAGACATAGTCCCTATCGTCAGTTGGTTTACTGCATGGGGAAGTCTTGATCACGGTTTGTCAGAATTGCTCCCGCGAGCATTTTGGTACCACCACCCAAAATGCTCCAATCCGTAGGGGCGACCTGTGGTCGCCCGCGAATAAAATTTTGCAGTAGCTCGAAACTGTTCGCCGCACTTTATCAA
>JAZNXP010000188.1:0-5696 GCA_045593965.1 Eubacteriales bacterium | reverse complement strand
TTGCATTTGACGTGGTTACCGTAAATGTCGTTTCCATCCTTGAGCTGATCGGTCTTGCGAACGTCGATACGAACGGACGCAAAGAATTTCAGCGCGCGTCCGCCCGGTGTCGTCTCGGGATTTCCGTACATCACGCCGACCTTCTCACGGATCTGGTTGATAAAGATCACAACGCAGTTGCTCTTGGAAATCACGCCCGAAAGCTTTCTCATCGCCTGCGACATCATTCTCGCCTGCGCTCCTACCATTGCCTGTCCCATATCTCCCTCGATTTCCTGTCTCGGAACGAGTGCCGCCACCGAGTCGATAACGATGGCATCTACCGCGCCCGAGCGTGCAAGTGCCTCGCAAATTTCAAGCGCATCCTCGCCGCAATCGGGTTGCGACACCAAAAGATCATTGATATTGACTCCCAACGCTTTCGCATACACGGGATCCAACGCGTGCTCCGCGTCAATGAACGCTGCGGTTCCGTTGATCTTCTGTACCTCGGCGAGAATATGCAGCGCAACGGTCGTTTTACCGGAGGATTCGGGACCAAAGATCTCCACGATGCGTCCTCTCGGAACACCGCCGATGCCAAGCGCAAAATCCAAGGAAAGAGAGCCCGTGTGGATCGCTTGAACCTCCATCTGACGGTTTTCTCCGAGCTTCATGATAGAGCCCTCACCAAAGTTTCTCTCAATCTGCGACATCGCCGTCGCCAACGCCTGCTTTTTGCCTGCTTCATCCAATTTTACGGGAACCGTTGCCTTTGCCTTTTTTTGAGCTGCCATATCTATCCATTCCTTTCTTGATCCGAAGTTTGTCGGATGCTCTGTTTCATTGTCATCATTATACTACCACTTCTTTCGTTTGTCAAGAGGTTTTTTAAATATATTTTTCCGTTTTTGGAATTTTTAAAATCATTTTCGCTTTTACATCGCAGTTTTTGTTCCGTTTTTGATCTTTTTCAGATCATAAAAGCAGTAGTCGCTCACGATTGCATTTTTCAAGCTCCCGTTATTTTCAAAAAAGAAGCAAAAGTAAAAAAATCTTATCGGAAGCACTTGAAATTTTGAAAAGAAGATGTTATAATATAAGATGTTGAATTTTATGCCATGATTTTCCACGGAAACTTCAAGGCTTGTCTTAATCTTACGGAAAGGAAACTACGTAATGTCTCAAAACAATCCAAAACAGACAGAACCGTACGGCGTACCGGGCGCGGAGAGCGTTTTTTCCGAATTCGGAATTCCTCCAAAGCAGGAGGCTCAACCCGAACACCAGACTCCCTCTGCCGCTGAAGCGCAAAAGCCTGCGCGTCCGCCTCAACAGGAAGCAACACCTGCAAAAGAGCCTGCCACACCGTCCACCGCACCTGCGAAAAAGCCCGCTCCAAAAAAATCCGGGACAGCGGCACGAAGCTCGAATGCATCCGGAAAGCCGCAGTCTCCCAAGGGGGATCGCGACACCGTTCGAACCACGACCACACCCAGACCGTCCTCTCCCAAAAAAGGAACCGCGGCTGCCGAGAAAAGCGAGAAAAAGGGCTCTGACGGAATGTTCCGTTCTTCAAAGCCCGCGCACCGCGTGATCCCATATATTCTGGTCATCTTCTCGATCCTTTTGATGATCACACTTCTTTTGAATCTTTTCTGCAACATGGGAAATAAGCTTGCAAGCAACCCCTCCGCGCACTGGATGGGTGTTGTGGGCTATTATATTTGCTACGGTCTGTTCGGACTCTTCGGTCCCGCCGTCTATACCCTTCCCGTTCTGATCTTCAATCTGGGGATTTTCTGGAAACGGTATATCGACGGTCGTGTAACGATCTCAAAGATCATTGTTTCCGCACTTGCCCTGATCATGATGGCGGCATTCATTCACGTATTCTATCTCATTCCTTTTTCTCCCGAGAAGAATTATACCGCCAAAAAGCTGATGTCCTACGGCGCACAGCTTATGGGAGGCGGCGTGATCGGCGGAAAGCTCGCGTTCTTCCTTGCGAGCTACCTCAACATCGTCGGCTCGATCATCCTTGATATTTGTTTGCTTACTCTGGCGATCTTCTATTGCATCGGAATGACACCGCAAAAGCTCTGGAACCGTTTCTGCATCAACCGTGCCATCAAGCGCGCGGAGAAGCTTGAGCGAGAAGCGCAACGCACCGCCGCTCCCGCAGAACCGCCCGAGCACGTCAAAAAGAAGCCCGCTCCCGAAAAAGAACAGCTTGAACGGGATCCCGAGGATAAGCTGGCTCCCATTCCCATGCCCGTGCTGGATCCCAGCTACGGAACAAGACCGTTCGTCCCCGCGGACGTCAGACGTACGCTTTCCGAGGATGCGAGAAACACAAGAATGGCAGCTTCCTCTTCCGCAACACAGCAAACACCTCCTACGGCAGTGTCTACGGAGGCGCCCCCCATTACCCGCGCACCTTCCCCCACCGCTTCGGGAACACCTCAAAAACCGATCAACCCCGCAAAGAATGCGGATTCGGCGATCGATCCGATCTTCCCGAAAAGCAGTGAAGCAAAGCAGGCGAGAAGAGTCCCTCGCCAGGAGCGCAACTTTGATTTGAAGAACGTATTCGTTGACCTTGAGGACAACGCGCCTCCTCCAAGCAGACCGCACGTAAAGCTTCCGCCCGAGGTTCCCATGAAGGGCGCACCGACTGCGGCAGCAGCCCCCAAGCAAGGAGTTCCCACCGCGCCTTCGCCTTCCGCGCAACCGCGCACGGCAACGGCAGGACAAGCTCCCGCACGTCCGTCCGCAAGCGCACAAGCACGCGCGGCACAACCCGACGGACATACCGCTCCTTCTGCCCGTCCCGCAGCGGCACCGATCAGAAAATCCACTCCGCCGCCCTCTTATTCATCCTCTCCTGCCGACACCTCGGATCTGAAGGACTTCGGTCTGACCAGCGAGGAATTTGAAAAGCTGGAAGCGGAAAAAGGGATCACGAAGCTTCCGCCCAAGGGTGCCTCGAAAGCTCCCGCGAAGCCTGCGGAAAAGCCGACGACTCCCGTGAATAAGCCAACCAAGGCAGAGCAGAAGAAATATGTATTCCCGCCGATCTCTTATCTGCATCCTGTGGAAGAAGAGACCGAGGAGAACCAAGCCGAGGTCAAGGCGACCATCAAGCTGCTCTACGATACAATGAACAGCTTCAACGTCAACATCCGAGATATCACGCACGCGCACGGCCCGACCGTTACACGGTATGAGCTCTTTCCCGACACGGGCGTACGCGTTCGTTCGATCGTCAACCTCGCGGATGACATCGCGCTGGCACTGGCGGCAGGCGGTATCCGTATCGAAGCCCCGATCCCGGGAAAAAGTGCCGTCGGTATCGAGGTTCCCAATAAGATCCGCCGCACCGTATTTTTGCGTCAGCTGATCGAGGATAGCAGCTTTACAAAGGCAACCTCCAAGCTGACCGCTTCTCTCGGAGCGGACATCGCAGGTAATCCGCTGTTTTTTGATATTTCCAAGATGCCTCACCTTCTGGTCGCAGGTACGACCAACAGCGGTAAATCGGTCTGCATCAACTGCATCATCATGAGCCTGCTCTATAAGGCACGCGCGGATGAAGTCAAGCTTCTGCTGATCGACCCCAAGAAGGTAGAATTCGGCGTTTACAAAAACATTCCCCATCTGTTGGCACCCATCATCACAACCCCCAAGGATGCCGCAGGCGCATTGCAGGCGTCCGTGGAGGAAATGGAGCGTCGCTTCAACCTCTTCGAGCAGGTTGGCGCACGTGACATCAAGGGCTACAATGAGACGACCAAGGACGATCCCGATATGCCCTTCTTGCCGTATATCGTGATCATCATCGACGAGCTTGCGGATCTGATGATGACTGCCTCCGACGAGGTTGAGACCGCCATTTGCCGCATCGCGCAAAAGGCACGTGCCGCAGGTATGCACCTGATCGTCGGTACACAGCGTCCGTCGGTTGACGTCGTCACGGGTTTGATCAAGTCCAACATTCCTTCCCGAATCGCATTTACGGTCGCGTCCCAGGTCGACTCCAAGACCATTCTCGACTATGCGGGTGCCGAAAAGCTTGCGGGCCGCGGTGATATGCTCTTCGCCCCCATCGGAGCGTTGAAGCCCGCGCGTGTGCAGGGTGCATTCGTTGACGAAAAGGAAGTCGAACGCATTTGCGAATTTTTGCGCGCGACCAACGGAACCGCCAAATTCGATGAAGGATTTATCAGTAAGCTGAAGGAGCTTGCCGCACAGTGCGGCAATAAAGGTAAGGGTGGCGGTGAGCCTTCCGCAATGTCCGATGGCAGTGACAGTAAGGACGACAGTCTCTATTCAGACGCTGTCCGTGTTGCGGTAGAAGAAAACCGCATTTCCACCTCCCTCCTGCAAAGAAAGCTCTCGGTCGGTTACGGACGCGCCGCGAAGCTGATCGACCGTATGCAAGCAGAGGGGATCGTTTCTCCTCCCGATGGCTCCAAGCCCCGTTCCGTGCTGATCACGGCGGACGATTATATTGCCCGCTTCATTGACAACAAGGACAAAGAGAAATCGGGCGATGAGGACGGAGAATGATCCGATCAAAGAAAGATCGCCGCGTTTTGTAAAAAAAATGCGGCGATCTTGCCTTTTTTACCAAAAAAATAACTTGGTTTTTGCAAGAAATGTTGATATTTATTTGAAAAACCTCTTTACAAACGAAAAAAGATGTGATATAATATGTAGTGTATGACGTGAGCTCGGTTTTCGGACAAATGGTCGCTTGACGACGATTCACCCGCCGATTGCTGAGTGAAACGCATAAATAAATTTAAGAAAGGTGAACATTACCATGCAGAAGGAAGAAAAGCTGAGCTTGATCGAAACCTATGCTACCCACGAGGGTGACACAGGTTCTCCCGAGGTGCAGATCGCAATTCTGACCGCTCGCATCACCAATCTGACCGCGCACCTGAAGTCCAACAAGAAGGACTTCCACAGCCGCCGCGGACTTCAGAAGATGATCGGTCACAGAAGAAATCTGCTCAACTACCTGCAAAAGGTTGACATTGAGCGTTACCGCGCAATCGTCAGCAAGCTGGGACTGAGAAAATAATCTTTCTTTGGGGAGTGGAGAGCAGCGGCGCATACGTCACTGCCCTCGCTCCCTGTCCCTTTTTACAAGCCCACCTTTACTTACGGTCGATTAGCAATTACCGATGCCCCCAAGCCGTTGGAGATATCGGTAAGTGCTAAACCTCCGTAAGACGCGTGTCTGTCCCCACGAAGGCACACCGAACCGACGGTATCGGAACAAAAAAACAAAATTTACGGAGGAAAAAGAAATGTCCAATCCCATCAGCTCCCCCATGGAGTTCAAGAACTACAGAGTGTTTAATTACACCTACGCAGGCCGTCCTCTCGTGATCGAGAGCGGCAAAATGGCAGGTCTTGCAAACGGATCCGTTCTTTGCCGTTACGGCGACACCGCGATCCTCTGCTGCGCAACCGCTTCCGAGAAGCCCCGCGACGGCATCGACTTTTTGCCCCTTTCCGTTGACTTTGACGAGCGTATGTACGCTGCGGGCAAGATCCCCGGCGGTTACCTCAAGAGAGAGGGTAAGCCCTCGGAAAAGGCTGTCCTGACCACCAGTGTTCTCGACCGTCCCATCCGTCCCCTCTTCCCCAAGGATCTGCGCAACGATGTTGCTCTGACCCTGACCGTTATGTCTGTTGACTAC
>JAZNXP010000187.1:0-1911 GCA_045593965.1 Eubacteriales bacterium | reverse complement strand
GTTTTTTCTTGTACGAGCTTCACAGAGCAATGCGCAGGAAGATCCTTTCCAAGCCATTGTAGATAGGAACATACCTCGCTCTCCATTTTGGAAACGGCAAGATCAAGATTGCTTCCACGCGCATAAGCACCGATCAGATCGACGGCATACAGCAACGTGTCATCTCCATTATGCTCCCATACGCAGTTGATGTGCATCTTAACCTCCAAAATCAAAGCTCAATCCAAAACCTTTTCAAATCTCTGTCACTGTTCGGCTCGTGTACCGTGGATTCGTAAACACCGCCGTTTGCAAGAATGGTCTTTTCGCTTCCGACGTTACCGTCCATGCAAGTGATCAGAACCTTCTCCAGTCCGATCTCACGGCAGTACGGAAGTGCCTTTTTCAGCATTCCTTTGGCATAGCCTTTCCGCCGTTCGCTCGGTCTTACGGAGTATCCGATGTGACCTGCGTATTTTTCAAGATAGTCGTTGAAGCAGTGTCTGAGTTGAAGCATTCCTACAAGTCTGTTATCGCTTTTACGAACGAAAAAGAACTGCGTGGCAGGAACCAAATGGGAAGGAACCGTTCTCGGATCTTCGTATTCCGCGCACGTCTTGATGTATTCTTCGGGATTTTCAAACCTGCGCAGAGGTCCCGTTCCGTCCATAGAGTCGCCTGCATCGAGGAATTCTTGTCTGTACGCTGCGATCTGACTTGCATATTCGCTTGAAGGTCGTATCAGGATAAACTCTTCCATCGTTGTGTCTCCTTACAGCTTTAACACCGCATCAAGGCAGAGTGTCAGCGCATATTCGTATGCGTCACCGCCCCAATTTCGCTCGTCGTATTGATCTACATCGGCAAGACTGTCCGCTGTGTAAAGGATCATCCCCCACGTCGCACCTCGGAAAGCGGAAACCGCCGCAAGTGCCGCGCATTCCATCTCTACGACGGAACAGCCCTCGTTTTTGCGATAGGCAATCTTTTCCTTGGTTTCACGGAAAAATCCGTCGGTCGACCAGGTGATGACCTCTTGATATTTCATTCCGTGTTGCCTCACGGTTTCTTCGATCGCCTTTCTTGCTCCTTCACCGATCTCCATAAAACGTGAAGGTGGCGCGTAGTGATAGGACGTTCCCTCGTCGCGCAAAGCCTTGCAAGGCACCAAAAACGTGCTTTCGGGGAACGCTTCGAGCGCACCGCAAGAGCCTGCGGAGATGATCTCGCGCACACCGTAGCCGATCAGCCAATCAAGGATCTGCGCCGACGCTGCCGCCCCCACGGGAGCCTCGCAAAGCGTGATCTCCTCGCCCTTATATTTCGTTACGTAAACGGGATAACGCTTGGTCATGCTGATAAATTCGGACACCTTTACCGTTTCCGTTTTGCTTGCATAGTCGGTGATGTGCTCACCAAGGAACGCAAACACGCATTTCTTCGGGAGCAACAGATCGATGTTTTCATGCGTGGGGTTGATGACCGCCGCCCTGTCGGTATCAAACTCCAATATCGGGATTTCGTGCCGAAGGATCATCCTCTTCCGATCTCCTTGAGCCAGCAGCTATGGCACATCGCAACGTAGGAATCGTTGCCGCCGATGAGGATCTGTCCGCCCTCGGTCCCGACCTTGCCGTTTCCGTCAATACGGGCATTGACGATCGCCTTTTTGCCGCAGGTGCAAATGGTCTTGATCTCGGTAATCGAGTCCGCCACCTCAAACAGGCGACGGCTGCCCTCAAACAGGTGCGTCAGGAAGTCGGTACGCAAACCAAAGCAAAGAACGGGAATGTTCAAAAAGTCCACAATGCGGCGAAGCTGATCGATCTGCGCGGGCGTGAAGAACTGACATTCATCCGCAATGACAACGTGACAGTCGCGTCGCTTGGAAAACTCCTCGTAGAGGTCACATTCGGGCGTTACAACGTAGGC
>JAZNXP010000186.1:0-23738 GCA_045593965.1 Eubacteriales bacterium | reverse complement strand
TTGCCGAATGATGCGTGGCTTTGCCACATTTTGGGGCGGACATCGCATCATTGCGGAACGCAGTGGAGCAACATCATATTTGCGAAGCAAATACATCATATCCCCATAAGGCGATACATCGTTGACATACTAACGATTTTATGATATAATATTTCTGAAAGGCGGTGAGGTAATGTTCGGAGCGATATATGGTGATGTAATCGGTTCTTATTATGAGGTTCATTGCACAAAGGATTACAATTTTGAATTTAACAAAGACAGCTTTTTTACAGACGATAGCGTATTGATCGCGGCAGTCTGCAAGGCAATTCTTAATAATCCATCCGAAATTCCCAAATGGGCTCTTCGCGCTCGCGCCAAAGAATACGCTGCACAATACCGTCAATATTATTCGTATCATCCGCACGCCGGTTTTGGTAATATGTTTGCTGCTTGGGCGAAAGATCCGTATGCAAGAAACGGACACAGTTATGCAAACGGCGCATCGATGCGTGTTATCCCAATTGGATATGCTTATGATTCGTTAGAACAAACACTGTTGCAAGCAAAAGCAAGTTGTCTTTCTACCCACAATCACCGTGAGGCAATCGGCGGAGCGCAAGCGGTTGCCGCGGCAATCTTTATGGCACGAAACGGTGCAGATAAAGAGCAAATCAAAGCATATTTGACAAAAACGTTCAAATACAAATTGTCAACACCACTTTCCACTATCAAAGAAACGCACGTCTTTGATAGCCGTACATCGTATAGCGTTCCGCCTGCAATTATGGCATTTTTGGAATCAACAGATTATGAAAGTGCAATCAGAAATGCAATTTCTCTTGGCGGTGATGCAGATACACAGGCGTGCATATCCGGCGGAATTGCAGAAGCTTATTACAAAGAAATTCCTGAATATATTAAACGTTTTTGTAATGGTAGAATTGATTTTTCCATAAAATCCATTGTACAAGAGTTTGCAAAACAATATTGTACTGAAAAAAGTTGACCTTTTTACCCATTTATCGCAACAAAACCGCACTTTTGTCTGCTGACAAAGGTGCGTTTTTTGAATGTATTCATAATAATATAAATGTCGGTTTCATATTTAATTGAATTTATTTGTCGACGATCCTTGAAAAACGGTGTCAAAAAAGGGAAGTGTGCATAGAATATTAGCAAAGAGAGTATTCTCTGAAATCATTACAAAGGAGATCTTCAATGATGGCAGAAAACAGATTCCCTTGCACACCGCTCTGCGGCAATGGCTCGCGCGATACGGTCTGCATTGAAACCAATCGGGTTCTGGACTCTTGCCGCGACCGCGATTGCTTTGAAAACGTGCGTGTTTATCTTTCCGACTTCTGCAACGAGGTCCTCGAGCGTACGGGCGCAATTCGGGCAAAGAGTGCCGAAATCATCTGGACGTATATCGGGATCGATCCCATCCCCTTTAACCGTGGATTTTATTCCGTGGTGATCCGCTTCTATGTAAAGATCCTGTTTGAAGCTTGCGTTGCCGCAGGACGCTCGCAAGAGCTTGAAGGAATCGCGGTTCTTGAAAAGCGTGTGATCCTTTACGGCGGAGAAAGCAACGTAAACATCTTCAAGAGCAGCGGAATTTGCGACGGATTCTGCTCCGTACCCAAGCCCAATTGTGGAGAGAGAAACGTTCCCACCGCTGTGATCGAGGTCGTTGACCCCGTGATCCTCGGTACCAAGATCGTTGAAAAGGCATCCGACTGCAACTGTTGCTGCTGTTGCTGCTGCGAGAGTGATCTGCCCGAAGCGGTGTTGCACTCTCTTGAAACGCCGTTGATCTTTGAGGACGGCGAATACAACGGCAAGAAATATCTGACCGTTTCCATCGGTATTTTCTCGGTGGTACGCATCGTACGTCCCGCGCAGTATCTGATCCAGGCAAGCGAGTATTGCATTCCCGAGAAGGAATGCCGCCCTGTGGAAGAGGATGATCCTTGCAAGGTGTTCCGTTCCATGCCGTTTCCCGTTGGAGAATTTTGCGCCAACGGTCAACCTCCGATGCAGGGACACAACGATAAATCCTCACGCTGCGGATGCGGTAGCTGAATAACAAAAGAGGGAAGAACCTTTTTGGGTTCTTCCCATTTTTTCTTATAAAGACGTTTTATCAAGATAATCCTTCAGCAGCTCATCCTGCAGGAAGCGAACGGTATTTCCGTCCTTTCCGCCGATCGGTTTTCCATCCAGCTCCAGTACGCGCAAGCACAGCGCGGATGCAGAGGTGATCAGAATCTCGTCGGCATCCTTCAGCTCCGCAAGATCATAGGTGCGTTCCTCGACGGGAATTTGGCTTGCCTTGCATAATGCGATCAGATGCGCGCGTCCCGTACCTGCCAGGATCCATTGGTCGGCAGGATGCGTGATCAGAACGCCGTTCTTCAAAATTGAAAGGTTGGAATGAGCACATTCCGTTACGATGCCGTCGCGGTGAAGAATGCATTCATCAACGCCTGCTTCAACCGTGGCTTGCGTTGCCAGCACGTTCGGCAGCAGATTGAGGGTTTTGATATTGCAATGATGAAAGCGTGTATCCTCAAGCGTGATACAACGGAAGGGCTGATACGTATCTCTGATCTCGGCGGGCTTCAGCATGATCCAAAGATTGGAGCTTGCATTCGTCGGGAAGGCATGGGAACGAAAATCCGTTCCGCGCGTCACCTGGAAATATACCCAAAGAGAGCCGCTGTCCATTTTGTTGACAAGGTCCTTCAGCAATTCGCAAAGCTCTGTTTTTGTGACGTTGATCTTGATCTTCAACAGCTCCGCACTCTGGAAAAAGCGTTCAACGTGTTCTTCCAGAGCATAGATGCGGTAATTTCGACAGTATGCCACGTCATAGACGCCGTCTCCGAAATAGCACGCCCGATCCAGCATCGGAACACGCATCTGCTCCAATTCATCAATTGTCCCGTTATAATAACCGAGGGTTTTCATCCGATAGATCCTTTCCGTAATTTAATGGGTTTGACATGCTCAAGGGGTCAGAATTGATTGCAAAAGAGATTTCATTTCATCCGAATACGTCACGGTTCGATCCTGAAGCGCGATCTCGGCGATCTCCGCGGCCGTACGCGAAGAGGAATCACCGCTCGCGGTCAAGAGGGCGGTCGTGCCGTCCGAATACGTTACGCGTGCTTGAAAGGTTGCTGAAAAAGCAAGGGTATATTCTCCTTTTTCAAGCGGCTTTGTGTAAGCATCCGCGCGCATCCAGCTTTCGGTTCCCGCAAAATGAAACGGTTGCAAAGCTTCTGTTTGTGCTTGTGTGTGAGGAGAATTGATCTGCGCGAAGAATTCGATCCGCGTCGTTTGCGGTGTGTTCAATCTTTCAAAAATCGCTTGATCGATCACGGCAGAAAAGCGCAGAGAAGGTGCTTCCTCTTTGATAGAAATAGCAGCTCCCGAGAGATGTAAAAAGGGCAAGAACATTGCTTCGCAGGTCAGATCGCAATCAACTTGGATCTCTGCTCCCGAAGGAAGCAAGCGATCGGTCGAATCCAGCCATCCAACAAAATCGGGGGATTCGCACGTGGGAAGCTCGACGCTTGTACCTGCTTTGTAAATATACGTTTCCTGCGAGGCTCCGTTTTGGATCGAAAGCTCCACGTTGGGGCGCACTGCTTCCAAGTAGAAAACGCCGCAGAGGAAATGATAATTGTTCTTCTTTGCGGAATCGTTTTGGTCATAGCCGGCAGTGCCGCGTATTATCAATATATGAGTGCTTCCTTCCAAAAAATCCGTGGGAATTGAAAAGTTTAGTGTTTTTGTGTATCCAAGGGACACCCACTCGCCGTCATCAAGGCGATATTCCAGCTTTTTCAGTCCATACGAATGATCAACTGTTCCGCTGAAGGTGAGAGGCTCGCCGTAAATCGCTTGTGTCGTGCGATAAATCGGTGCGGAGTCTCCTGAAAGCTTCTCGGGATCGGAAAGGGTTATCTCAAAAGAATATTTCTGATTGGCGGGCAGAAGTGAATAGCAGCTTCCGTTTGCGGGATCAGCGCTGATTCGACTCGGCATATCACCGTAGACGGGGATCTGGAAGGTACAGGGCATATCTAAGCCGTCAATGGAAGCAAACGCGGAATAGAGCGAACGCGCCTCCGACATGGCTCCCGTAATGTTTTGCATGTATTGTCCCCAGAAATTGCGATTTCCCGCTCGGCTGTCGACATTGAATTTCTGCAGGTAGATCGTACCCTGATAGCGGTCAATATAGTTGTATTTGAGGCTGTAAGCACCGCCGTA
The DNA here is from genome assembly GCA_045593965.1 of Eubacteriales bacterium. Lineage (GTDB taxonomy): Bacteria > Bacillota > Clostridia > Oscillospirales > CAG-272 > UMGS1865. The sequence goes on along the minus strand of JAZNXP010000186.1, from coordinate 19,472 downwards.
AATGGATTTCCATTTCGTATTCCATGCCGCAGAGCCACCCCAAGCCTCGCTCATGTCTGCTGTACCCGTTGCGGCACGCTTCATAGCGTTGTAGTAGATCTCAAACAGACCTTTTCCGTAAGCACCAACATTGAAGTAATTGTAATGGCGATTGAACTGTCTCAATTCATCTGCATCGTAGCCTGAAGAAGGGGCAAGAACCTGATTTCCCGAAGCGGATATTTGCGTGTTGTTGATGTAATAATCGGCAAGCAGCGTCCCGCAAGTGCCAGAAATGATCGGGGAAGTGCCGGACACACCTTGCTCCTGTCTGACCTTGACGGCAAGATAGAGTGGATTGACCCCAAGCTCCTGTCCAACCTCGTAAAAATATGCTTCGTAGCTCTCACCGTTTTCAAGGTATGCATCTGACATAAAGGTGTTGTTTAAAACCGCGCGGATGCTTTCGGGGGAAGCGGTCGTATGGTTGGAAAGATCAAAGAATTGGAAAATATCGGTTTCGTTCAAAAAATTGCGGGGATCCATAAAATATTCCACGGTCTCGCGCGATGCCTGATAGTAGCCCGAATCGTAAAGCGTCAGATTTGTGGGATGGCGGTAGGCACTGTAGCTGTTGCTTGCCGAGATGAGATTGGTATCCGGCTCCTCGGTCTCTTTGTCAATGACGTAGTCCCACGTATAGGTGCTTTTTGCCTCCGTGATCAGCAGGGGCTCGAATTCCCACGTCGGATGCAACAGGTGCAGCTCGGTCAGAAGCATCGCATAATCGGAAGGAAAGCCTTTCTTGCAAAGCTCTTCATAATAATCCTGTGCGTCACCCGAAAAATAACGTTCGCTTCCGTCTGCATAGAAAATGGAGCTGGATACAAGTACCCATATGAACAAAATGGCGAGCAGACCGCAGGCGATCGCTTTGGCAATGTGCTTTTTGCGAGCGGTAGGATCAATATATTTATAATTTGTCACTTGCTACCTCCTTGGAAGAAAGTAAGTTGCGGTTTTGACGAAAGATTTCAAATCCCATCACGGTTGCCGCGGAAGCTGCGGAAAGCGAACCGTTAAAGCTTCTGCCGTAATCGATGCGCACAATGCGGTCTGCCTGATCCAGAACGGTACGGGAAATGCCTCTTTTTTCTCCACCGATGACCAAAAGGACAGGAAGAGGGAATTGCTCCTCAAAGATCGAAACGGAATTGCGAATTCCCGCGCAAAGAGTCATATAACCAAGGGCTTGAAACATGGGGAGAACTTCATCTGCGGATGTGGCAAGATACATCGGAAGCAGTTCAGAGGCACCTGCTGATGCACGCGCAACCACACCCGACGCCTGCATCCAGTTGCGCGGTGGGAGAATGATCCCCGTAACACCTGCGGCGTAGAGCGAGCGCAGAGCGTATCCGAAATTATACGGATCTTCAATGCCTTCCAGGTAGACGTAAAAGCCGTTCGGTTCAATATAGCTCGGTGCTAATTCGGGCAGATCTCGAGGAGAGCAAAATGCCAGAATTCCACCGTGCGTGTTACCGATCGAGCAAGCGTTGATCTGTTCGCTTGAAACGAATTCAATGGGGAAGCCGTATTCATGTGATTTTGCGACGAGAAAACCGATTTGTGCGGCTTTGCTTTTTCTTTTGGCTTCGTCGATCCAGATTTTTTGCACGGTACGGTTATTGTGACGCTTATCCGCATTGAACAGTGCGGAAATTGATGTCATTCCTTCCAAAATATCGGCGGAAACGAATTTATCTTCTTCTTTTTTTATGTTCATAATTTTTCACCGATCCATTCTAAAACATCAGCTTGCCATCATATATTGATAGCAAAGAATGCGCGGTTGCGCAAGGGAGGAGCTTGTACGATGATAGCAGATTTGAGCGGACGCGAGCGATGCGTCCTTTTGGGAGAATATTTATTGGCACATCAATCCACCGTGCGCTCTGCGGCGCAAGTGTTCGGGGTAAGTAAGAGTACCGTACATAAGGACGTGACGCAGACATTGAAAAACGTCAATCGGGGACTCTATGCAGAGGTTCAGCAACTCCTGCAAAAGAACAAGCAAGAACGCCACTTAAGAGGTGGAGAGGCTACCAGATTGAAGTATAAGCCGTCGTCGAAGGCGGAGTGAAACCCGATTAAGAGTTCCAAAACGCGCGTCCGTGATGCAAAAGCGTTTGAAATTCCATCGGGGATAAGACTTCCGATGCACGCTTTAAATAGTAAGACGTTTCATGGAAGGAGATATCCTCGGGCGTGGAAAGCGTCGTTCCCAAAAGCACCGTCGCTGTTGGATTTTCGGAGAATACGTAACGGATACGGTCAAGAACCTCTGGATTTGTTAACGATTTGTAGCTGAATTGATAAACGGCATTTGAGATGCGGAGGAGCTTTTGCAGGGCCTCCTCGGAATATAGCAGAATTGCCAAGTCAAATGACAGGAACATAGGCGTGATGTGCGCTTGATAAAGCAACGCATTTAATTCGGCATCGATCCAATCGGCATATGGAGCAAGCGGTAGGGTGATCGGTAACAAGCGGTGTTTTTTGATGCAAAAGCGGTCAACATCACGGAGCTGATGCAAGCCCGAATAAAACGGGACAGAGGTGGCAAATTGCAGCCTGATCTGTTTTGGAAGTGCCGCGCGAAGCTCACGGAAGGTCTTTTCCCGCAAAATCAAATAGGCAGGAATGGATCCAAATGAACCGTTGTATTCACTCATCATGCAAAAATGGGAAAGACGGTCACGCTGATGAAGCGTCTGTAACGCTGACCGTACAGCATCTGCGGTCATTTCACTGTTTTTGGCAGAAGGGATCAATCTGCAATTCCAATCAACAAAATATTCCATACTTCTACCTTTCTGTATTCTAAATATTATTATACCATTTCACAGAAACTTCGTCAACCCGAAAATGACGAAGTTTTTTATTTTTCAAAAGAATTTTAGAAGGATTCATAAATTTATCTCATGAAAAGCAAAAAAGCATCGACAGGGATACAGAGAACAAAAAATAATTCTAAACAGTCAACCTGCAAAAAACTCTTTAAAGCAACTCGACAATGAATTTGAGGCGCTCACAAGTTTTTTTTACAAAAATAACAGCATACTTGCAAATCTTCTTTTTCTATTATACAAAATCTTCATTTTGTATAATTGCTTCACTGACACGGGAAGGCACACTACCGCAAGTCAAAAGAAAATTTTTATGTATTTTCATAGTTGTTTACAAGAAATTTACGTCCTTTTTTGAAAAAGACTTCCATTTTGTGAAGATATATGTTATAATATATTCAATCGATGCGTATTACGCAAAATTTGGAGGTTTTACATTATGGCTATTAAGATGCGTATTCTGTATTCTTCGAGCAAGAAGAAGATCAACACCATTGCAAACATGATTAAGACGCAGTATGATCTCGCGTTCAACTCCGTGGACGTGATCCCTCCGTCGTATTCCTGCGACAAGGAGCGTATCGTCATCATTGCGGTTTCCGCCAAAGGAAATATCAACGATTCCCTGCGACTCTTCTGCCGTGAGCTGACCAAGGCACGTGCGCAGAACGTTGCTCTGATGATCGACGGCGACGAATCTGCTGCGAACAAGCTCAAGGAGATCCTGAAGGAAGCAGGAACCAACGTCATCGACGAGGTCCTCTACGTCAAGGGTGGACTCCCGATCATTGGCGGTTCTGTTAAGCCCGCAGAAAAAGCAGAGATCTTTGCATGGGTCGACCGCGTGATCAACAACCTTGCTTAATGAATGAGTGAATGAAAAAACACGCTTCCCTTCCGAGCATTCGGGGAAGCGTGTTTGATTTTTTGCGTTATTTTTTCAAGGTCAATGTCTTTTTGTACGCTTCCGTCACAGCGCTCATTGCACCGGAACGGAATGCACTGTTTTCCAACGCCTGCACGCCTGCGATGGTCGTGCCGCCGGGACTGCATACCGCATCCTTGAGCTCACCTGCGTGTTTTCCGCTTTCCAGAAGCATTTTTGCGCTTCCGAGAAGTGTTTGTGCGGCATAAAGATTTGCCTTATCCCGAGGCAATCCGCACGCCACGGCACCGTCAGACAACGCCTCTGCAAACATATAAACGAATGCGGGTCCACAGCCCGAAAGCGCGCTTGCGGCGTCGATCAAGCCCTCATCAATGCGATCCAGCTTCCCCGCTTCTTTCATTGCTTTGCAGAAATCCGCAAGCTCTTCCTCGGTGGTGAGCTGATTGCATGAAAAGAGGATCATTCCTTCACCAATCGAAACGGGCGTATTCGGCATGATGCGTATGACAGCACAATCACAATCCGCAAGCTGCTCGATCCGCGAGATCGATATTCCCGCTGCCATGCTGATCAAAAGTGCCTTTTCGGCTCTTGTTTTCAATAGAGGACGAAGATCCTCAAAAAGTGCGTCCAGCGTTTGCGGCTTGACACCCAGGAAAATGCAATCGCACTTCCCCGCAATTTCTTCAAGCGATGCAACGCTTCCCTCTGTCAGTTCAGCAAGCGCGTTTGCCTTTTCGTTTGAAACGTCGTAAAGATAGATTTGCTTTCCCTTGACCTTTTTGGAAAGCGCGGTCGCTAAAGCACCGCCCATATTGCCGCAACCGATAAAACCGAATGCTTTTTTCATAGATAACTCCTTTCGACAAAAACGGTTATCGAATATGACCGTTTCCGCGAACGATATATTTATAAGTTGTCAGTTCTTCCAGTCCCATAGGACCTCTTGCGTGAAGCTTCTGTGTGGAAATCCCGATCTCGCAGCCGAGTCCGAATTCCCCGCCGTCCGTAAATCTGGTCGAAGCATTTACGTAGACTGCCGCGCTATCCACGGCAGCGGTAAAATAATCGGCAGTCGCTTCATTTTCCGTGATGATGCAATCGCTGTGATGCGTTGAATGCGCGGCGATATGCTCGATCGCTTCATTTGCATCCTTTACGGTCTTGATCGCGAGAATATAATCTAAAAATTCGGTGTCGAAGTCCTGCTTCTCGGCAAGCGTTCCGTCGATCCAAGCGGCTGCAGAAGGATCCAATCGAAGCTCCACGGGGGATTTTCCCTTCTGAACCTGTGCATCGGTAAGACGCTCCTTCAACGCGGGCAGAAACTGTTCTGCGATCTGCTCATGCACTAAGCAAACCTCTTCGGCGTTGCAAACCGACGGACGGCTTGTTTTGGCATTTTCAATGATATTCAACGCCTTATCAAGATCTGCGTCGCAGTCAACGTAAACGTGACAGATCCCCGTTCCCGTTTGAATGCACGGAACAGTTGCGTTTTCGATGCAGGTACGAATCAAGCCCGCGCCGCCACGTGGGATCAGAATATCGACGTACTGATTTGCCGTCATCAGCTCTCTCGCGCCTGCGCGGGAGGAATCCTGCAGCATATTAACAAAATTCTCGTTCAAACCGATGCGCTTCAAGCCCTGGCGAAGAACCGACACGATCGAGAAAGACGTTCTGAAGGCTTCTTTTCCGCCTCGCAGGACGCATACGTTTCCGCTTTTGAGCGCAAGCGCAGCAGCATCGGATGTGACGTTTGGACGACTTTCATAAATAATCGCCACAACGCCCATCGGAACGCGCACCTTGGTGATGCGCAATCCGTCTGCTCGTACCGTTTCACCGAGAACGTCGCCGATCGGATCCTTTAATTCGACCACCTCACGAATTCCCTTTGCCATGGAGCGAATTCTCGCTTCGGTCAATGCCAAGCGGTCGATCATGACTTCGGAAATGACACCGCGCGCGGCATCAACGTCCTCAGCGTTGGCTTTCAATATTGTGGCAATATTCTCTTCAAGCGCATTTGCCATTGCAAGCAACGCTTGATTTTTTTGCTTGGTAGAAAGAAGAGCGAGCTCGGGGGCTGCCTTTTTTGCTGCCTTCAATAATTCTATCGTTGTCATAAAAATCCTTTCGTTTCAGGAATGAAGATTGTTCCCACCGGTTTTCCGTCAAACAGATCGTATAACAGCGCAGGCGTTGCTCCGTTGAGGATGACCATCTCGCATCCCGCATCCATGCAGATCTGCGCCGCGTGCAGCTTTGTTTTCATGCCGCCTGTTCCAAGAGCCGAGCCTTCACCGCCACCAAGTGCCATGATCTCGGGTGTCAGCTCATGAACACGGTCGATCAGAACAGCGTTTTTATCCTTTCTCGGATCTGCGGTGTAAAGTCCGTCGATATCGGAAAGCAGAACTAAGCGGTCTGCGCTGATACTGACAGCAACCATTGCGGAGAGCGTATCGTTATCACCAACCTTGATCTCATCGGTTGCAATGGTATCATTCTCATTGATGATCGGCAATACGTCCAATTCCAACAAGCGACGCATGGTGTTTTGAAAGTTCAGATAGCGATCCTCATGACGGAAGTCCGAGCCTGTGAGAAGGATCTGCGCTACGGTGTGATGATAGTCCTGAAAAAGTCGATCGTAGGTGTACATCAATTCGCATTGTCCAACCGCTGCCGCTGCTTGTTTGGTTGGAATATCCGTTGGACGTTCCTTCAAGGAAAGCTTTCCAACGCCCATGCCGATCGCTCCCGAGGAAACGAGAATGACTTCATGTCCGCTGTTTTTTAGATCACTCAGAATTCGACACAGCTCTTCCACGCGGCGAATGTTGAGTCGCCCCGTTGCGTGCGCGAGAGTGGATGTTCCGACTTTAACTACGATTCTCATGACTTTGTCCTTCCAATTGTTTGCTTTCACTTTAGCAAGCTAATACGTTATAAATGATATTATAAACCAAAAAAGCTGTTTCGTCAAGTCCTCCAAAGTAGATTTTGTGATTAAAAGTGAATATTTATCAGAAAAAGACAAAAACGCTTGCAAAAGCTTCTCTTTTGTGTTATACTATGCAAAGTGTGTAAAAAAATAAGAGGTATACAATGATTACGATTTCAAATTTAAGCTTTCATTTTGGCGGTCAATTATTATTCAAGGACGTTGACCTGAAGTTTACCCCGGGAAATTGCTATGGCATCATCGGTGCGAACGGTGCGGGAAAATCGACGTTTTTGAAGATCTTATGCGGAGAGCTGGAGCCTTCCACGGGAGAAATTTCAATTCCCGAGACGGTTCGTATGTCCGTGCTTCGTCAGGATCACTTTGCGTTTGACGAATTCAGCGTACTTGATACCGTTATCATGGGCAATCGCAAGCTTTACGATATCATGAAGGAAAAGGACGCGATCTACGAAAAAGAAGACTTCAGCGAGGAGGACGGTATCCGTGCTTCGGAATTGGAGGCAGAATTTGCCGAGCTCGGCGGCTGGGAGGCGGAATCGGACATCTCCAAGCTGATCCAGGGACTTGGAATGAAGGATGAGCAGATCTACGATCAGATGTCCTCTCTCAAGGAAAGCGAAAAGGTCAAGGTCATGCTTGCACAGGCACTTTTCGGAAACCCCGATATTATCATGCTGGACGAGCCTACCAACGGTCTTGACATGGATGCGATCTTGTGGCTTGAGGACTTCTTATCGGATTATTTCGGCACCGTACTGGTCGTTTCGCATGACCGCCACTTCCTCAATGACGTTTGTACGAATATTGTTGATATCGATTACACGGGCATTAAAATGTACGTTGGTAACTATGAATTCTGGTACGAATCCAGCCAGCTGATCCAGAGAATGATCAAGCAGCAGAACAAGCGCGCGGAAGAAAAGATCAAGGAGCTGCAGGCGTTCATTTCCCGCTTCTCCGCCAACAAATCCAAATCCCGTCAAGCCACGTCCAGACGAAAGCTGTTGGACAAATTGAGCATCGAGGAGCTTCCCGCGTCCAGCCGTCGCTATCCTTTTATCGGATTTGATATGGATCGCATTGCGGGAAAGGATCTTTTGTTCGTTCGCGATCTGACAAAGACGGTGGATGGCATGACGCTGTTCAAAAATTTGTCCTTCACGGTTGGTAAGGAGGATAAGATCGCATTGGTTGGAAACGAAATGGCGATCACTTCCCTGTTCCGCATTCTGATGGAGGAGGATACGCCCGACAGCGGAGATTTCAAATGGGGCGTCAGTATTTCCAAATCCTATTTTCCTCATGATAATACCCCGTATTTTAAGGATTGCAAGCTTTCGATCATTGATTGGCTGGCACAGTATTCCAAGGAAACGACCGAAACCTATCTGCGCGGCTTCTTGGGACGGATGCTTTTCTCCAATGAGAGCGTTTTCAAGCCCGTCAACGTCCTTTCGGGTGGTGAAAAGGTGCGGTGTATGTTTGCGCGCATGATGTTGTTCGGCTCAAACTTCCTGCTTCTGGATCAGCCGACTGACCATTTGGATCTGGAATCGATCAGTGCCGTTAACAACGGACTTTCCGCATTCAAGGGCAATCTGATTTTCTCTTCTCACGACTATGAGCTCGTCAACACGGTCGCGAATCGCATTATCGAGATCACGCCCGATGGAATTCTGGATTATTCGGGAACGTACGAAGAATTCCTTGCTTGGAAAAAAGCAAAGGAAGAAGCAAACCAATAAGAAAAGACCGCTTTAAGCGGTCTTTTCTTATTGGTTTTATTGATCCTGCTCCATGAACACAAGGATCAACGCATAAAAGATCATGGGATAGATGCAGAAAAACAGAACGTCCAGCATACAGAACAGCAACAATCCCAGAATGCAGATTCCCATAAACGTCTTGTAGATGTTCGGACGCTTGCATACGGTCAAAACCGTTTGCACGCGGTGGAAAAGATACGCCGCAAAGCCGATCAAGCCGACGGATGCAAGGATCTGAATGAGTGTGTTGTGATAAAAATACGGTACGACGGACATCGTCCATTCCTCGTTGATATAGGAATCGTAAAATCCCGATCCGAAAATTGGATTTGAGAGGAATTTTTCCAAGCCTGTTTGCCAGATCGCAAATCTTCCGTTGTCTCCAAAGCCATAATTGATGAAGTTTTGCAATACGGACTGTATTTTTTCAAACAGGACAACGCCTCCCAAAATACCGAACAGAACAAGGCACGCCGCAATGATACGATTTTGCTTTTTGTTTTTGCCGACAAAGCAAAGGATGATCATGCACAACGCGAAAAGTCCTGCGCCGATCAGCAACGCTCCACGGCTTTGTGAGAGCAAGATGCAGATCAGGTGCAAAATGCCCGATAAAATCCCAAGCCAACCGTGCTTGGAGGAAGCCGCGAAATAGAAGGATGCAGGCATAAATAAGCACAACAGTCCCCCGATTGTTGTCCAGACTCCCCACCCCAACACAACACTTTCTTTGACGACGTTGCCGTCCGTGAACTGTACGGTCGTGCAATACGCAAACAGCAGCTCGGCACAAATGAGCAAGCCTGTCAAAACAAGGCAAAGCGCGAAGCGTTCTCTTGAACGTTCATCAAATGTTGTGAAAAAATAAAACAGCAGATATACACCGAGCGGCATTAGAAGAAACGCCGCCGCATAAAACAGATTTTTGGCGGTATAGTTCGGTGAGAACACTCCGTTTGCGCAAAGTGTCGCGCAAAACAGAAGCAGACCGAGCCAAAGTCCGTTTCGGTTCAGCTTTCGCGCGTTGCGGTGATTTTTGACCACAAAGCATGCCAGACTGCCGATGATCACAAGGACGTAGATCGCCAAAATGATCAAAATCGGTGTTTGAGCATAGTAATCGCTGTAATTCGGGACGTTCGGGCCGTGCTCGATCGTCACAAGAAAGAACGTACAGAAAAACAATGGGATTGCAAAATTGAAGCTTTTGCAAAGCATACAGCCGAGCGCAAAGGTCAGAATGATCACGCCGCAGAATGCAATGTCAAAGCCCGTGGAATGTCCGATAAAGACCCATATGGAGACCAAGATCGGATAATAAATACTTTCAAAAAAACGTCTGATCGCGTTTGCTGCTTTATTCATGGCAATACTCCGTGGAAAGCAATTTCAGATTTTCCTCAAACACTGCTGACAAACGGTATTTTTCCAAGTTAGGATATTTCTTAACGTACATTCCCAAGCTATCCTTGCACATATGTCGAAGGGCGTCGCAAAAGGCGTCCAAATCTCCAAGCGGAGATAACGCATCCGAGGGCAAAAGATCGTTCTGCCCCTTAACGTCGGTGGCTAAGATCGGAAGCCCGCACAGCATCGCTTCCATCAAATTGAACGGCAGTCCCTCGGAACGGCTGGCAGAAAGGTAGATGTCGGTAATGGCAAGGTAAGGCAACGCACCTTCGAAATTGCCCGGGAGAAAAACGTGATCCTTCAGCTCCAACGCATCGCGCAGAGTCTCAAGCTCCTTGCGCGTCGCGCCCTCTCCAAGAAGCAGAAGCTTGATGGGAAGCCCGTCCCCGCGCAGCCTTGCAACGGCGCGCATCAAAAATTCCTGGTTTTTGCGTCCGCTCAATTCTCCAACGAAGGTGCAAAGAATATCGTCCTGTGAATGTGCAAATTTTGCGCGAAGTGCTTCGTTCTTTTCGGGAATTGTCAAGGCATCCGAAAGTCCCATGCCGTAAATGAAGGAGATCTTTCCCTTGCAAAGGCGGTATTTTTGCGCGATGCGAAGATCCTCGTCATTCATAACGAGAATTTCATCCGTGCGCTTACGCATCAGCTTCTCGCAGAACAAAAGAACCTTTTCCTTCATTCCTTTGACCTGCTCGGAAAAGAGATATCCGTGAACCACGTTTTTAACGTAGGGCTTTCTTTTCAGTCCCACCGTTGCCGCACGGATTAAAAACGCAGCAAGCGTTGTGTGGACCACGATCATGTCAAAAGCTTCTTGCTTCAAGATCTTTCTGATTTTTGTGATGCTTTTGAGATTGGAGAAGCTGAAAAAATGCTTGTCAAAGTGGATGGGAAAATCAACGTCCGAGCCGTCTGCCATCAAAAGAACGTCCGCATTTTCTTTCATTGTCGTTATATACGGCATATGGAAGCGTTTCAGATGGGATGCCGTGGAAGCGGCATAAAGAATTTTATTCTTCTTCGTCATCGTGGATCTCCTTGGCATGACGGTGCGTCGTGCCGCCGCGTGCCGCAAACTTTTCTTCGTCCTGCTGTTCCCTCTTCACGTATTTTTCACTACGGTTGATCGCCTTGAACGGAGTCAACAGCAAAATACGGATATCACTCCAGAATGTCCAGTTTTCGATATAGTTGATATCCTCATCGATACGCGCTTGAATAGATGTGTCGCCGCGAAGTCCCTTCACCTGCGCCAAGCCTGTAATTCCGGGACGAACGCTGTGCTTGATCATGTAAAGAGGCACCTGCTTTTTGAAAAGGTTGACGTAATACGGAACCTCGGGGCGCGGTCCGACCAGACTCATATCTCCCTTGAGAACGTTAAAGAACTGCGGAAGCTCGTCCAACGCGAATTTGCGGATGAATGCGCCGAATTTGGTCTTTCGGGGATCGTTTTCAGTTGACCAGCCTGTTTTTTCCGTATCATTGACGCGCATGGAACGGAATTTATACATTACGAATTCCTTATTGTTTCTTCCCACGCGTGTCTGACGGAATAGGATGGGGCCCGGTGAGGAGATCTTTACGCCGATCGCCGTAAAGAGCATCAAGGGAGAGGTTACAACGATCAGGATCAACGATGCGATGATATCAAAGGTACGCTTCAAAGCGCGATTGGATGCGCTGTCCAGAGGTGTGCTTCGAATATCGATCATGGGCAGATTACCGACGACCGAGATCTGTCTGGGAGATTTGAAGTAGCCGCAGATCGCGGGAACGACCAACACCTTGGTGCAGTGATTGTTGCATACCGAAATATATTTGGTGATCAGACGCTTTCTGACCGTGTCGAACGCCATGACCACTTCATCGGGACGGTATTCCCTCAAAACGTGATCCAGATCTCCCGTGGTTCCCAAATGCGGAAGTCCAATGACGTTCAGATTTCCGATATATCCGATCACGGAATAACCGAATTGAGGATTATTCAGGATCTCTTCCATGTAAGCGTCCGCCATTTCCTGACTGTCGGTTACAAGCAAAATATGCTTGACGTTTTTCTTGTTGGTACGCAGACCGCGCAGAATGCTGAGCATGATCGTCTTTTTCGAGATCATGACTGCGGTGCTGATGACGTAAGCCGTGATAAAGAGATTGTTATAGTAATCGGTCTTCACACCGTCGCAGATCAAAACCGTTCCGACAACGAGGATGCCGAGCATAACCACATTGACAAGGAATATTCTGCCCGTAAAGTACAGCAAATGCTTGGTACGCATCTGGGCATATACGTTGTAGTAATTATACAGGAAGGACGTCACAAGACACACAAAGGAGATCAGGGAGAAGATCTCATTTGGAGCTGCGCTGTAAGCATTGAGATAGAGCAACCTTGTTGCAATATAAGCAATATAGAAAATTAAAAAGTTCAACGCATAATCAAAGATCTTATCGGCGCTGGCAAGCAAATACCGATAGTCCTTTTTGTTTCTCATATCGGGTGAGTTCAAAGCGTGTCCCTCCTTTTTTGTAAAAATATGATAAAATGCCATTTTTAGAAATACTTATATTATTCTATCACATTCCAATGAAAAATTCAACCTTTATTTTCAAAAAACAAAAAATGCTTACCAAAAAACGGCAGGAAGCACTCTTTTCCGTCATTTTTCGGTAAGCATTTCATTTATTTATAGGATCAATCCTCGTCAAACTTGATCTTCGTTTGAACCGCAAGCTCCTTGCGGTGCTTGTCCATCAAGGTCTGAATGCGCTTAACGGGATTGAGGAGCGTACTGATGGTGGCATCGTTGTTCAACGTATCGATGAGGTAAGCAACATATTTGCACATATTTACCTCGACGAACCATTCGCACTCTGCGAGCTCGGGACGGCGGTAAACCAGATTGGTGGAAAGGACTCTGTCAAATACACCTTCCTTATATGCCTGATTGAATTTTGAGCATCCATCGGTAAAGAGCCCGAAGGTTGCAAAGCAGAATACTCTTTCAGCTCCCTTTTCCTTGAGCTGCTTGCATACGTCCAGCATAGATTCACCGGAAGAGATCATGTCATCAACAATGATCACATCCTTGCCGTGCAGATCCTGACCGAGATATTCATGCGCCTCAATGGGATTGCGACCATTGATCACGATGGAATAGTTTCTTCTCTTATAGAACATGCCAATGTCAAGACCAAGCACGGAGCTGTAATACATGCAACGAGCCATCGCACCCTCATCGGGAGAAATAATTGCCATGTGCTCTTTGTCGATCTGAACGTCGGGGACCGCGCGGATCAAAGCCTTGATCATCTGATAGGTCGGACGAACGTTGTCAAAGCCCGCGAGCGGAATTGCGTTGGAAATACGGGAATCGTGAGCGTCAAATGTCAAGATATTGGAAACGCCCATGCCAACCAGCTCCTGGAGCATCAAAGCACAATCCAAAGACTCCCTGCCCGATTTTTTGTGCTGTCTGCCTTCATAAAGCATCGGCATGATCACGGTCAAACGGTTTGCCTTTCCTCCGATTGCCGCGATAATGCGTTTTAAATCCGCATAGTGATCATCGGGACTCATTGGAACGGGCATTCCGTACATCTTGTACGTAACACCGTAATTAAATACGTCGCAGATAATGTAAACGTCCTTGCCGCGGGCAGATTGGTGAAGGATTGCTTTTCCTTCTCCCGAACCGAAACGCGGACAGTCTGCTTCCAAAAGAAACGTATCCTCATCTGCGCTGCTGTGTTTGCGCCAATCCTTCAGATAGTCGTCAACCTTCTTCGCGAACTGCTCGCATCCCTTCATCGCGATGACAGCAAGCTCGCCGCTGTGATTTCCCCTCATAATTGCCTCCCAAAATGTTGTTTTTTCTTTATAGTCCCCAATTCCCGAACGCCAAGGCGCCCGAGCTGACAGGTGATTTTTCGTCAGTTGAGTGCCAAAAAGCGTTCGTATGCTTCATCCCACGGAGCTCGCTCTTTGGAAGGTACATACGTTTTTACGTCAAAGGACGCCGCAACGATCGATCTTGCGTGCGCCAGATCCTTTACCGCGCCTGCGGCGATTGCCTGCATCATCAGGTTTCCGATTGCGGTCGCTTCCTCGGGACCTGCGATGACGTTCATACCGCAAGCATCTGCCGTCATCTGGCTCAAGAACTGATCTTTTGTTCCGCCGCCGACGACGTTGATGGTGCGAATTTTCTTTCCGATGATCTCTTGAATGGACTCTGCCGTCTTTCTGTATTTGAGAGAAAGGCTCTCATAAATGCAACGAACAACCTTGCCAACCGTTTCGGGTACAGGTTGACCGGTGCGGCGGCAGTATTCACGGATCTTCTCGGGCATATTTCCGGGCGTTGCAAAGCTTGCATCGTCAGGATCGATAAAGCTGCGGAAGGGTTGGCATTCCTTTGCCCAGGTCTCAAGCTGTGCGAAGCTATAATCCTTGCCCTCGCGCTTCCATTGACGTCTGGACTCCTGAATGAGCCAAAGTCCCATAATGTTTTTCAGATAGCGGATGCGTCCCATTGCGCCGCCTTCGTTGGTGAAATTCCATTTGCGGGAATTTTCATCCAGCATGGGCTCCTTCAGCTCGGTTCCCATCAAGGACCAGGTTCCGCTGCTGATATAAATGAACTCCTCTTCTTGCGTAGGTACAGCCACGACCGCGCTTGCGGTATCGTGAGAAGCAACCGTGATTACTTTGGCATCGGTCTTGCCTGTTTCTCCTTGCACCTGCGGCAAAAGCGAGCCAACCACGTGCCCCGGCTGAACGATCTTACCAAAGAGCTTTCTCGGAATGCCGATCTTATCGGTGAAGATATGCGAATAATCTCTTGTTTTGGCATCCAGTAACGCGCCTGTTGAGAGAATGGTGTATTCATTTGCCATATTTCCCGTCAGAAAATAGTTGAGCAGATCGGGAATGTTGAGCATGCGCTCCGCTCGCTGCATCTGCTCGGGATCATCGCGCAGATCTGCCGCAAGCTGGAATACGGTATTGAAATTCATGTGCTGAATTCCCGCAACCGAATACAATTCATCAAGGGTAAAGAAATTGTCCTCGATATAGTCCATGATACCTTCCGTACGAACATCGCGGTAATGGATGGGATTGGAAAGCATTCTGCCGTTTTTATCAAGGAGAGCATAATCCACGCCCCAAGTGTCGATTCCGACGGTGCGAATCTCTTCTCCTTCTAAAACCGCCTTTGAAATTGCCTGCTTAATCTCGTGAAAGATGCGCAGAATGTCCCAGTGCATTCTTCCGTTCACGATCACGGTATCATTGGAAAAACGGTGATTTTCACGCAAGGTCAAGCGTTCTCCGTCAAATTCTCCGATGATTCCCCTGCCACTGGAAGCTCCCAAGTCAATGGCGAGCATCTTCAATTTCTGCATGACAGTATCCTCCTACCGCTTCTGAATTTATATTTTATTATAGCATATTTTCATTTGTTTTGTATGTATAAATTGTGAACACAAAAACGAAATTCCACCAAAATCCTTGCAAAATGAGCGGTCATTTTTGATAGAACGCTCAATCGACTCGGTTTCTTTTTTCTCCCAATAGGAAGGAACGGATGTTTTTCGCCATTTCATTGAGCAAGCGACAACGCGTTTCATATCCGCCCCACGCCATGTGAGGGGTCAGACAGACGTTTGGATATTCTCTGATCTCATAGAACGGATGCGTTGTTGGAAACGGCTCAACGCTGTAAACGTCAATTCCAAGTCCGCCGATCCGTCCTTCCTTGATCGCGGAAGCGAGTGCAGCTTCGTCGGTTACTGCCCCTCTTGCGACGTTGATCACGATCGTGTCCTTTTTCAGCATACGGATGTGTGCTTCATCCAGCATTCCGCGAGTTTCTTCATTCAAGGGAGTGTGGATCGACAAAATATCGGACTCCCGACAGATCGTCTCCAGATCTACACAATCCCAATCCGCGATGGGTGTTCTTTTGTTGACGATCACACGGCAACCGAGTGCCTTGGCGACTCTTCCCACCTGCATTCCGATATTTCCAAAGCCGATGATTCCCCACGTTTTGTCAGCGATCTCATGATAAACGGGAATGAGACGGTTCGCAACACCGCTCTGACTGTAATTTCCGTTTCTTACAAAAGCGGTATATTCATTCAAGTGGGTGATCAAGGAAAGTGCCATGGAAACCGTTACCTGTGCCACACTTTGTGTGGAATAACCGACGACGTTGCAAACGGCGATCCCATGCGCGCGGCAAAATGCAAGATCGATGTTGTCATATCCCGTCGCCGCAACGCAGATCAATCGCAAGGAGCTCGCATCCTTCAAATTTTCTGCGTTCAGCTTGACCTTATTCAGAAGCAACACTTCGGCTCCTCTTACGTGTTCTTCTACTTCACTTGGGGATGTATTTTGATAGACCGTTACCTCACCAAATTCTTCGAATATGCTCATAGAAATATCCGCTCCGAGCGTCGCGGCATCCAAGACAGTAATACGCACAACAGATCCTCCGTTTCATGTTCTGCATTCAGTATAACGCAAAAAAACGATTTCGTCAAGAGCGGTAGGAAAATATCCTTGAATTTATTTTAGAAAAAGGCTTGAAAAAAAGGGGGCTTTCCGCTATAATAAAGAATGGATACAGATCTTGAAAAACAAGGAGGTAAATCCATGAACGAAGATTTGAAACGAACCGAGCATACAGAAGCGGAAACCGATTCCAAGGAGATCCTGCGCGCCGTTTACGATGCGCTGAGTAAAAAAGGCTATAATCCTATCGGACAGATCGTTGGTTACCTTCTCTCCGAGGATCCGACATATATTACCAACTGCAACAACGCGCGCGCATTGATCAGGAAGATCGACCGTGACGAATTGATGGTTGAATTGGTGAAAAATTATCTTGATCTGGAGAAATGATGACTTCTCTTTCCTGTATTTCTCTTCAAACGATGCAAGAAGCCCCGATTCCGTCCGAAAACGTGATTTGCCTCGGCAATTTTGACGGCGTTCATCTTGCCCATCGTACATTGTTAAGGGAAGCAAAAAAGCTTCGGGATACTTTCTTTCCGCAAGCTTTTTGCACAGTATTTTGCTTTTTTGATTCCCCCTCCGAACTTCTCTTAAGGACTCCGCCCGCTCACATTTGCGATCTGACGGAAAAGCTGGAGTGCTTCCGCGAGGAAGGCATGGAATATGCCATTGTTGCCGATTTTTCTTTCCTGCGCGAGCTTTCCCCGCAGGAATTCACAAAGGATATCCTGCAGAACAGATGCGCCTGTGTCGGTGCCGTTTGCGGCTTTAACTATCGGTTTGGCAAAGAAGGAAAAGGGACTGCTCAAATGCTTTCCGAGCTTTTGAAAATCAAGACTTGTATTGTCCATGAGATTATCAAAAACGGTGCGGTTGTCAGCTCCACCAGGATCAGAGGTCTGATCGGGGACGGAAAGGTCGAGGAAGCCGCCACGCTGCTCACAAAACCTTATTCCTTCTCTTCTCCCGTGCAGCATGGAAAAGCACTCGGAAGAAAGCTGGGCTTTCCGACCATCAACCAATACTTTCCGCAAAAGAAAGTTATTCCGAAACGTGGGGTATATCTGACCGCTTGCAAATTGGAAAGCGGAGAAACCGTTTACGGCATCTCCAACGTAGGCGTTCATCCCACGGTTGACCAAGATGCCTTGATCAACTGCGAAACCTATCTTTTGGATTTTCATGCCGATCTTTACGGTCAGACCGTACGCGTAGCCTTTTTGAAGCAGCTCCGCGAAGAAATTAAATTTCGGGATGCTGACGCGCTCAAGGATCAAATTTTTGCCGATATTGCGCTTGCAAAGGAACTTTTAAAAACAATCATGATATAAAAATCAAAGAAGGAGGATGTTATGAAAAACGCATTGCCAAGGCGCACGTTGTGTTTCTTGTTCACCCTCCTGTTTCTTTTTTCTTCCGCTGTCTTTCCGACCTTTGCGGAGCCGCCCGCATTGCCTTCCATGGAGGAAGCGGGATCGGTGATGATGATTCATCTTCAAAGCGGATCGGTTGTTTGCTCAAAAAACGAGCGCGATCCCGTTTTTGCGGGATCGACCGTCAAAATCCTGTCGGGACTTCTCTTTTGTGAGGCTTTTGAAGCGCGGAAGCAAGAGCCTGTTTTGATTACGAAGGAAATGCTTGCTCCCGTTTCGGGCTTTCATATGAAGGATCTGACCGCGGGGGATATTCTGACTGTCGAGCAGCTTCTTTACGCATCCATTTGCGGTAGCTATAACGATGCGTATTATATTTTGGCGTATTACCTTTCGGGGAGTGTTCCCCAATTTGTGGAGCTGATGAACACGCGTGCTGCTCAACTGGGAGCGGAAAGCGCGCTTTTGACGGATCCTACGGGCATTGACGATGCCTCCCGCATCTCTGCCGAGGATCTTGCAAAGATCGCATCCGCGGCAAATCAGAATGCGCTTTATATGTCTCTGTCCTCCACGGTGCGTTATCAGATGAACCCCACTCTGCAAATGGGCGCGCAGACGATCCACAACCGAAATGCCCTCATTTCTTCCCATTCCACTACCTTATATTACAATGGGAAATGTAAGGGGATGAGCGCGGGATATACGCAAAAGGGCGGAAACTGTGTCGTCACTGTGGCAACGCACAACGGTGAGAGCTACCTCTGCATCGTTCTTGGCGGACTTGACACCGAGAAGGTAAACTACGGCTACGCCGTTGCAAACCGACTCATCGACTGGGCATATAAGAATTACGCAAATATGGAGGTGCTTTCCCCCAAGACATTGATCTGCACCGTTCCCGTGACGGTTTCGGATCTTGTGACCGAGGTCGAGATCCGCGCCAAGGACTCTGTGTTTGCTTATCTTCCCTTGGGACTTGAGATCGGAAAAGACATTCAGTACAGCATCCGCTTGACGCACACGACGTTGGAAGCTCCCGTCACGGAAGGAACGTTCGTCGGATACGTTGCGGTCATTTATAACGGCACCGTTCTTACAACCGCACCGCTTTACACCGCAGGGAGTGCCGAACGCAGCGGATTTATCGGACGGCTGAAGAACATTGAAGAATGGACAAGCAACCGTGCGGTCCTTGCGGGACTGATCTTCTTTGTGGTCGCTCTCATTGCTTGGATCGTGACGGAAAACGTCATTCGCTCCCGCCGCAGAAAAAAATGGGACAAATATTTCAGCGATAAGATGGCCCTGCCGCCAAATCCCACACCAAAGCAAAACCGAAAAAGATAAAACACATTGACGTTGAAAAGCACTGTGTTTTTGAATAAAAAAACGGATACTCAAATTCATGAGTATCCGTTTTTTATGATTGATTTGGGATTACTTTCCTGCAGTCATCTTTGCGATTTCTTCAGCAAAGTTCTCTTCTCTCTTCTGGATGCCTTCGCCCTTCTCGAAACGGTAGAAGTCAACGATCGCGATCTTGCCGCCAAGCTCTTTAGCGGTAACCTCAACGTACTTGCCAACCTTCATGTCCTCGTCCTTAACGTAGGTCATGTCAACCAAGCAATTGT
>JAZNXP010000185.1:0-29372 GCA_045593965.1 Eubacteriales bacterium | reverse complement strand
AAAAAGAGAGGACATTTCGGCTAAAAACCGATTTGTTCTCTCTTTTTGCTTGTTATAAGAAGCTTCAAATGAGATGCTTGCACTTTTGCCAAAGTGTTCATTCTCCGATCAGGACATCACTTTATTGACACGCGGAGCGTTTTTGTTATCGATCCATATTCGCTGTTACGATCACGTTGGCTTCGGTTCCGAGAAGTCCTTCGATCACAACGTCGCCGATGTGCGCGGGAAGCGGAACAACCGTTTTGTTGACCTCACGCATCGCTTCAAAAAGCAATTCCTTTGGGATGGTGCGATCGGTCTTGACCGCGATCACGCCTCCGTTTTCGGTGCGTGCCGTGGTCGTCAGCGTACGCATCGGATGCGTACATTCGTCAATGGCGTATTGAACGCCTCGCGGACAGGCATTGCCCGCAACATTCAAAGTCCCGTCCTCGTTTTTGGTGACCGTGAGATCGCATCCGCGGGGACAAACGATACAGGTTAATTTTCGTTCCATGTCAGTTCACCTCCAGGGAGAAGGACAGCTCGCTTGCGTTTGCAAATTGGTCTGCCTTAAGTGTTAAGGTCTCCATTTCACCGGGAGCGACCTTGAGCTTCTTGCGGGAAAGGATCACGCGGTCACCTTCACAGACGCGGACCGTGACGTTACGGTAAATGTCTGCAACGCGGAAGAATACGGTCACGTCTTTTTTCTGCGTGATGCGTTGCGGAACGGTGTAACGGATCTTGCCGTCGGTCGTGATGGGAATGTTCAAGGTTTTTGTTGCGTTGCCTTGGATGTAAGCGGAGGCACATTTGCCCGCGATCTCGGCTTCCTCGGAGACGTAATCCACAAGATCGTGTACGTGCAGAACGTTTCCGCAGGCAAAGATGCCCTCGATTTCGGTCTCTCTGTCCTGATCGACGGATGCTCCGTTGGTGATGCGGTTGAGCGCGATGCCTGCTGACTCGGTCAGCTCGTTTTCGGGGATCAGACCGACCGAAAGCAGAAGCGTATCGCAGGGAATGTATTCTCTTGTCTCCTCGATCGGGCGGCGCTTTTCATCCACCCTTGCGATGGTGACGCCCTCCAGACGGTCCTTGCCGTGGATCTCCACCACGGTATGCGAAAGCTTCAGGGGAATATTGAAATCGTTCAGACATTGCTCGATATTGCGCGCAAGGCCGCCCGAATACGGCATCAGCTCACAAACGGCGTGGACCTTTGCGCCCTCCAACGTCATGCGACGCGCCATGATCAGTCCGATGTCTCCCGAGCCGAGGATGACGACGTTTTTACCGGGGCAGTAGCCCTTCATATTGACGTATTTCTGCGCGGTTCCCGCGCTGTAGATTCCCGCTGGACGGCTGCCCGCAATGTTCAAAGCTCCCTTGGAGCGCTCACGGCAACCCATTGCGAGGATGATCGCCTTGGCTTGGATCTGAAAGACACCGTCCTGACTGTTGGTCGCGGTGATGATCTTATCGGGGGTGATGTCCAGTGCCATGGTGTCATAGAGAACGGGGATCTCACGCTCCAGCACCATTTCCTCATAGCGGTAGGCATATTCGGGACCTGTCAGCTCTTCTCCGAAGCGGTGAAGTCCGAAGCCGTTGTGGATGCATTGCTGCAGAATACCGCCTGCCTTGGAGTCTCTCTCCAGGATCAGAAGATTACGGATGCCGCTATCGTATGCGGCAACGGCGGCACTCATGCCCGCAGGGCCTCCGCCGATGATCACAAGATCGATCTGCTTCATTTTGCGGTATCCTCCTTTGTTTTTCCGATATTGATCAAAGAGTCACCACCGAATTTGGTGATACTCTCGTAGGGAACACCCATTTCCTTTGCCAGAAGCTTCACGACCGTGGGGGAACAGAAGCCGCCTTGGCAGCGACCCATTTGAGCGCGGGTTCTTCTCTTGACGCCGTCCAGATCTCTCGGCTTCGGGTTTTGACGGATTGCGGCGATGATCTCGCCCTCGGTCACCTGCTCGCAACGGCAAACGATGCGACCGTACGCGGGATCCTTGCGGATCACCTCGTTCTTTTCCTCCATGCTCATTTCTCTGAAGGCATGCATGGGGGCACGGGTGGGAATATAGTCTGTCTTTTCGATCAGCTCAAGACCGTTGTCACAGAGCAGATCACGTACGTACACGCCGATCGCGGGAGCGGAGGAAAGTCCGGGGGACTCGATTCCCGCAACGTTCACAAATCGGTCGCGAGGAAGATTGATGATGAAATCGCCTGTGCTTCCGACGGCGCGCAGACCGCAGAAGGACGTGATAGTCTTATTGAAGGGAACACCCTCCACGTTTTCGCCTGCCTGCTTCATGACCGCAGAAAGGCCGTGGGACGTTGTGGCTTTGTTCGTCTTATCCTCAATATCCTCGGAGGTGGGACCCGTGAGGAGATTACCGTCAACGGTGGGAGAAACCAGAATTCCTTTGCCCATTTTGCTCGGGGTGCGGAAGATCGTGTGAGAAACGATCGATCCGCAAGCCTTGTCCAGAAGCACGTATTCACCGCGACGCGCGTGCACATTGAAGGACGTGTCCCCAACCATATTTGCGATCGCATCGGAGTAGAGTCCCGCGGCGTTGATGATGTATTTTGCGTTGACTGTTTCCGCATTGGAGCGAAGAGAAAAATGATCGCCCTGATCGAGAATCTCTTTGACCTCAAAATCCAGCTTCAGCTCCGCACCGTTGTCCATTGCGTTACCGATCGCGGCGACGGTCAATTCATAGGGGCAAACGATACTGCCCGTCGGTGCGTGAAGCGCGCAGACGGCATTCTTGGAGATGTTGGGCTCCAATGCGCGAAGCTCGTCGGCGTTCAGCACACGCAGACCCTTGACACCGTTTGTCACACCGCGGCGATAAAGCTCCTCAACGGTTGCCCGATCGTTTTCATCAAAGCCGATGACAAGAGACCCGTTGTTCTTGTACTTGACACCGAGCTCACGGCAGACCTGCTCCATCATCTGCGAGCCGCGCACGTTGAGAAGTGCCTTCAGGCTTCCTTCCTTGGCATCAAAGCCTGCGTGAACGATCGCAGAGTTTGCGGAGCTTGCGCCCATGGCAACATCGTGCTGTTTTTCTAAAATGCAAATGCGCAGACGGTAAGCGGAAAGTGTGCGTGCGATCAAGGCTCCGACAACACCCGCGCCCACAATGGCAATGTCATACATACGATTTTTTTCCTTTCTGTATTTCTTCCGAGAGAAGAATTCTTTGTATTTATTATATAGGAATCGAAAACGGTTGTCAAGAAGATTGTGCAAATCGGCAAAAAAATCATACTTGCGGTGAAAGTTGATCAACAATGCGCAAAATGTGCAAAAATAAATATACAAGATTTTAATAATCCTACTGCGCTACTGCGCGATCTGTTTCCCAAAAAAGAGCAAGATAGTGAAAAGAAATGGCAAACACTGCACATTGACAAGCTTTTTAAACGAGAGTATAATGAAGCTACAAAGGCATTTTATTCACAAAAATATTATTCAAAAAAAGGAGATTGAAATGCACGTTTTAGCAATTATCGGTTGCGGCCGTATCGCACAGGGAGCGCATTTTCCCGCGCTGACCAAAATTGAAGGTCTGCGCATCAAGTATGCGTGCGATCTGATCATCGAAAAGGCAGAAAAAATGAAGGAAACGTATCCGATGGTGGAAAATGTGATCACGGATTATCACGTCGCATTGCAGGATCCCGAGGTTACGGTCGTTTACGTTCTGACTCCGAACTATGCGCACTACACGGTAACGATGGATGCTCTTCGCGCAGGCAAGGACGTATTCTGCGAAAAGCCCATCACGGTCAACTATCCGCTCTCCTGCGAAATGGCAGAAGAGGCAGAAAAGCAGGGACGCATGCTGAACATCGGCGTTTGCAACCGCTATCAGAGATCGGTCGAGATGCTCGAGGAATTGAACCGTCAGGGCAAGTTTGGCAAGATCTATCACGTATATTGCTCCTTCCGTAACTGCCGCAGCATTCCGGGACTTGGTGGCGCGTTCACCGATAAATCGCAGTCGGGCGGCGGCGTTCTGATCGACTGGGGTGTTCACTTCCTGGATCTGGTTCTGTATATCCTCGGCGGTGCGGAGCTCAAGACCGTTACCTGCGATGCTTACAACGAAATGGCAAAGGATATGAAGTCCTATCGCTATAAGGGCATGTGGGCAGAGGAGACGAGTGACATCGAGAACGGCGTCAACGACGTGGATGACTTCATCACGGGTTACGTTCGCACCGATAAGGCAACCATTTCCTTCAACGGCGCATGGGCGCAGAACCTGGACAAGAACGAGATGTACATCGACATTCTCGGTGACAAGTGCGGTGCGCGTCTGACCTATTGGGATAAATTCGAGCTGTTTGACGGCGAGACCCTGGAGACAATCCGTCCCGAGTATGACATTCCCGAGTCCCGCGAGTGCGAGGACCGCGCGTTCCTGAAGTCGGTGGAAACACGCGTCAAGGATCGAAACAACATCGAATTTGTTCTCAACAGCGCAAAGCTTCTGGATGCGCTTTACGAGTCGGCTGAAAAGCACAGAGAGATCAGCTTTGAGGATTGATCGACATCTGCGGAACGGATTTTTGGATCCGTTCCGCAGTTTTTTTCAAAAAATCTTGTTTTTTTTCAAAAAGGGCTTGCTTTTTTGAAAGAGATGTGATAAAATAGGTGAGTATGATACTTACTTGCATGGGTGAAGTGCGCCTATTGCAAAGAATTATAGGCTTTTTGGAGGTTTATTATGATTTTTTCGTTGAGTGATGCTTCTACCGTAGCTAAGGGCGTAACTGCTTTGGACGTATGGCAGTATGTGCTGGGCGGAATTCTTCTTCTGCTCGCAGTTGTTCTGGTTGGTTTGATCCTGATGCAGACCGGTAAGGAAAAGGGACTTTCCGGCACGATCTCCGGTGGCAGCACCGAGACGTATTTCGGCAAATCCAAGGGCGCGTCGAAGGATAAGATCCTTTCCGTTCTGACGATCGTTCTGACGTCTGTATTCGTTGTCCTGACCGTTGTTCTCACCGTTCTTACCACAATTGCAGGATGAGAAAAAACAAAATAAAGATCCCGACGGAAGTCGGGATCTTATTTTTTATAACGCTTTGAAAAAGAGCGGGGCATTCCTTTGGAATGTCCCGCTGATCGTTTATTCTGCCTGCTCCAGCTCGATCGAAGCGGTCACGATGAATTTCTTGACCGATTCAATGATCTTTTCGCATTGCGGCTTGTTATCGTAGGATTCGCCGATGAAGTTCGGAGCGGATCCGATGTTCTTCAGAACGTAACGGTAGTTTCCAAACTTGTCGCGGTCAACGAAGAAATTGCCGATGTACGCCGCCTTCTTGAAGGAGTCAACGCCCTTTCTGCAGGCTGCCTCGCTTGTGTAATAACGGCTGGAATAAAGGATCTGACCGTTGTTTGCAAGGAGATAGAAGCAATAGTGATCCGCATCCTCGCGGCAGATCTCGAATTTTCCCATTTTGGTTGCTTCAGCCTCTGCCTTTTCAACTGCTCTCCAGTCGATGTCATCGGGACGGCGCTTGCAGTTCTTTGCGTATTCAAACGCGCGGATCGCTTCCTTATCGGGCGTGAAGCGGATGATCTTTGCATTGCTTGCGAAGTTTTTGACCGATTCCACGCATTTTGCGCATTGCTCGCGCGTTCCGTAATTTTCGCCGTAGTATTTGCGTGCGAGAATGAAGCGGTAGCGATCGTATTTATCGCCCTTGATCTCAAACTTATCCTCGGCGACCGTCTTTTTGAAGGTCTTAATACCGTTGAGCGCGCCGATGAGCGTTGTGAAGCTGGGGCTGTCGAACAGGATCTGTCCGTTGTTCGCGATCAGATAGAAATGGTAACCGTCCACCTCCAAGGCAAATTCGTATTTTCCGACTGCCTTACCCGGGTGACGCAGGATCTCGTAGTCCGCATCCTTGATTGCCTGATCGAATGCCAGACGGATATCCTCGTCGGTCGTCATGAAAAAGGGATTGGTAGCGATCGAGGAGGGAGCAGCGGTAACGGATGCGCGCTTTGCGGGAGCTTTGGCAGGAGCCTTTGCAGGGGCTTTCTTTGCAGCCTTTTCGGGGGCTTCGTCAGCGACCTTGACCGTCTTTGTTGCTTTTGCGGGCGCGGGCGCAGCTTTTGCCGACGTCTTTTTTGCAGGGGACTTTGCCGCAGGCGTATCCTTCTTGGGCGCATCTGCCTTGGTTTCCTTTTCCTTCTTCGCAGAAGGCGCTTTTGCTTCCGCGGGAGCCACGGTTTTTACCTGTTCCTCTTCCTTTTCTTTTTTCTCTTTTCTTCTAAACCATGCCATAAGGAACCTCCTAAAAAAAATAATAAATATCGTCATCTTTATTTTATCACATCTTTTTTGAAAAGTCAACGATTTGAAAAAAATAAGGTGCGTAAAATATAAGTCCATCAAAATGTTGCGCGGTTGACGGAAAGAGAAGGGCAGAATTCGATACAGATTCGTTTCTTTCGATGCTTTGGTTGAGAGGGTTATTTGTTATGGAGATAGTACTCTTCAAAGAGATCGTTGGGGGTACACTCTAAAATATCACAGAGTGATTGCAAATTTTCGAATTTAATTCCACTGGTTTGATTGTTTACGATTCTGTTGAAATTTTGATAGCTTAGTCCCAACTGAATATAAAGCCAATATTTGGTTTTTCCTTTTTCATTCAGTATGTCGAGTATTCTTAATTTCATTATAGACCTCCAAATTATATAATGTATAAATTATATGCCAAAAAACACTTGACAAATAGACTTCTACATGATATAATGTATACATTATATAAAGGAGGAGCTTGAAAATGGCAAGATTAGAACTTACAACATGGGTGTTTAATAACTCAATAAGCAGGAAATTGACAAGCGGAAGGACAACCGGCAGAGTTGAATTTATTGTTGACGGTATTACGCTGGGAGTTGTTGATTTGGATCATAAGAGAGAATTCGAACTTCCGGATGGGGCGTATCGTGTTCAATGTGTGTTGCGCTATACGGATGAGTACGGAGATAGATACACTTATTCTTCGGATATCTACAGTGTTGAGTTATCGGACTATGAAGAATTTGTTTTTGTATTATATTTTCTTCCTCTTGATGGTAGTAACAGAGGCTTTGACTGTGGAATCAGGGGATCGGTGCAGCTTCGTCCGCAAGCGCGTGAAGAAGCTGAAGGATCAAGCTTTGGGCTTTGTGTGATTTCTTTCCTTTATTTCCCTGTTGGACTGATTTATTGGTTAATGATGCGAGAAAAAAAGCCGTTTAAAGCCAAAAAAGCTTTGAAAGCGGCGTTGGCAGCTATGGTTTTTGTTGTTGGTATGGCTTTGATGGGCATATTGTCGGAATCATTTATTTGATATTACATGAATTTTTAGTTGTGAAATGGATGCTGTACAGTCTATTGCGGCAACCGCTAAATAAAAAAGGAAGAGCGACCTCAAGGTCGCTCTTTTTGAATATTTTCTTGTGTAATAAGGCTTTTCCTTACTTGCCGAAGTATCTCTCGAGCAAGCCCTGGAACGCTCTGCCGTGGCGAGCCTCGTCCTTAGCCATCTCATGAACGGTGTCATGGATCGCGTCGAGGTTGAGCTCCTTTGCCTTCTTTGCAAGGTCGAACTTGCCTGCGGTTGCGCCGTTTTCAGCCTCTACGCGGACGGTCAGATTCTGCTTGGTGGAATCGAATACGCACTCGCCGAGAAGCTCTGCGAATTTTGCAGCGTGTTCAGCCTCTTCAAGAGCTGCTTCTTTCCAATAGAGAGCGATCTCGGGATAGCCCTCTCTTGCCGCTACGCGGGACATTGCCAGATACATACCAACCTCGGTGCATTCGCCCTGGAAGTTTGCGCGCAGACCCTCGATGATCTCCATCGGAGCATCCTTCGCGATGCCAACGACGTGCTCGGTTGCCCAAGTCATCGTTCCGTTATCAACGATCTCTTCAAACTTTTCACCTGCTGCCTTGCAAAGAGGGCATTTGTCGGGGCGGACATCCGACTCAACGATCTCACCGCAAATTGTGCATCTCCACTTTTTCATAACTGTAATCTCCTTTTATGTTGAAAAAATTTTTTAATGGGGTCAATTGGATTGATTTTTCCTGCAATACGCGCCGCATCGGTGGCGTTTGTCACATTCTCCCACCCGCTTTTCAAGCGGACATTGACATCCGATCTCACATACCGCACAGTCGCCTTGCTCGATTTGCAGGACTTTTCCGTGCGTGATCGCATCCGCCAGCTTTGCTCGCGCCGAGGATAACAGAGCCGCAACGGTGGGACGTGATACCAACATCTGTGACGCAACGGCACTTTGCTCCAACCGTTCAAGGTCATGCAAACGGATCACTTCGAATTCATCCATCGTCAACGTCACCGTTTCTTCCTCTAACAGGGGGGTCGGTGAAAATCGAGTGACCTTGGGGCGGGCGCATATCACACGTTGTTTTTTTGGTCGTGCCATGTAACTCGCTCCTTTCCTTTTGCACACTCATTATACCATGGTTTTTGACATATGTCAATAACTTTTTCAAAAAAATATAAAATTTTTTCAGGAAAATTCTTTTACAAAAAAGGGCTTGACAGGGAATGCTTTTTAAGGTACAATTTTAATAGAGACGCAAAAGTGTTTTTGCTTTTGCAAAGAGAAATTTTGGCTATACACTTCAAAAAGCCAAGGAAAACAGGAGACTTCCAAATTGACATCTGAAACCAAACGGAACGCTGTCCGCTCCCATGGGGAAGGCGGAGAAGCGCTTTTTGCAATCTGGCTGATCGTCTTTGCGATCCTTGAGATCGTGTTGACGGTCATGATCCTGATCAACGCGGTGGGGAATCGTGAAGCCGCTTCTACCGATTCGCCGAGCGGAGCGCAGACGGGAACCTCTTCCACAACTGCCGCAAGCACGCCCGAGTCCCCGTCATCCCCCGTATTTGTGGCAGGGGGGACGCTCACTCTTCCGAAGGAGACCGAGAAAACGGTCAATCTTTCCTCGGTCGATTCGAAATACGCGATCCTGATCAACGCTCAAACGGGTGAGATTCTGGCGCAAAAGAATGCGTCGATCGCATTTTCTCCCGCATCTATGACCAAGGTGATGACCTTGATCGTGGCTTGTGAAAATCTGACGACGAAGGATCTTGAAAGAAAGATTCCGCTGACCGATGAGATCGTTACCTACACGACCTCGGGAAGCTATGCGGGAACGGATTTTTCGCTCCCCCGTGAAAGCAACGGATATTCCTGCATCGGAGACACCTATCGGATCCGGGATCTTTTATACGGCATCGGCGTTGCGTCCGCGGCGGACTGCACGTATATGATCGTAAAGGAGATCAGCGGCTCGGAGGAAGCCTTTGTAGCCTTGATGAACCAAAAGGCACTTGAGCTGGGGCTTTCGGGCACGCATTTTGACAATGCCGTCGGCTTTGACAGTCCCAATAACGTAACGACCGCGAGCGATATGGCGGCGATCATGTCGTACGCAATGCAGAGCGAGCTGATCGTGGATATTCTGAAGCCACGCCAGGAGAAGCTGTCCATCAAGGCGCACTATGTTGATTCAACGGGCGTCGAAAAAACGTATAACGTTGACTTGAAGTCTTCCCTGAAGAGTCGCTTGGAGAAGTATCCCGAATTCAAGCTTACCACGTCGTCCTTGTATGCAACCAAGACGGGATATACCTCCGGATCGTTCATCGTTGTAACGGTAACGGGAAAAGCGGACGGAGCGCAATACGTCCTCGTTCTTGGAGACAGCGAAAATCCTGCGGATACGATCTCCGGAAAATTCAAGAACACCATGCTTGACATGGAATCGATCCTGAATACGTACATTCAATAACCGATCAAACGGTACGGCATATATTCCGTACCGTTTTTTTGTTTTTTGCATATGCTATACTGAATATTTACATCGGAGGAGCTTATGCTGATCACAAAACCGTATCAAAGAGACCGTGCCGTGGAGTATGCGAAAACATGGGCGCTTCGGCGCAATCCGCTGTTTATCGATTTTACGGGCATCGGAGGGAACTGCACCAATTTTGTTTCGCAATGTCTGCTTGCGGGGAGCTGCGTGATGAATTACACGAGGGATTTTGGGTGGTACTATATTTCCCCCGACGATCGCGCACCTGCGTGGAGCAGCGTGGAGTTTTTTTATGATTTTATTACAGAGCAGCCATCCTTCGCGTCGCAAAACGGTGGGATCGGACCTTACGGAAGAGAAGTCGCGCGCGAGACGGCGGAGCTTGGTGACGTGATCCAATACGCGAACCGAAGCGGCGACTGGTATCACACGGTCATCATTACGGGCTTTGATAACAATGAGATATTCGTCAGTGCGCAATCCAATGACGCGCTTGACCGACCGCTGTCATCCTATAATTTTACCAATGCCCGTTTTTTGCATATTGACGGCGTGCGATTTGAGATCAGTGATGACAGATGCTATCAAAGTCTCTTGTCGGGCGAGGTCGCGCCACGCTCGGAAGGAGAGATTGACGGCGCAATGACAGAACCGTTGGGAGAAGAAGCGACAGATCAGCCGTAAACGGTCAAAAACACCCCGCAATTCATCATTGCGGGGTGTTGGTGTTATTTGTTGGCCTGCTTCTTCTTGCGTTGCGCTTCGCGGTATTCTCCCGGGAGCATTCCGACGAGGGTCTGAAAGGTACGCGTAAAGTAAGACTGACCCGAAAAGCCGCAGCTCATTGCGATCGCACCGATCGTCATCTGATCCTTGGCAAGCAGCTCCTTTGCCGCTTCACACCGCGTCATGTTGAGGTGCGTGACGAAGGTGTAGCCCGTGATGCGACGGAATTCTCTTGCGAAATAATATTTGCTGATCCCGATGAAATCGGCGACCTTATCCAAGGAGAGATCCTCACGGTAGTTGGCACGGATATATCCGATCGCTTTTCGGATGTAATCAAGACTGTTGGGGTCGCGACGATGCGGCGACGCGGGGGCACTGTGCTTGCGGCAAAGCTGTGAGAGAAGCAGGAGAATATCCGCACGGATCGAAAGTGCGCGGAATTCCGCATCCTGCGGATTGCGGTATTCGTCAGCCAGCTCGTTGAGCAACTTGAAAAGAGCGTCGTCACGGAAGATCGGTTGGAATTGAATTTCGTTGGTATCGATAAAATTGGAAAGACAAAATTGTCTGTCAATGATCAGACAGTGCGTTACCAGATCCCCGTTGCTTCCAACGCCGTGCAGGTGATTGGAATTGATCACCGCAATGTCTCCCGCACGGATGGGGATGCGCTGATCGTCGTACGCAAGGACACCCGAGCCCTCCAAAATAGAAAAAATCTCAACGTTTTCATGCCAGTTGAGGGGAATGTTTTGCGGTTGATTTCGGATCTTGGAACCGATATGCAAAATGAAAGGAAGCTGAGGATCGCTGAACTTGTGAATTTCGTATATGCTCATAAAGCCTCCGAATGACAAGATAATACAAAAGTATCGCAATAAATCAATCTTGACGGAAATGTGATTTTATTATACAATAAAAAGTGTGGAAAAGCAACCTTTTTTCAAAAAAATATGATTTTTTTCGAGAAAAAAGCAGCTTTTCGACCTTTGATCTGCTTGAATGACAAAGGTGAAATTTCTTAAAAAAAGCAATTTAATGAAAAAGAAAGGTAAAAGGTGAACAATATGTATTCTTTTCCGATCGGTGTGATCATTGATTCCTTCCGTACCGACACCCGCACGGCAGTGCAGAAGGCGGCGGCATTGGGAGCAAACGGTATTCAGATGTATACCTCCAAGGGGGCGGAGACCGATCCCCAAAATATGACGCCCGCGATGAGACGGGAGCTTTTGGATTTTGTGAAGTCCAACGGTCTGGAGTTCTCCGCGCTGGTGGCAAATCCGGGTTACTGTATGTATGACAAAGAGATCAACGTCGGTCTCGTTGAGGATATGAAGCGTATGCTGGATCTGACCAAGGATATGGGAACCGATATTCTGACGGGACATATCGGCGTCGTTCCCGCAGATCCCAAGCACGAAAGATATGCCATCATGCAGGAAGCCTTCTACGAGGTCGTTCGCTATGCGGAGAGCATCGGCGCGTATTTTGCGATCGAGACGGGTCCCGAGCTGGCGGTCACCTTGAAAAAATTCATTTCCGATCTGAATTGCAAGGGCGCGGCGATCAACCTTGACCCCGCAAACTTTGCAATGGTCACGGGTGACGATCCCGTTCAGGCTGTCTATACGCTCAAGGACTACATCGTCCACACACATGCAAAGGACGGTGTCATGGTTCTCAAGACCAATCCCGAGATCATCTACGGCTTGCAGCCAATGCCCGAGGAGCTGTTGGATAAGAAGTTCTACAGCGAGGTACCGCTTGGCGAGGGAAGCGTGGATTTCCCGAAATACCTTGCCGCTCTGGAGGACATTGGATACAGAGGATACCTGACCATCGAAAGAGAGGTCGGAGCGGATCCCGCGGCAGATATCCTCAAGGCAAAGAACTTCCTGCTTGACGTGATCAAGTCGAATTGAGGTATGGATCATGAAATTTTCGGTTAGCTCTTATTCTTACCATCAAAAGCTCTCCACGGGAGAGATGACACAGCTCCAGACGGTTGCAAAAGCGCACGAAATGGGATTTTCGGGCATTGAGCTTACTGACCTGAAGCCCTGCGACAATCCCACGTTGGAGCAGCAGCTCGCGTACGCAAAGGAGATCCGTGCGGAGGCTGATCGCTGCGGCATGGAGATTGTGTCATATACCATTGGCGCAAACCTTTATCACCGCACCGCGAAGGGCTCTGCGGAGGAAGTGAAGCGACTGAAGGGACAGCTTGACGTCGCGGCGGCACTCGGAGCGAAGCTGATGCGCCATGACGTATGCTATTCCGAAAAGCATGACGGCGTTGTCGTCAGCTTTGCGCAGATGCTTCCCACCATTGCGAAGAACGCAAGGGAAGTGACCGAATACGCGCAGACGCTCGGCATTCGCACCTGCACGGAAAACCACGGCTTTATCGCGCAGGACAGCGATCGCGTGGAGGCACTTTACAACGCCGTGGCGCATGAAAACTACGGCTTGCTGGTCGACATGGGCAACTTTGCCTGCGTCGATGAGCCTTCCGTCAAGGCAGTTTCCAGACTTGCTCCCTATGCCATTCACGTGCATGCCAAGGATTTCCGCTTTTATCCGTTCGGTACGGAAACTCCCGAGGGAATTTTCGCGCTTACCACGCGCGGCTGCAATAAGATCATCGGCTGCTCGGTCGGAGACGGAGATATTCCCGTGGCACAGTGCGTTGCCATTCTGGAACGGATCGGATACGACGGTTATCTGTCGATCGAATACGAAGGTCATGAGGATTGCATCGAAGGAATCGCAAAAGGCTTGCGTTATCTGAAAACGATCGTAAAATAAAGCAAAACACCCCCACGGATGTCACGATATCCGTGGGGGTTCTGTATGCGGTCATTTCGTCATCGCTTTCAGAGCGGAGATGATGACGGTTTATATCTCTTCTTCTTCCAGTACAGCTCCAAGCGCGCGGAGCTTTTCAACGAAATTGACGTATCCGCGTTTGATGTATTTCACACCGCTGATCTCGGTCTTGCCCTCTGCGGCGAGTCCCGCGATCACGAGTGCCGCGCCTGCGCGAAGATCCATCGCATCCACGGGGGCTCCCGTGAGCTTTCCGTTGCCCACGAAGGTCGCGGTACGGCTGTCCAGAATGGCGGTCGCGCCCATTTTACGAAGCTCCTCGACGTAGCGGAAGCGATTTTCCCAAACGCCCTCCTGGATGCAGCTGATGCCGCCCGAAAGACAGAGCAGGGGGGCGAATTGCGGATGCATATCGGTAGGGAAGCCCGGGTATGGCTGCGTTTTGATGTTGATGTTATGCAGCTCTCCCGTGGAGCGTACCAAGACGGAATCGTCGTATTCCTCGACCTCCACGCCCATTTCGGAGAGCTTTGCGCTGACGCTTTCCACGTGCTTCGGAATGACCGACTCGATCAATACCTCGCCTCCCGTTGCCGCCGCCGCGACCATGAAGGTTCCCGCCTCGATCATGTCGGGAATGATGGCATACGTGCATCCGTGGAGCCGTTCCACGCCGCGCACCTTGATGGTGGAGGTGCCTGCGCCTGTGATGTTGGCACCGCAAGAGTTGAGGAAGTTGGCAAGGTCAACGATGTGTGGCTCACGTGCCGCGTTGTCGATGACGGTCGTTCCTTGCGCCAAGGTTGCCGCAAGAAGAATATTCACGGTTGCGCCAACCGAGACGATGTCAAAGTAAACCGAGCGTCCCGTCAGTCCGTCGGGAGCGTCAAGGTTGATAAAACCGTTATCGTTTGTCACGGTTGCGCCAAGTGCTTCAAAGCCTTTCATGTGCTGGTCGAGCGGACGGTTTCCGAAATCGCATCCGCCGGGCCAGCCAACGGTCGCTTTGTGGAAGCGTCCAAGCTCCGCGCCGAGCAGATAGGTTGATCCGCGCATTCCCTTGACCAATTCATAGGGAGACGTGCCTTGCTTCAGTCCCGACGTTTCGACGCGCACGGAGACAGGGGACAGCCGCTCAACGGTTGCGCCCATCTCCTCCAGAATTTTCAAGGAGTCCTCGATGTCGCTGACCTCGGGGATATTTTCAAGCGTACAGCTTTCCTGTACCAATATGGAAGCAAACAAAATGGGGAGTGCGGCGTTTTTCATTCCGCTGATGGCAACCTTGCCGTGAAGGGGATGCCCTCCCTGAATGACGATTTTTGTTGGCATATGCGTGCAGGGGATCTCTCCCCACTCCTTTTGAGTTTTTCATCTGTATTCAGTATAACATAAATCCGAGAAAAAGAAAAGCCCCATTTTCCCTTTTTCCGATACTTTTTGTAAACTTTTCTCGGAGGAAAAACGGGACTTCTGCTTTCAGTGTATGCGCGGAAGGGAAAAAACGTGCCGAAGCTTTATTCGATCGCCCCGACAGAACGATAAAACGCGACGGTGAGATCGACCACGAGATTATAGCTCTTGGTTCCTTCCTGCGCGCCTTGTGATTGCAGGTAGGAGTTGTTGACAGATTGACTGACGTCCGCGACCACGTTTTCACGGTATTTGTCGTAGAATTTGGAATAGGCGATCTCCTCGGCAATGATTTCCTTGGGAAGTGCCGCGTAGCTTTGCAGATAAAGGTCACGGTTTGCGGAAGCGAGCGCGGAGAGAACGTATTCGTAAACGTTGAGATACGCGCTGTAGCGAATATAAGGATCATCCGATTCCATGCATACAAGGAACGCCACGAAATTTGCCTCGTCCTCACGGGCGATCCCTCGCTGATGCGCAAGCTCGTGCGCGGCGGTATAGGGAATGGTATAATCGGGGAAGTTGACGTTGATGTTCGCTTCTCCCGTGAAGAAGGTGTAAACGCCCGTGATATGCGTATAGGACATCGGCTCGCTCAACATAATGGGCTTGACGGGACTGTGAAAGCGATCGAGGAAATCGTGCTTTTCACAGTAGCGATCATACGCGGCAAGCAGCTTTTCGGTCATTTCGGAGTAGGAATACGGCATCAGGGAAGAGCCGTCCTCAAGGAATATGATCTCGGGGGTGAGCTTATGCAATTCGGTATTTAAGATCTCTGCCGTGGCATAAAGCTGCTCCGCGCTCACCTTTTCTCGCTTCAGCTCCAGCTTCCGATCCAACGTAGGAGCGGAGTAGCCTGCCGCGAAGGTCCAGACGAACAGACTCCAGATCAGACCGATCACGGAGAGGATGATGGCAAGGAAAACACCGACGGATCGCCAGGAATCGCAGTATTTTTTGCAAGCGATCACGATCAGGACGATTATGATCAGCGGAACGAGTATGATCAGCAGCTCCGCAAAGGAAAAGGGAAGGATCGACGTGACGGTCGCGGTGATGCGCCGACAGATCGAAGCGATTCCACGGTTGAACCAATCCGCAAAGTCGGTATTGAAGCGAAACAGAACGTAAATAACCGTGCTGATGAGTGCCACAACGTAAAACGCAAGGCAAGCACGCGGAATTCTCTTCGCGGATGCTTCTTGCGAGGTGTTGTGAAGCGTATCAACGGCTTCCGAGGGGATCGGAGAATGGTTGGTGGTATTCATTGAAGGACGTCCTCCTTTTTGGAAAGAATTTCTTCAAGGTCGGCGTCAAAGAGAGTCGTTAAAAGATCGGAAAAATCCTTTGGCGGTAGCGCGCAAAGCCGTATGGGTCGTTGCGTTGACGGATGCGGAAAGGTCAACGTGTAAGCATGCAGTGCGTGGCGGGAGATTTGCGGAGAAGGGGTGCCGTAAAGATCATCTCCCGTGATCGGATGCCCCAAAGAGGCAAAATGTACGCGAAGCTGGTGCGTTCTTCCAGTGATGGGGTGTGCTTGCACAAGTGTATGTCCGTTTTGAGAGCGCAAGACGCGGTAGACTGTTCTGGCTTCGTCCGCATCGGGCGCATCGGGAGGGCAGATCTCGCGAACGATGATGCTCTGTGCCGTGCGGTGAAGGCAGGCGTCGATCTCGCCTTCTCCAAGCTCCATTTCGCCGTCCAAAATCGCAAGATAGCTTTTCTGTATCTCTCCGTTTTGCATCGCGCGTGAGAGATTGCCCGCAGCGATCTTATTTCTTGCAATGAGCAACAGTCCGCTGGTATTTCGGTCCAGACGGTTCACGGGGCGAAAGACAAACGGAATTCCGGCTTTTTCATATCGGTACGCCAGTGCGTTGGCGACGGTGTCCTCATAATGATCGTGCGACGGATGCGTGGGCATATTCGCAGGCTTGGAGGGAACCACGACGTCGGCATCCTCGTAAAGAATATCAAGCGGAAGATCAACGGGCTTGATGGGTGCGGAGTCGCTGTCCTCGGTCGCAAGGGTCAAAACGTCGCCGCATTGCAGAACGTAGCGCACGGTGACGCGCTTACCGTTGACGCAGATCCCATCGTCCGCGTATTTGAGATACTTCAGCATCTTGGAGGAAATATGCAGATTTTGCGCGATGTATTTTCGAATGCACTGTCCCGCGTGCTCACGATCAATGATAAACCGCATGCCATCCCTCCTTCTGACATCTTATTGAATTATATTATACCATTTTGATTTGACTAATACAAGAAGTTTTTGTGACGTATTTGAAATAATTATAAATTCTCTCGCATAGCTCTTGCCAAGGCGTTTTTTTTGTGGTACAATGTAAATAACGATCAAAACAGAGAGGTCAAGGATCATGAATGTTTTCAAAAAGTGTCTGACACTTTTTTTGACGGCGTGCGTTTGCATGACGGCACTCCTTTCGTGCGGAACGGGAAACGGAGATGCTCCTGCCGCGACAACAGCGGCAACCACGCTTTCTCCCGAGGAAATCCCCGCACGTCCGACACAGGATCAAAGCTATGAGGCAACGGTTCAAAACGCGTTCTCCAACGCAGCGGAGCCCGATGCGGAGCGGTTTGCCTATACAATCTCCGAAAGCGGCGTGACGCTGACGGGATATACGGGGGATCTGCCACGTCTGAAGCTTCCCTCCGAGATCGAGGGCAAGCCCGTGATCGCGATCGCCGACGGTGCGCTGGCAAACCGCACACAGTTGACGATTCTTGTTATTCCGCAAACCGTTCAAAGCATTGGTAAAGAAGTATTGAAGGGATGCACCTCCTTGGTCGCTCTGAAAACGCCGCTTCTGGGAGCCGACGCGAGCAGTGCGCAATATCTCGGCTACCTGTTCGGAGCGGCGAGCTATGAAACGAATTCCCGTGACGTTCCCGTCAGCCTTGAGATCCTTGAGATCACCGAAGGCCTTACGAGTCTTGCAAAATACGCGCTTTACGATTGCAACGATCTGCTTGCTGTCAAGCTGCCGCAAAGCATCAAAACGCTGGAGTCTTATTCCATGTTCCGCTGCGAAAGATTGCGGTATGTCAATGTGTCCGAGCTGACTGCAGTTGCCGAGCACGCGCTCGATAATTGCAAGGCATTGAAGCGTTTGGAATTCGGCGCATCTCTGACGTCTATCGGCATCGGAGCGTTGGAGGGCTGCGTGGATCTGGAGTCTTTGACGCTTCCGTTCGTTGGTGGAAGCGCAACCGAGAACAGATATCTCGCGTATATATTCGGTGCCGCCGTACCCGATTTTTCGGCAGGCTATTATCCGCAAAAGCTGATCGAGGTCAATTTGCTTCCCACCTGCCAAGGTCTCGGAAATTATGCGTTTTACGAATGTACGCGTCTTGTTTATCTGACCGTTGGAGAAGGGCTTTCCTCGATCGGTGTCCGCGCATTTGACGGTTGTGAGCGTCTGCGCGCGCTCTCTTTGCCCAACAGTCTCCAAAGCATCGGAGACAATGCCTTCTTCGGATGCTTGCGTCTGGAGAGCGTGACGTTCGGCACTCCCGAGTCCTCGGCGCTTTCCATGATCGGCATCAATGCGTTTTACGATTGTATTTCTCTTCGAAGCATTGTGCTTCCAAACACTCTGACCTATCTTCCCGCATCCTGCTTTGCCGATTGCGCGGCACTTGCGAGCATTGATCTGGGCGGAGTCAAAACGGTCGGAAAGAATGCGTTCCGTAATTGCAACGCTCTGACCGAGGTGATCGAGCATGGAGACGTCACCTTTGCGGACGGAAACGAAGCGGCGATCAAAGAAGAAACCACCTGACCGATAAAAGGAGAACGACATGCATATTCCCGTATCCGAATCGCAAAAGGTTGACATTCTGACCTTTGATGACGCGATGGTACACCGTGACGGAAGCGCGGTGTATGATCGTGAAAAATGGCTCTACATCCCCGATTTTTATTCGGAATACCGTTATATTCTCGGCACGGTCGGCAAAAAGCCCCTGATCACCATCGGGATCAATCCGTCTACCGCCGAGCCCGACAATTTGGATAATACCCTCAAGTCGGTCAGCCGCATTGCCGCGGGAAACGGATTTGATTCCTTTATCATGTTCAACGTCTATGCGCAAAGAGCGACCAAGCCCGACCACATGGATCGGGAGCTGAACGAGCATTTGCATCGGGAAAACATGCGCGCGTTCCGCTGGGTCCTGGAGCGCTCGGGAGACACGCCTGCCGTATGGGCGGCATGGGGAGCGATCGTGGAGAAGAGAGACTACCTGAAGCGGTGTCTTGCGGATATGGTGAGAGAGGGCGATGCCTTTGGCGCGGTTTGGTACCAGGCGGGAAAGCCTTCGATCAAGGGACATCCCCATCATCCGCTTTATTTGAAAAAGGACTCCCTGATCGAGCCGTTCAACATGACCGAATATCTCAAAAAGCTATAAAAAACCGCGGAGTCCCTCTCACGAAAGGACTCCGCGATT
This sequence comes from Eubacteriales bacterium, assembly GCA_045593965.1. GTDB lineage: Bacteria > Bacillota > Clostridia > Oscillospirales > CAG-272 > UMGS1865. Next base: position 10,017 of record JAZNXP010000185.1, on the reverse strand, counting down.
TTCTTACGCCAGCTCTGCCAGGCGGTGTACGGCTGACGCGGAGCAAAGCACTGTGCCGTGCTCCTTGATGTAGAGCTTGAGCATGGCGGCGTTTTCGATTGCTCCGTATTCCGTGATGAAGCTCCATTCCTCGGGCATGGAAAACGGGGAAGAGGAGCAAACGGTGAAGCAAAGGAAGTATCGGTTATAGTGATCGAGATAAGCCTCGCTGTCACCTATGTATCCGACGTCGCGCAGACGTTTGCAGACTGCAAGCAGCGCATCCAGATTTGAAAAGCGGTACGCGCAGTCCCGCCGAAAGCTTCCTGCGCTCACCTTCTTCCGAAGCTCCAGCGCGCGGGATTCTTTTTTTGGGGTGCTTCCGATCGCGGAAGGCTCCTCCGACGTCAGTCTGCTGATGAACATTTCGCATCCTCCTTCACGGGACGGGAAATATTGCACGGAGATGTGTCGGTCGTCCGCGTCGAAGTCGGTTTGCTTTTTGATCTCGTCCAGCAGGCGGCACAAGGTCTTGTGCATCGTTTGACTGTTATCAAGAAAATGATCGGCGTTCAACTCAAAGTGACACATATCCATGGCAGTCAGCATGATCTTCAGTTTCTTGTCGCTGATGCGAATGAGTTCCAAAACAACGGTCACTCCTTTCGGGATGATAATATCCTGTGTTAATTATTATAATCAAAAAAAACAAAAATGGAACCCCTAAAAATTTGGTAATTTGCATTGACGAGCATTTGTTTTTATGGTATAATAAAAATGTAATAAGCAAATATGCTTGAAAGCACAAAAAGAAAATTGTTTCGCATCATGGAAAGGAAGTACAAAAATGGAACTTCAGAAGATTTTTTCGACCGTCGATCATACCTTACTCGCTCCCGCATCCACTTGGGAGCAGATCCGCACCGTTTGCGATGACGGCATGAAATTCGGCACCGCATCGGTCTGCATTCCCGCGGCATTCGTTGCGCGCGCAAAGGAATACTGCGGTGATAAGCTGGCGATCTGCACGGTCATCGGATTCCCCACGGGATACAGCACCACCGCAACCAAGGTTTTTGAGACCGAGGACGCGATCAAGAACGGCGCGGACGAGATCGATATGGTCATCAACATCGGCTGGCTCAAGGACGGCAAGGATGCGGAGATTTTAGAGGAGATCAAGGCAATTAAGGCTGCCTGCCACGGAAAGATCCTGAAGGTGATCATCGAGACCTGCCTGCTCACCGACGAGGAAAAGATCCGTATGTGCCGTATCGTGAGCGAATCGGGAGCGGATTTCATCAAGACCTCTACGGGATTTTCCACGGGTGGCGCAACGCCCGAGGACGTAAAGCTCTTCTCGGAGCACGTTGCTCCCCACGTCCGCATCAAGGCTGCGGGCGGCATCCGTTCCTTCGCGGACGCGGAAAACTATATTGCCCTTGGCGCAAGCCGCCTCGGAACGAGCGCGATCGTGAAGCTTGCTAAGTCCGAGGAAGTGAAGGGATATTAAAACAAACGAAAGAGAGGAAAAGGATATGTCTAAAGGTCAATGTCCGACCGCGCATATCGCGGCGATGCCTGAGGATTTCGGAAAAACCGTATTGATGCCGGGAGACCCCTTGCGTTCGAAATATATTGCGGAGAAATATCTTGAAAACGCGCGTCTTGTTAACAATGTACGCGGTGTACAGGGATATACGGGAACCTATAAGGGTGTCAAGGTCTCCGTCATGGCGAGTGGCATGGGTATGCCCTCGATCGGAATTTACAGCTACGAGCTTTATAATTTCTTTGACGTTCAGAACATTATCCGTGTCGGAAGCGCGGGTGCGTTGGCGGATGACATCAAGCTTCGTCAGATTCTGATCGGTATGGGAGCTTCCACAGACTCCAATTTTGCCGAGCAGTATCGTTTTGGCGGCACGTTTGCTCCCATTGCGGATTATCAGCTTTTGCGTACTGCCGCAGACATTTGTGAGGAAAGAAAGAGCGAATACCGAGTTGGAAATATGATCTCCTCGGACGTTTTCTATAACGATAACTTTGCCATCAATGAAACATGGAAGAAAATGGGAATTATGGCAGTGGAGATGGAAGCGGCGGCTTTGTATATGAACGCCGCAAGAGCGGGCAAGCGCGCACTTTGTATCTGCACGGTTTCCGATCATATCCTAAAGGATGAGCATCTGGGCTCGGAGGAGCGTCAGGTAGGCTTCCATGAAATGATGGAGATCGCGTTGGAGACCGCGGTTCGCATGGAGAACGCATAATGATGAAGCGTGTGTTTTTGATCGTTCTGGACAGTGTCGGCATCGGAGAGGCTGCGGACGCGGCTGCATTCGGTGACGCGGGAGCGCATACGATGCGTTCGATCAGCACGTCGAAGAATTTTTCGGTCCCGAACCTGTTAACGCTTGGACTCGGTAATATCTCGGGGCTTTCCTTCCTCGGAACTACCGATGCCCCCAAGGCAGCTTACGCAAGAGTCTGTGAGCAATCTATGGGTAAGGATACGACCATCGGACATTGGGAGATCGCGGGACTGTATTCTCAAAATCCGCTCCCGACGTATCCCAACGGCTTTCCGCAGGAGGTATTGGATGCATTTTCCAAGGCTTGCGGTAAGGGTGTGATCTGCAATCTTCCGTATTCGGGAACGGACGTTATCCGTGACTATGGGGAAGAGCATTTGAAAACAGGAAAGCTGATCGTTTATACCTCTGCGGACAGCGTATTCCAGATCGCGGCAAACGAGGCGATCGTTCCGCTTGAGGAGCTGTATGACATCTGCGAAAAGGCAAGAGCTCTTCTGACGGGAGAGCACGCCGTCGGTCGCGTGATCGCGCGTCCGTTTGTGGGAACGTGCAAGGAGAACTTCAAGAGAACGGCAAATCGCCGCGATTTCTCTCTGGAGCCGACGGGCGAAACGCTTCTGGATGCCTTGAAGGCGTCGGGACGTGACGTGGTTGCCGTTGGCAAGATCCACGATATTTTCGCGGGTCGCGGAACGACCGAGCAGATCGTGACGCACGGAAACGAAGAAGGCATGAAGGTCTCTCTTGAGTTGACAGACAGGGATTTTAACGGACTTTGTTTTATCAATCTTGTAGATTTTGATATGCTTTACGGCCATCGCAACGACGTGGACGGCTATGCCAAGGCACTTTCCGCGTTTGACGCGTGGCTTCCGTCCTTCCTTGCGCGCCTGGGAGAGGATGACGTTCTTCTCATCACCGCCGATCACGGATGCGATCCGGGCGATATCAGCACCGATCATACGAGAGAAAACGTACCGCTTCTGATCTACGGCAAGGGAATTGTCGCCAAGGATCTCGGAACAAGAAAGACGTATTCCGATATCGCCGCAAGCATAGCGGAATGGTTGGGTATTTCCTATACCTGCCAAGGTGCGTCTTTTGTAAGTGAATTGAACTGATATACAAAAGGGAGTCAGACCGTGAGGATTGGCTCCCTTGTGCATCAGAACGTTGAAAGGTTTAAAAAGGAGAGCTTTATGACAGATCGGGAATTAATGGATCTTGCGTATCGGGCAAGAACGCTGTCCCATTCTCCGTATTCGCATTTTGCGGTCGGAGCGGCGTTGCTTGCCGAGGATGGAACGGTATATACGGGATGCAACGTGGAAAACGCATCCTTCACGCCCACCTGCTGTGCGGAGCGCGTGGCGTTTTTCAAGGCTGTCTCACAAGGGGTAAAGAAATTTCAAAAAATCGCGATCGTAGGCGCACCGGCAGATCGCGAGCCCGATCAATTCATCATGCCATGCGGCGTATGTCGGCAGGTCATGCTGGAGTTTTGCGGCGACGATTTTGAAATTCTCGTTACCGACGGAAAAGAAATACAGGCGCATCGGCTTTCCGACATCATGCCGGGAGCCTTCCGATTGGAAACGACATGAAAACGGTCGTCGGTGTGCAAACCATGCGGCAAAGCGACGCATCAACCATTGCGAACGGCGTTTCGTCCAAGGAGCTGATGTATCGCGCGGGCAAGGGGATCTTTGAAAGCTACCCGTGGAGAGGAGCTGTCGCCATTGCTTGCGGAAGCGGAAACAATGCGGGTGACGGTTACGTTCTCGCGCTTTGCCTGCAGGAGGCGAAGATCCCGTGTACGTTGGTTTTGCTTGCGGAGCAATTCTCGCCCGATGGGGCGTATTACTTTCAAAAGTGCCGTGACGTTGGAATCAAAACGGTGATCTATTCTCCCGATTTTTCCTTCTCTCCCTATGCGGAGATCGTTGATTGCATCTTCGGAACGGGGTTCCACGGTGAGGTCGTGGGAGCTGCCGCCGAGCTGATTCGTGCGATCAACGAAAGCGGAAAGACGGTCATCAGCGCGGACATCAACAGCGGTCTTGACGGGGAAAACGGAATGGCAACGCTTTGCGTACGCTCCGATTTGACCGTTTCGATCGGGAGCTATAAGAGCGGACATTTTTTGGGACTTGCCAAGGATGTGATCGGTTCGCTTTGCAACGTGGATATCGGAATTGGGATCGTAGGGGAAGCATACTGCCTTATGGAACAGGATGATGTCAAAGCAAATTTCCCACCGCGCCGTCAAAGCACGCATAAGGGGGATTACGGCTACGTCTCGGTCATGGGCGGATGCACACGGTACGCAGGTGCCGTTAAGCTTGCCAATATGAGCTGTGCCGCACTTCGCGCAGGGTGCGGAGTCGCGCAGTTGATCGTGCCGTCCTCGTTGGTGACGGCAGTTTCCCCATATCTTTTGGAGAGTACGCTCTTTCCATTTCCCGAGCGGGATGGACAAATGATCTTTGATCCCGACGCGATCGACCGTGCCTTGGAAAAGCAAAAAGCGCTTGCTGTTGGCATGGGATGGGGAAAAAGTGCCGAATACGCGCGGATATTGGAATATATTCTTACCGAAAAATCACTTTCGCTTGTCATTGACGCGGACGGCTTGAATACGCTTGCGCAAATGCCGACGGAGCTTTTGAAGCGCACGGCCTGCAAGGTCATTCTGACTCCGCATCTGAAGGAATTCGAACGGCTTTCGGGGCATTCGATCGAGCAGATCCAAAGTGATCCGATCGGCATTGCGAAAGCTTACGCCAAGGAAAACGGCGTTTGCGTGTTGCTCAAGGGTGCTTGCACGGTCGTGAGCGACGGAGAGGACGTCTATTTGATTGACCGCGGATGTGCGGGAATGGCGACTGCGGGAAGCGGAGACGTGCTCTCGGGAATTCTTGCGGGGCTTTTGGGCTTTGCTCCCCCCAATGCCTTGACCGTTGCCTGCGGTGCGTACGTGGCAGGCAGAGCGGGAGAGCTTGCGCAGAGTGCCGTCGGTGAATACGGTATGCTTGCTTCGGATACCGTATCCCACATTTCCAAAGCAATACAGGAGATCACAAAAGCATAGATCAAGATCACGGTGGTGCTGATACTGCCGTGATCTTCTATAATTATGTAGATTTTTTGATAAAAAGCAGGGAAATCGGACAAAACCCATTGACAAAGCGCGAAAGATGTGTTATACTGAACAAAATATTGATAGAGGCGCACCTTGAAAACAGTAGCCAATGCGGAAAAGTCACGCGGATGTTGCATTGGGGAAAGGTTCGGGTGCCGAAGAGGCGCTCTTGGCGAAGAGTGCTTCTGGCAGTACGGATAAGATCCGCCCTGTTGTCGCAGAGATGCGGAGAGCTATCTTCTTTCCACCCCATTCCAAAGAAGGGAACGGATGCCGCCAGACGGTTGTTTCTTTGATCTGTAAGAGCACTGTGGACAGAGACTTGCTTTTCGCGCAGGTCTCTTTTTTTATCAACGTAAGGAATATTCGGAAAGGAAGCTATCAAAACTATGAAAAAGACAGTATTCAAGGGCGCAGCGACCGCACTCATCACTCCGTTCAAGAACAACGCCATCGACTATGAGGAATTCGGACGTCTGATCGATTGGCAGATCGCGGAGGGCATTGACGCATTGGTCGTTTGCGGCACGACGGGAGAGGCATCCACGCTGACCGATGACGAGCATCGCGACGCGATCGAATTCGCGGTACAAAAGGTTGCGGGTCGTGTTCCCGTCATCGCTGGAACGGGCTCGAATGATACCGATTACGCGATCGATCTGACGATCTTTGCTTGCGAAGCAGGCGCGGACGCGGTATTGCTTGTCACCCCCTATTATAATAAGGCGACCCAGAAGGGCTTGATCGAGTCCTTTAAGGCGATCGCGGATGCCAGCACGAAGCCTGTCATTCTTTATAACGTTCCGTCACGTACAGGATGCAATATCTTACCCGAGACCGCGTTGGCACTTGCGGAGCATCCCAACATCGTTGCGATCAAGGAAGCGAGCGGAAACATTTCGCAGATCGCGGAGCTTGCCGCGCTGACCAAGGGAAAGCTTGACATCTATTCGGGTAACGATGACCAGATCGTTCCGATTCTGGCTTTGGGAGGAAAGGGCGTTATTTCGGTGCTCTCTAACCCCATGCCGCGCGCAACGTCCGAGATCTGTCACCGCTTCTTTGAAGGGGACATTCAGGGAAGTCTGGATCTTCAGCTGGAGCTTTTGCCGTTGATCAACGCATTGTTCTGCGAGGTCAATCCTATTCCCGCAAAGGCGGCAATGGCGGCAATGGGATTTGGAGAAAACAGTCTCCGTCTCCCTTTGACGACGATGGAAAAGGCACACGAGGAAAAGCTCTTGGATTTGATGCGGGAGCAGGAATTGATCTGAGGAGAGCAATATGAAAATTTTGATTTGCGGAGTTGGCGGACGCATGGGACGTGAGGTTGCCAAGCTGACTCTTGAAGGAGCGCGCGGAAGCGTCCCCGTGGCGGGCTTTGATGTTTTGCCCGTGGATACGCGTGAATTTCCAACCTATACCGATTGGAATGCCGTGGAAGCAGATGCGGACTGCATCATCGATTTTTCGCATCACAGCGCAACCGAGGCACTTTTGCGGTACGCTTGCAAAAAGCAGCTTCCCGTGGTTCTGGCAACGACGGGACATACCGAGGAGGAAAGCGCGCTGATCGAGCAGGCGGCAAAGCAGATCCCATTGTTTCATTCGGCAAATATGTCGCTTGGCATCGCACTGCTTGTTGAGCTTGCAAAAACGGCGGCAAAGACCTTTCCGGACGCGGATATTGAGATTATTGAAAAGCACCACAACCGCAAGCTGGACGCACCCAGCGGAACCGCGCTTTTGCTGGCGAATGCCTTGAAGGAGATACGCAAAAGCGCAAAGCTTGTGTTCGGACGTTCGGGGCAGGCAAAGAGAGAACCCGAGGAGATCGGTGTTCACGCCATCCGCATGGGCAACATCATCGGTGAGCACGAGGTGATCGTGGGGACGGATACCCAGACCATTACGCTCAAGCATGAGGCGCACAGCCGTGCGCTCTTTGCGGAGGGAGCGATCGCCGCGGCAGAGTTCCTGATCGGAAAGCCTGCGGGACTTTATGATATGAAGAGTATGATCGACGAGGGATAAGCCCATCGTCAAAGGAGAAGGTATGATTTGTCAAAATCTTTCTGTCAATGAGAAGGGACATCTTTGTCTTGGCGGTATGGATACGGTCGAGCTTGCGAAAAAATACGGAACCCCTCTCTATCTGATGGATGAGGACCGTATCAGAGAGCGGTGCCGTACCTATCAGAAAGCGATGAAGGAGACCTTCGGTGAACGTGCGACCGCGCTTTACGCGAGTAAGGCGGCGTCCTTCCGTCAGATGTATCGCATCATGATGGAGGAGGGGATGGGCGTGGACGTGGTATCCTCGGGCGAGGTCTATACCGCGGCAAGCGTCGGTTTCCCCATGGAAAAGGCGTATTTTCACAGCAATAATAAGACCGATGCGGATATTTCCTTCGCGATGGAGAAGGGAATTGGATATTTTGTTGCCGACAACCGCGAGGAGCTGGATGCGGTGGAGAGGATTGCAGGCGAGAAGGGCATGATCCAAAAGGTTCTGCTTCGCTTGACTCCGGGGATCGATCCGCATACCTATGCGGCGGTCGCAACGGGAAACGTGGACTCCAAGTTTGGCTCCGCAATCGAAACGGGACAGGCGGAAGAGATCGCTGTGTATGCACTGTCGCTGAAAAATGTACATCTTGCGGGCTTCCATTGCCATGTCGGTTCCCAAGTGTTTGATTCGGACGTATTCCTGCGCGCATCGGCGATCATGCTTGATTTCGTTGCGATGATGAAGAGAAAATACGGCTACGTTACCGAGGAGCTGGATCTTGGCGGCGGATATGGCGTGCGGTATCTGGAGAGCGATCCCGAGATCGACATTGCGGAAAACATCCGTCAAGTCGGTGCGGCTGTTAAGGCGCAGTGCGAGGCGTTGGGAATCGAGCTACCAGCCATTCGCATGGAGCCGGGAAGAAGCATCGTAGCGGATGCGGGAATGACGCTTTATCACGTCGGAACGGTCAAGCGGATCCCCGGGTATAAGAATTACGTGTCCGTGGACGGCGGTATGACTGATAATCCGCGCTTTGCGCTTTACGGTTCGTCCTATACGGTTCTGCTCGCAAACCGTGTCCCCGATATGAAGGACAAGCCTCTGTTCCGTTGCTCGGTTGTGGGAAGATGCTGTGAGAGCGGCGATATCCTGCAGGAGAACGTCGCAATGCCCGAGGACGTGACGAGAGGAGATGTTGTGGCAGTCCTGACAACAGGCGCATATAATTACTCCATGTCCTCAAATTACAACCGCATCCCGCGTCCCCCCGTGGTCATGCTTTCAGGTGGGAAGGACCATGTTGCGGTCAAGAGAGAAAGCTTTGAGGATATCTGCAAAAACGATCTGTAAAACGGCGACCTGCGTTTGCATCAAAACGCAGGTCGCTTCTTGAATTTTTCTTGAACAAATTTCGACAGAGATATTGACATTTGTTGAAAATGTTTGTATAATGAAAGCACAATCATATCAGATGGAGGTTTTGTAAGACAATGGGAAAGGATGACCGTGAGGCAATGGATAAAAAGCTCAAGGATGCGGAAAAAGCCGCAAAAAAAGCCGAGAAAAAGAAGATCAAGGAAATGCTGAAAAAGCAGAACGTTGGCTTCTGGGCAGATTTCAAGAAGTTCATCACAAAGGGCAACGTGCTCGATATGGCAGTTGCTGTGGTCGTTGCAACCGCGTTCAACGCGATCGTTAACGGATTGGTAAAATACGTCATTACCCCGTTTGTGACCAGCCTGACCAGTGAAGTCAGCATCAACGAATGGGAATACGTATTGCGCCCCGAGCAGTTGGATGAGGCAGGAGAGATCATTTCAAGCAAGATCTCGATCCAGTACGGACTTTGGTTGCAATCCATTGTGGATTTTATCATCATCGCATTCAGCGTATTTGTGATCGTACGTATCATCCGTAACGCGGAGCGCAAGCTCAACGCCAAGGAGATCGCGCGCAAGGAAGCTGAGGAGGCAGCAAAGAAGGCAGAGGCAGAAGCAAAGGCAAAGGCAGAGGAAGAAAAGGCAAAGAAGGCCGCTGCAGAAAAGAAGGCGATCGAGGACGAATTCTACGCAAACGTCCGCGAGCAGGCTGCTCTTTTGCGTGAGATCCGTGACAGCTTAAAGAAGGACGAGCCCGTCGCTCAGCCCGCAGATGCCGAAGCAACCGCAGAAGCTCCGCAGGAAGAGAACAAGGAAGAGCCGAAGGAAGAGGCGACTCAAGCTGAAGAAGAAAAATAAAATTTGAAAGCAGATAAAGCAAGCTGACCCGATCGCATTTAGCGGTTGGGTCAGCTTGCTTTTTGTAAGGTCATAAAAGGGAACCGAGTGATTCGGTGAAGCGGCTGTCGCTGCCTTTTCTTAGAACATCTTGTATTTTAATCTTAGATTATCCGCAATCATCGCGATAAACTCGCTATTCGTGGGCTTTCCTCGGTTGTTTTGGATAGTGTATCCAAAGTAGGAATTAAGCGTATCCACGTCGCCTCTGTCCCATGCGACCTCGATGGCGTGACGGATGGCACGCTCCACTCGGCTTGTGGTGGTCTGATATTTCTTAGCTACCGA
>JAZNXP010000184.1:0-9629 GCA_045593965.1 Eubacteriales bacterium | reverse complement strand
GGCACGTCCGATGCTCTCATGGACGGGAAGGTTGCAGATATCCTCGATATCCACACCCGCCGCGATGGCGCGTCTTGCCTGCTCCTCGTATGTGAAGATCAGCTCCAGCATCGCGTGCTGCTTGCCGAGCGGCGTGTAGCTGTCAATGTCAACAAACGCATTCTGCTGCAAAAAGTCCTCACGGATCGACTGTGCCACGTCCATCGTCAAACGATCATCAGCCGAAAGCGCGTCCATACCAACCAGCTTCACGATCTCCTGAAGATCGGCTTCCAGCTGCAGGATCTTCAGGCAACGCGCCGTATAGTCAGTCCATTGCCTGGAAACGTTTTCGCCAAACCAAACCGAAAGGCGGTCGCGGTAAAGCGAATACGAATTGAGCCAGTTGATCGCAGGAAAATGGCGGCGGTATGCCAAGGAAGCATCCAAGCCCCAGAACACCTTAACGATGCGCAAGGTCGCCTGCGTAACAGGCTCGGAAATATCTCCACCCTGCGGAGACACCGCGCCGATCGCGGAAAGCGCACCCTCGCGTCCGTCGGAGCCGAGACAGATGACCTTACCCGAACGCTCATAGAACTGCGCCAGACGGGAGGTCAGATATGCGGGGTAGCCCTCTTCACCTGGCATTTCCTCAAGACGTCCCGACATCTCGCGCAACGCCTCTGCCCAACGGGAGGTAGAGTCCGCAATGACCGCCACGGAATAACCCATGTCACGGAAGTATTCCGCGATGGTGATGCCCGTATAAACCGATGCCTCACGCGCCGCAACGGGCATATCCGAGGTGTTCGCGATCAGAACCGTTCTCTGCATCAGCGACTTCCCTGTTTTGGGGTCGGTCAATTCGGGAAGTTCACGCAATACGTCGGTCATCTCGTTTCCGCGTTCTCCGCAGCCGATATAAACGACGAGATCTACGTCACTCCACTTTGCGAGCTGATGCTGTACGACCGTCTTGCCCGAACCGAAGGGGCCGGGAACGCAAGCCGTTCCGCCCTTTGCAATGGGAAAGAGCGCGTCGATGGAACGCTGTCCCGTGATCATGGGATCCACGGGCGGAAGCTTTTCCCGATACGGGCGCGCCACGCGGACGGGCCATTTCTGCATCAGCGTGATCTCTTCCATCGTTCCGTCGTCAAATTTCAGTTTTCCGATGCGTTCGGTCACGGTGAAGTCACCCTCGCGAAGCTCCACGATCGTACCTCGCTTTTTCGGGGGCACCATGATCTTGTGCAGAATCACGTCGTTTTCCTGTACCGTACCGTAAACGTCACCCGGCTCGACCTTATCCCCGAATTTCAGAAGCGGAACGAAATGCCACTTCTTCTCGCGGTCAAGCGCGGGCTCATCAATTCCGCGCGTCAGATTTGCGCCGATCTTGATGCGCATGGTCTCCAGCGGACGCTGGATACCGTCATAAATATTTTGCAGAAGTCCGGGGCCAAGCTCAACAGACAGAGGCGCACCCGTGGAAACGACCTTGTCTCCGCGACCGATGCCCGCAGTCTCCTCATATACCTGAACAGACGCGCGGTCACCGTGCATCTCGATGATCTCACCGATCAGACGGTCAGCGCCTACGCGAACCACGTCAAAGAGGTTTGCCTCGCGCATTCCCTCCGCCACGACCAGCGGTCCCGATACCTTCCGTATTCTTCCTTCTACCATGATTGGTGTCCCTTTCTAATTTACTTTAAAACAGCTTTAAAACAAGTAATTAAGACTCCGTGTCATTTTTAAACAGGATATCGGCTCCCACCGCGCGCTCGACCGCGCTGCGAATGGAATTCATACCGTATCCCTTGGAGCCCTCGTGCCCGGGAACCGACAGGATCGCGGGCAGGGGCATATCCTTATAAAGCTCAATGGTGTCCTCGATCTGCATCGCATATTGCTCGGTGACAAAGATCACGGCATATTCGCCCGTACGTACAAGCGACTGCAGCTTCTTCGCCGCTTCCTCCGCGTCATTCACCTCATGCACCGAAAATCCGAGTGCCATGAAGCCGATCACAGACTCGCGTTCTCCAAGAATCGCAACCTTATACATAGCTCCTCCTGATCCTTTCCCGAATGACCTTCGCATTCAAGCCCGCGCGTTTACCGGCGATCACGATCCGCAGATTGCGCACCTCGTATTCGTACGCCAGCAGATACGCCACGGCGATCTCGGGTCCAAAGGAAAGATATTTCACCGTACGCACAGCATCCATCAGGAAATTGTCCGTCTCACGCTCCACGTCGGTCAGGGTCGCATCCGCTCTTCCCGCGGATACTGCCAACGCCTCATAGTCGGTATGGCGAAGCTCCTCCCAAAGAAGTGCCTCCCCTCCCTCGAAGTAGGTCTTGACGGTCTCGTAAGAAAGCGTTCCGCCTTTGATCCACGCATCGCGGAACAGCATTTTTCCAATCTCTCCACTCTTCATGCGGATGATGCGTACGCAAGTCAACAGATTGGTCAGGTCGATCTTGATCTGCACCAGCTTAAGAACAAGAGCGACCTTGCTCTCCTTGGCATCGGACAGCATATCCGCATAGCAAGCCGCGTCCATGATCAGATCGATGACCTGCGGATTTTTGGTCTTGGAATACTCCTTCATCGCACGCGGTGCCGCCTCTCTCATTGCGGGAGAAAGCGCGGAATAATCATTCTTTTCGACCATATCGATGATGTTCTTTTCGGAAACACTGCCGAAATCCACCATCATCGAATGCGGATCGATCCCTCTGACAAAGCCCTTCATCGCGGCTTTGACGTTGTTACAATCGTACGGCGCAAGCCACAGACGCAATGCGGCATCCGAGCCGCAAAGCTCCCTGACCTCCGCATAAGCCTGTCCGAGACGCGAGGACAGCACCGTCTCCCAATCGCCGTCGGCAGCTTCCAAGCCGCATTCGCGCAATCTCTCGTTCAGCTCCGCTTCGGTTTTCGTATCCAGAAGTGCCATCAATCGGTCGTTGCCGATCAATGCCTTCTCCAGAGCGCGTAAACGCCCTGTTGCATATAAATAGTCCGTCATAGTCCCTCCTTAAATAAAGGAGGTACGCACGTCAAAAAGTGCGTGGCTGACCTCTGCCTCCAGCTCCTCGCGAAGCTGCGCAAAGAGCAGATCCAGAGAGCAGTTCGATTCAATGCTTCCGCAACGAAGGATCAAGCCGCCGCCCATTTCCACGGGACGTGCGCAAAGACACATCCTTGCAAGCTTTTCATCGGGGATCTTTCCCTTCAGCTTCCGACGTGCCGCATCCAGAACCGCATCACCGCAACGGTCGCGGTCACGCGTGCTCATCAATACCTCGTATGCCTCGGGCTCCATCACGTCATCATCGCCGTAATACGTACGACTGATGTGCTCCGCCTCGATCTGCTCCAGCATTGCCGCCGTCAGCAGTCCCGCAAGCAAGGAGGTGTATTTTTCCACGCTCAAGTTGCGCATTTCCTCTAACGTATCGTCAAAAACAGAATTCAGAAGCTCACTCTGTACAGAAAGAAGCATGTTGCGCTTCTTCGTTCCAACGGAGGACTTAGCGCGGGTGACCCAATCGGTTCCCGCCTTCTGCGCACGGTCGGCAAGCTCTTGGCGGATCATTTCTGCCTTTTCTTCATAAGCGGCGCCAATGCGCTCACATTCTGCCCGCGCGCTCTCCAGAATACGGTCGGCTTCCTTTTGCGCGTCGTCAAGGATCTTATCTGTTATTTTATTCAATCCGTTCAAAGCCACTGGGGTTGACTCTCCTTTCTTGATATTTGCTTTTCCAAATACCCAATCAAAGAACCAACAAAATAGAGATCAACAGTCCAAGAATGGCATAAAGCTCTACAAAAGAAGCTGAGATAACCGCCTTACCCACCGCTTCGGGTCTTTTTGCAAGTACAGAAATACCTGCGGCTGCCACCTCACCCTGCTTTATTGCAGAATAAAATCCACTGATCGCAATGGGAAGTGCCGCGAACAGATAGTAGGAGCCTTGAGCAGTAGTCAGATTTGCGCCGCTCATGATACCGGAATTGTTTAGGATCAAAAAGCCAATTACCATGCCATAAATTCCCTGTGTCATAGGAAGGGCTTGCAAAAGCATGGACTTTCCGTATTTTTCGGGTTCTTCGCTAATCAGTCCCGCAGTGGCTCTTGCTACAAGATTTACACCCTTTGCCGAACCGATTCCTGCCATAAAGGTTGCCAAAGCTGCTCCGATAATTGCAAGACTGTTCCCCGAAAAAATATCTCTGAAGAGTTCTCCAAAAATGTTCATTGTTTTTTACTCCTTTTTTGTGTTTATTTTTATTAATATATTGATTTTATTAATATTGAGTTTTTAAATATCCTCCGAGTATTCCTCGGTCGGAAGCATGGGCGTAAACTGCTTTCCTCCATCTTCATAGAATTTTCCGAAAAATTCTATATATTGCAAACGCGCAGCATGAACAAATGTTCCCAATAGATTGATAGCGAGATTGAGACCGTGCCCGACAATCATCACCACCAACATAACAATAAATCCGACAAAGCCTGTCGCTCCAAGCCCCGTCATCATGTTGATCACTTGAGCAATTACTCCTGCCGCAAGACCGAGCGCAAGAATACGAGAATAGGAAAGAAGATCGGAAGCATAGCTGATAATCGAATACAAACCGCCTAGTCCCTTCATCAGCCAAGAAACAAAATTCTTTTCCCCAAATCCCTTAAACAGTAAAATACTAATCAGACCGGCTATGGCAAGATATGCACCTACATTCATCAAAGACACAAACAACACTCGCGTTGCATCAGATACTCCTGCAGGATCAGTAACGATCATATCAACCACCGCGGTAGGTGCCATCAAATCAACACCAATGAAAAATATCCAATAGGGAACCGTAGAACATATTCCCTGAAGAACATTCCCTTTTTTACAGGTTTCAATCATGTTGACCGCCATACCTGCAATCAAATGAATTTCACCAATCGCCAAACCTAATATCAAAAATGCAACAGGAGAATTCGTAGGATTGAACAGCAGTCCTTGACTAAAGAATTTTCCGATCGCAGTTGTTATGGCAATACCGCTCTCATGGTAAATAAAATTATCCATGATGGCAATCGGCAGATCTCCAAACCAACCGCCGAACAGAATGCCCATAAACATGGACGAGATACCGCAATAAGCAAACATGGATAGCATCCGCCGCATTCCTTCCTTGGGCTTGAGAATCTTGACACCCGCGATGCATCCGAGTGTCAAAAGCAATCCGTAACCCACATCGGCAAACATCATACCAAATAACAGAAAATAGAAGATACCCATGATCAAAGCGGGATCGAACGTGCCGTATTTCGGATACGAATACATTCCGATGACCCATTCGAAATTCGCGGCAAACGCGTTGTTCTTCAGAAGAACGGGAGGCTCCTCTCCGTCCTCCGGCTCATTGACCTCACACGCGCAGGAAAACTCCGAGAGCGCACTCGCAAGCGAATCCTCCTTCTCTGCGGGGATCCAGCCCTGAATGACCGCGCAATTTCTCGTCAGCGCGACCTTTCGCTTTTGCTTTGCAAGCTCCGCGGCGGTTGCCTCGATATCGCAAAGGATTTCAACAGCTTCCAGCTCCTGCGCAAGCTCTCTCATTCTCTCTTCATTTTTCAAAAGCTCCGTGTCGATCTCACGCAAGCGAGCCTCGCACCGATCAACCGCCTCACGCGCGGTCATCGAAATATTGGGCAGAGTGACCTTCAAGCATCCCCTCTGTGTGATCGCACGGTTTACCGCGTCCTCGTGGGGACGGCAGTAGGTAGCAACAAAATAACTGTTTTTTCCGTCCTGGCATACAAGCTCCAGATACGCCCCCGCGTTTTCAAGCTGCTCTCTCGTTTCAAGTGAGAGAATGCCTTCCGCCGAAGTGACGAATACCGTCTCGGTCTTGGCAGATCCCGTTTCGTTCAGCGGCGCATCGTATTCTGCCCACGGAGAGAGTGACGACGCAAGATTTTCCTCACGCGTCTGCTCCGCAAGCAACGCATTCGTGCGCTCCTGTAAGCGGATCGCTTCCTCAACGGTATCCATGGCGATCTGCGCGCGTCCCTCGGCAACGAAGGCATCACGGTCGATGCGATGCGGTGTTCGTCCAAGCGATTTCTTTCGCATGGAATATTTCGCCAGCATCGGGATCGCCTTTTTGATCTGCTGGATACGGGCATCCGTCTGTACGCGCGCGCCGTCCTCTTCAAAACGGATCGGCTTCTTGCCGTCTCCCAAGCCCTCCACACTGCGCAAGTCCACGCAGCGCAAGCGCATCAGAGTGCGCAATACAGCGTCTGTATCGGTGTTGTATGCCAAAACGGTGAGCTTTTTCATCCGACTTACCGACATTTGGTATCCAACCCCCTAATGATGATTTTTTCCGCGATCTTACGGTTCAGACGCGCGTTTTTGCGGATCTGGGCGATCTCTTCCTCCGAGTCCGCCATGGCGCGACCGTCCATTTCGTCGGTTTTTTCACGGAGCTGAAGCAGCAGTCCGCGCATCTGCTCCGAGGTTTCAGCCTCGGTCCGCTCACAAAGCGCTTTTCCCTCTGCCTCTGCATTGGCGATCATTTCCTGCGCTTGTACTCTCGCGCGTTCGATCAACGCCTCAGCCTGCGTCTCCGCCTCCTGTATTTTCAAAATCGATTCTCTTGACATAAAACCTCCGTTTGCTTTTTTGCATAGTTTGGATTTTTTACATAACGGAACGCCCGACAGGGGCATCCCACGAAGAAATCTTATTCCTATTATATCACATACACACTTTTATTGCAAGATTTTTTTGCTTGTTTTTCCATAAAAAAGATGTTTTTTTCAACACGATTGTACAAAACGCACTCATTTGTCCGTTTTTTCGCCAATGCGTCCCAGCTCCGCAAATTTCTTCTCCGCGAACGGAGAGGTCTGCGTCGCATTCCGAAAGATCACCAAGCCGTCCTCATCGGGGTAAATTCCGTCGGGACGGAACGGAAACATATCCTTTTTGATCTTGACACCGAACACCTGCAGGATCTGCGAAAACGGCAAAATTGTCTGCTCCTCCACGTTCCAGACGTGAGAGATGCGATGGTAGCTGTTCGGGATCTCGCTCCATTGTCCCTTCAATACCGATTCACAAAGGAACACGGCGTATTTTTCATCCATCCATGGCACGCGCATCCGAAAGCGATAGCTCTGCGCGCGAAAGCAGGACTTCTCCCTGATCGTTTCCAATTCGGAAAATTCCCTTTTCAGCTTTTCTCCGTGTACCTCCATCGCCCACGTCATGCAGATATTGCAAAGACGGTCATAAAAATCACGGATCTTCAAAAGCTCGGTCGGCAGCAACAGCTCCGCGTTCGCACGCAAAAGAAGCTGATATCCGTCCCTCACCGTTCCGTGACGCTCTTCGGCTTCGATCCTCATCAAATCAAGCACCCCCTTTTTATATTGTTATTCCTCGAAGGGGAAATTGATGCCATCGGACAACACCGTCAAAGTAAAAAAAGGACCGATGCACGTTTCCGTGCGTCGATCCTTGTTGGATTGTTTTTTGAGTGTTACTCCTCTTCCTGCTTCCAAAGCAGAGAGATCATGAATTCCATAAACGCGAACACGACCGAGACGATCGCCACGGTAGCCATTCCGTATCCCTCGGGAGTGATCTGCAGCCATGCCACATCGGGCAAACACGCCGACAGGAAGCTGACTCCCAACGCCGCGCAAAGGAAGCTGTTGATCAGAACGAACGACGTTCGGATCATGATCATCGAGAGGAACGCCACGATCAACGCGCCCACAATCACAAGCAGGTAATTTTCGGGTGCGTAATGCCAGATCACCGAGCACGTCATTACGCCGACCATACAGAACCACGCGTACGAGAATTTGCAGAAGGTCAGCGCGATCAAAATGATGGAGATCGCCACGCCGAACAGGTAGATCAACCAATCGGGAAGGTCACCCGCATGCTCCTCCAGGAACAAAAACAGCTCTTTCCCCGCAAAGTAGCCCAAAAACGCCGCGTAGAAGGAAAGCTCCAGCTTGATCACCTTGTAACCCAAAATACCGAATACCGTTACCGCGATCAGGCCGAGAATAAACAGCACGGTGTCGATCAGGTGGATGCTTGCCGCAAGCTCTCTCATGAGGCGGTTCATTTCATCCAAAAATGAAAAGCCGTCCAGCGTCATTCCGTGCAAAAAATCCGTTATTAAACAAATCGGAGCCACGTCACATCCTCCTTTTCTTTGATTCTTGATACTATTATACCCTTTTTATGACGGTTTTGTCAATAGGCTCACCAAATTTTGATAAAAAAGTTATTTTCTCGGTTTTCATCAAAAAACACCAAAAAAGACAAATCTTTTTTCTGATTTCTATTTACTTTTTGGAAAAAACATGGTACAATAAAGTCAATAGTAATTTCTTGGAGGATATTATGAAGGACCAAGGTGCCATTGAAAATCTTGAATTTTTATGTCGCGGCTTGCTGTGTCTGAACGACATGGAGGAATGCCGCCGTTTTCTTGAGGATCTTTGTACGCAATCCGAGCTTTTGGAAATGTCCAGACGCTTGCAAGCTGCGAAGATGCTCCGTGAAAATTACATCTACTCGGAGATCGCCGAGCAAACGGGACTTTCCACCGCCACGATCAGCCGCGTGAACCGTTGCTTGAAATACGGTGACGAAAAGGGATATCTGAGCGTTTTGCAAAAGCTGGAAAGAGCGGGCAGACGCAGATGAGAGAGCTCGACTCTTACGGAGCCATCGCTCACGTTTACGACAAGCTGAATTCCGAGATCGATTACGCCGCTTGGGCAGATTTTGTCGAGCGGTGTTTTGATCGTTTTCTCCCCATTCGGCCTTCCCTTTTGCTTGATCTTGCGTGCGGCACGGGAAGCATGACGCTCGAGCTTGCACGCCGCGGTTATGACATGATAGGCGTTGACGGCAGCGAGGATATGCTCTCGGTGGCATACGACAGAAAGTTTGACGAGGAGCTCAGCAATATTCTGTATCTTTGTCAGGATATGCGCGCCTTTGAGCTTTACGGCACAGTAGGAGCGGTCACGTGCTGTCTTGACAGTATAAACTATCTGTCAGGCGAGGGAGATCTTCAAAAATGTCTTTCTTGCGTACACAACTATCTTGATCCCGACGGGCTGTTTATTTTTGACGTAAATACCCCCTATAAGTTTGAAAACATCTACGCCGACAACTCCTATATCCACGAGGATGAGGTAGACGGCAGGGCCACTCTTTGCGCGTGGCAGAATGAGTACGACAAAGGAACAAAGCTCTGCAGCTTTTATCTGAGCGTGTTCGAGGAGGACGGGGACGGCAGATACACCCGCACCGACGAGGTACAGACCGAGCGATGCTTTGACAGAGCAGAGCTGACAGCCGCACTTGAGAGCGCGGGCTTTGAGGTCATAGGCTTCTTTGGTGATTACGAATTCACACAAACCGCAGACAATAATACTCGCTGGTATATAGTGGCGAGAGCAAAAAAATAAAAGAAGGAAAACACAATGTCTCAGTCAACAATTTTGCGTGCTATGACGAGCGACGGAAGCGCGAGAATACACGTAATAAATTCAACACAAATCGTAAATCAGGCAATTAAATATCACAATACA
>JAZNXP010000183.1:0-3818 GCA_045593965.1 Eubacteriales bacterium | reverse complement strand
TAATTGCTTTCATATATTCGACTCCTTTATCATGATTTTCAGCTCGAAGGAAAACCGACTGTGCGGTGCGATGACCGACGTGAGCCCACGCTTTGCGGCACGGTCGGGGGCATCAAACGGAACGCTGCAGGGCTCGGGAGTAATCGTATAAAGATCTTGAAACTCTCCATTGTTGAGCCAAAGCCCGAGGTACGGAAGCTTCTTCTCATCCACCTCGAACACCAAAGAAGCTCCATCGGCATATCGGACTCCGAATCTGCCCTCCTTCATCGGGTCGGTATAGTAAAACTTATATGCCGCACCCTCGCTCGGCGCATACCCCATCAGACGGTCCTTGGGAAGCGTTGACGTATCCACGCCCTTGGGAGCAAACATGATCTCGGTGTGCGCATCCGCCTCAAACGGCGTCAGGATCTCCATTCCGTCCTCTCCCTGCAGCATGATGTGTCCTGCCCAGAGAAAATCGAACGGAGCGTCACCAAAATTTTCAATATCATAGGAAAGGACGAGTGCCTCTCCCTTCACCGACACCTGCTTTTCATAGCGGATCGGAAACAGTCTCGACTGCGCGCGGAATACGGCTCGGTCATCCTCCACACTCACCGCGTACGGAATGCGACAGGTCTCGCCGTGGTCGGGATACGGAACTCCTTCGTATGCGCCTGCGATTGGCGTGTACGGATCGACCGTGGGGAACATATCGTCAAATCCGCTGCATTCGGACGAAACGTAATCCCCGTCGTAGGATAAGACCCGATAGGTACTTCCCGATTTGACCGCCAATAGCTCCTTCCCGTCGCAAAGGCGGATCAGGGAGACCATTTTCGCACCGTCATCGGGCAGAAACGTCGCCTTGAGCGTACCGCTCTGTACGGAGATTGCCGCTCTGTCCTTGAATTTCAAATCGGTGATGATCATAGCTTTCGATACTCCCCTTGGCGCATCAGACAATAGCCTTCCTCGGGAGCGAGCTCCTTCATTTTTTCCATGAACAGCATCGGACTTCCGCCATGCTCGGCAAAATTCCAGTAATGACAAGGGATCGCAAGCTTGGGACGAAGAATGGAAACGACCCTTGCCGCCTGCTCCTCATTCAGATTTCCAAACGCGCCGTTGATCGGCAGGATCAGAAGATCGAGATCGGCAAACAGCGTGTTTTCCAGATAATCGGGACGGTAACACGTGTCCCCCATGATGTAGATCTTCTTCCCCTCCGCCTCGATCACAAGACCGATGGCATGGGGTGTATCCGCGCCGTGATCGCAAGGAACTGCCGTCAGCTTGATCCCGTCGCGCGTCAGAGTGTCTCCGACAGATATGAACGTCACGTTCTTTTCGATGTGCAATCGTTCGCACTCCTCTGCGGTATCCTTGGCACCGATGAGCTCGGTGTGACCGTTCGCCATCAGAAGCGGAACGCTGTCGGGGTCAAAGTGATCGTAGTGCGCGTGCGTGGCAACCAGATAATCCAGCGTCAGCTCTCCCGCGTCCAACAGATGCGGCATCAGACGCTTGAATCCAAAATACCGCTCACAGCAATCCGAAAGATACGGATCCACGGCAAGAAGCTTACCGTCGGGTGTCTTGAACAGAAATCCCGCCTGTCCCAAGAAGAATACGCCAAGGCTTCCCTTTTGTACGGGGGTACCCAATACCTTCAATGCAAACTGTTCCATTTTCTGTTACCTCATATCAAAAATTTCTGGCATATCCGCCGCAGGTCCAGCCGCCGTCCACGGGAAGGACTGCGCCCGTGATGTAAGAAGCCGCATCGGATGCCAAGAAGGCGGTCGCGTTGGCAATCTCCTCGGGTACGCCTTGACGTCCCATGGGGATGTGCGAGAGCAAGCCCTCCATCGCGCTGTTCGCCGACCAAAGCTTGTTGGTGATCGCAATTCCGATCGTACCGGGGCAGATCACGTTCGCGCGAATGCCCTTCGGCGCAAGCTCCATCGCGATCGCCTTGGTAAAGTTGATCACGGCAGCCTTCGCCGCGGTAAACGCGCACTGATTGCGCAACGGGATCATGCCGACGATGGAGCTGATGTTCACAACAGCACCGCCCTCTCCCATGTAAGGCACGGCAGCCTTGGTGCAGTTATATGTACCGTCAAGGTCCACCTTGATGATCGCATCCCACCATTTGTCGCTGAACTCCTCCACGGTCTTTCTCTCGTCGGGGCCGACGTTGATGCCCGCATTGTTAACAAGCACGTCGATTCTTCCAAGCTCCTTTGCGATCTGCTCCATATGTACCTTCACGCTCTCGCGATCGGTAATATCAAAATCATACCCGAATGCGCCGTCGCCGATCTCCCTTGCGGCATCGCACGCGCCACGCAGATCACACACGGCAACCTTTGCTCCGTCCTCGGCAAATCGCTTTGCCATTGCTTTTCCCAAGCCGCCTGCGGCTCCCGTGATCACAACGACCTTATTTTCAAACGTAATATTCATGTCTGTTTCTCCTTTTATTGCTGATTTGTCTGCGGATCGAGCAAAATCTTCATTGCCTTGCCTGCCTCCAGGTCTGCGAACGCCTGCTCCCACTCCGCAAGGGGACGCACTTCGAACATCGGATCCACTCGCAATCTTCCGCTTCCCAAAAGTGACAGCGCGATGTTCCAGCCGTTGTAGCTCGAGCTCATATTGAATTGCACGTCCAGAACCTTCATCATCGCCTCGTTCCACGGGATCTCGACCGCAGGGGCGGCTGTCATTCCGATCGCGCAAAGCAAGCCTCTCTTTTTCAAGACGCGGATCGAGGTACAGATCGCGCTTCTCGCGCCCGACGCCTCCACAACAAGGTCGGCACCGATGCCCGTCTCCTCCCGAATGATCGCCTCGGCATCCTCGGTCTGCACGTTGATGAACCGATCGTAGCAATTCAGCTCGGTCGCGATCTTCAGGCGATGCGATACGTCGCTCGTGCAACCGCAAAGCAGGATCTTCCCCGCTCCCGCAATTCTCGCCATTTGCGCGGCGATCAATGCGATGGGTCCGACGCCCATGATGACAACGTTATCTCCGGGTGTCACTCTCGCACGCTCCAGAAGCTGATGCGCAACGATCGCGCAGGGCTCTGCCATGGCAGCGGCTTGCAGAGAAAGTCCGTCGGGGATCTTATGCAAGAGCTTTTCGGGCATCACGAGATAGGACGTAAAGCAACCGTCAATGCCCCAGCCGATCGAGCGTTTGTCCATGCAGTTCTGAATGTGTCCGTTGCGGCAGAGATAGCATTTTCCGCACGCGAGATTGTGCGGCTCTCCGACCACGCGGTCACCCGCTTGAAATGCGGTCACCTTGTCTCCGACCTCCACGACCTCGCCCGAAAATTCGTGTCCCAAGATCACAGGCGGATAATACGCAAACTGATCGTGCAGAATGTGGATGTCCGTTCCGCAGATGCCGCTGTACGCAACACGGATCAGAACCTCATCGGCGGAAACGGTCGGGATCGGACGCTCCTCCAGGCTCATAAAGCCCGCGCCCTTTTTCTGTTTTACCAATGCCAACATCATAAAACCTCCCGTGAGAAAAAATTTTTTTGGTATTTACTTTCCAATATTTATATGCTATAATAATACTACCACTACTAAAACAATAATACTATAATATTTTTATCAAAAAATATAACTTTTGCTCCAAAAGGAGAATCGATCATGAGTTACACTCCTCAATTGCAAGCTTTGGTAGAAGATCACGGCGGAATTCACGTAGACGTCTTATACGAAAAACGGTTCACGACCATCAACGATATTACGCACGACGAGCAGCACATTCACGATTTTTACGAGCTTTACGTCAATCTCTCGGGC
>JAZNXP010000182.1:0-2247 GCA_045593965.1 Eubacteriales bacterium | reverse complement strand
CGACATCATCGAGTCCTTGCGCAAGAAGGACGAGATCTTTGAAATTCTGGACTCCTTCAAGACAAAGGACACGTCCAAGGCTCCCGAGCAGCTCAAGGCGGAGCACGATGCGGAGAAGGCGGCGTATAATCCCGTCAGCATCTTCTGCCCCGTTTGCCACACCGACTTCACGACGGTGACGAAGCTGTCGGATGATTGCACGGAGGCGGATTACACCTGCCGTTGCGGACACACGGGACATTTCAACTTCCTCACCGACACCGATTGCAAGCTCGGCTGGAAGGTGGACTGGCCCATGCGTTGGAGACACGAGGGCGTTGACTTTGAGCCGGGTGGAAAGGATCATGCCGCTCCCACGGGCTCTTATAACAACGCGAAGATCGTTTCCAAGGAGATCTTCGGCTTCGAGCCGCCCCTGTTTCAAGGCTATGAGTTCATCGGTATCAAGGGTATGACGGGCAAAATGTCCTCTTCGTCGGGACTGAACCTCACGCCCGAGACCCTGCTCAAGCTCTATCAGCCCGAGGTCATTCTTTGGCTCTATTCCAAGACCGATCCCACCAAGGCGTTCGACTTCTGCTTTGACGACGGTATTCTGCGTCAGTATTTTGAGTTTGACAAGATGCTCACCGACTGCCGCGAGGGCAAGGCGAGCGACGTGATTCAGGATATCATGTATAACTGCAAGGTCGATGGCAGAGAGATCGAGACCGTTCCCATGTCGCTGCTCGTTCAGCTCGGCTCGATCGTAAACTTCAACGTTCCCATGCTGGAGACCGTGTTTGAAAAGATCGGCACGCCGTATCGTGCTGAGCAGTTTGCAGACCGTCTTGACCGCGCGAAGTTCTGGCTGGAGCAGTGCGCGCCCGATCAGGTCAACCGCCTGCGCGCAACGCGTAATTGGGACGTTTATAACACGCTTGATGACAATGAAAAGAAGGAGATCGAGCTTCTGCACGCATATATCGCAAAGGGCGGCTACACGCTTGACGAGCTGAACGCAGAGCTTTACGCGATCCCCAAGGCAGTATTCGGCACAGATCTGCCCGAGAAGGAGCTGAAGGGCATTCAGGGCGCGTTCTTCCGCAACGTATATAAGCTTTTGATCGATAAGGAGAGAGGCCCGCGTCTGTATCTGTTCCTCTACGCGATCGAGGAGGACAAGTACGTAGGACTTCTGGACTTCTCCTATGCGCAGACCGAGGCGGAGATCGCCGCGGATGCTCCCGTGGAAGAAGCGGTTGAAGAGGTTGTTGAGGAAGTGAAGGAAGCCGATCCTGTTGCTCCCATTAAGGAAGAGGTTACGATCGACGATTTCCAGAAGCTGGACTTCCGCGTATGCAAGATCCTGAAGGCAGAGACCGTGCGCAAGTCGCATTCCTGTCTCAAGCTGACGCTTTTTGACGGCATTGGTGAGCGCGTGATCATGTCCTCGATCAAGGAGGAGTATTCTCCCGAGCAGTTGATCGGCAAGAAGATCATCGTGATCGCAAATCTGAAGCCGAACCGTATTTGCAATATTACGTCGCAGGGCATGCTCCTTGCCGCAACCAACAATGCGTGTGGCTGCAAGGTGCTGTTTGTGGATGACGCCGTTCCCGAAGGAACCGCAATTCATTAACCACCTGCGGTGGGGCTCTTTAGCTCCCGTGCTGCGGACAGTTTTGAGCTTTTCGCAAAAGCTCAAACCGGCGCACCGCAGTTGAACTACGAGAAAGTTTTGATCAAACTTTTTCAAAAGTTTGCGCGGATCCAACGCGCGCCACCTGCGGTGGGGCTCTTTAGCTCTCGTGCGGCGGACAGTTTTGGACTTTTTGCAAGAGTTCGAACGGCGCACCGCAATGACGTTAGGCTCACCCCTTCGGGGGAGCTGTCGCGAAGCGACTGAGAGGGCATGGTGCGGCACAAAATACGCCCTCTCAGTCACCGCAAGCGGTGCCACCTCTCCCGTGGGGAGCGGCTTACGATAGTACCGAAAACAGATTTAAAGCTTTGCAAAATCCCAAACCACCGCACAACCCGACCCCAAAACAAGGAAAACACAAAAAAGGACGGCAAACACAATGGAATTGAATGTAAAGATCAAATTGACAAGAGGCATGAGCACGCCCGAATACGCAACGGACGGCTCTGCTGCCGTTGACTTGCGCGCGGCGTTGAACGAGGGCGAGACCGTTGTGATCCAACCCGGTGCGCGCGCGTTGATCCCGACGGGACTTTCGATCTCTCCCGAGACGCGTGACGTCG
>JAZNXP010000181.1:0-11258 GCA_045593965.1 Eubacteriales bacterium | reverse complement strand
AGCGGACGAATTACGGATGAACGCTATGATAAAATGGCGCAAAGCTACGAGGCCGAACAATCAGCACTAACAAAAAAGCTCGCCGAGCTTGAAGAAGCCGAAGCGAGCTATGGTGAGGAAAGTAATTCGATTGACGATTTCATTGCCAATGCCAACAGATTTATTGATATTCAGGAGCTGACTCCCGAGATCGTACACGCATTCATATCCAAGATATATGTCTACGAGAAGAAGGAAAAGTGGTCACGCACCGAGGGTAACGATATCGACATCGTATTCACCGTAGGATTCAGAGAGCAGCATACCGTGAGAACATCCGATGCTATCGCATCATAAGCCCAGAGAAACAGAAATACCGAGGCAAATCAATGCCTCGGTACTTCCGCCGCCTATTTCTCCGCTAAGAATGCAGAGAGAAGCCACTCCGCTTTTGTATTTGTTCAAATATTATCCTACCAAACCCATGTAGAGAACCAGTATGAGCATTCCACCTAAAACATTCACACCCATACTAACAATATTAAAAGTTGTATGCTTCTCCCTTCGATTTTTGATCGAGGAAACAAGCGCCCAAATTCCGAGAACCCAATGCACAGGAATCAAACAGAGCCAAATTGTTACATAGGAAAAGGAAACGGCAATCGAATAAAAATTCCAATTTATTTCTACCGGTTGTATGAAGATTAAGGCAATTAACCACAGAACCCACATAGCAATGCTGTAGCCGGTATAGCATTTTTGAATTCGCATCGTACAACCCTCCTTTTTTTCAATATAACACAATAAATATGAAAAGTCAAGTCAAACAGTATAAATCCCCTTCTTTTGCAAATAATAGTGGTATCCTAATATTTGAAAACAAGGAGATTTTATATATATGAAAGCCACAGGAATTGTCAGAAGAATCGACGACCTCGGACGTGTCGTCATCCCGAAGGAGATCAGAAGAACCATGCGCATCCGTGAGGGCGACCCGTTGGAAATTTACACCGACCGTGAGGGTGAGGTCATTTTCAAGAAGTATTCCCCCATCGGGGAGCTTTCGTCCTTCTCGTCTCAATATGCCGAGACGCTGCACAAGGTCGGCGCGCTCTCTGTCGTCATCTGCGACCGCGATGCCGTCATCACCTGCGCAGGCGTCCCCAAAAAGGACTATAACGATAAGTCTCTCTCCTCGGAGCTGGAGCAGATTATGGAAGCGCGTTCGCTTTACGTCCACAAGGAAAACGCCGCACCCGTCCCCGTTCTTGCCGAGGGCGGAAACCATTTTGTTCGTTGCGCCATGCCGATCTTGAGCGAGGGTGACATCGTCGGCTGCGTCGCGTCGGTAACCGACAACCCGAGCGACTCCCACCAAGGGCTCTCGGGCAACGAGGTCGAGGCAAAGCTCATCCTCACCGCCGCGGGCTTCCTTGGCAGACAGCTTGAAAACTGAACGCATTCACCAAATCAAACGAGGGAGTCTCCTTTTGGATGGCTCCCTCGTTTATTTTTTGATTTTACTGTCCGAATTCCACCAGCTCCAAGCCCTCGTTGCTTTCCAGCGTGTGACGGATGTGCCACTCGCTGTTGAAAAGCAAGAAATCGTTGCCTCGGAAGTCCTGCACCCACTTGACGTCAAACAGGTGCAGCTTTTTGGGATCAATTCCGTTGGAAATGCGACGGATATACTGATACGACTGCGGATATTGGCGATACGTCACGCCGTATTCGGCTTTCATGCGCGATTCCAGCACGTCGTATTGGAGCATACCCACAACGCCGACGTACACTCTCTCCAAGCCTCCGCCCGGCTCGATGAAAATCTGAATAGCACCCTCCTGCGCGATCTGATTCATGCCCTTTGCAAACTGCTTTCGCTTCATGCTGTCGATCTGCTCGACCATTGCAAAGCACTCGGGGGCGAAGGTGGGAATACCTTCAAACCGGATCTTGGTATTCTTTTCGCAAATGGTGTCTCCGATCGCGAAGATACCCGGATCAAAGACGCCGATGATGTCTCCCGCGTACGCCTCCTGAATGATGGAGCGCTCCTGCGCCATCATCTGCTGTGGCTGGGAGAGCTTGAGCGTCTTGCCGCCCTGCACGTGGAAATATTCCTTGTCATGCTCAAATTTGCCCGACACGATGCGCATAAACGCGATGCGGTCGCGGTGCGCCTTGTTCATATTCGCCTGAATTTTGAATACGAACGCCGAAAAGCCCTCATCAAACGGCGTTACGGTCACGTCGCCCGCCTGTCTTGCAAGAGGGGCTGTCGTCATCTTCAAAAAATTCTCCAAGAAGAATTCCACGCCGAAGTTGTTCAACGCCGAGCCGAAGAATACGGGACTGAGCTTGCCGCATCTGACCTGCTCCAGATCAAAATCGAAGCTTGCGCCGTCGAGCAGCTCGACCTGATCGCAAAGCTCCTCACGGGCGTACGGTCCGATCAGCTCGTCCATACGCGCGGTATCGGTAATGTCGCAATCGATGGAAGCGAGTCTGTCGCGACCTCTATGAGAGTCGCCGAACGCCAAGATCCTTCTTCCCTCTCTGTCATATACGCCCTTGAAGCTGACACCGCATCCGATGGGCCAGTTCATGGGGTACGTTCCGATGCCGAATTCCTTCTCCAGTTCATCCAGCAGATCGAACGGATCTCTCGCCTCGTGGTCGAGCTTATTGATGAACGTGAAGATCGGAATATGTCGCATCGCGCAAACCTTGAAGAGCTTTCTCGTTTGCGGCTCGATACCCTTTGCGGCATCGATGACCATGACGGCACTGTCCGCCGCCATCAGCGTACGGTAGGTGTCCTCGGAGAAGTCCTGGTGTCCCGGGGTGTCCAATATATTGATGCAATAGCCGTCGTATTCAAACTGCATGACCGAGGACGTGATCGAGATACCTCTCTTTTTTTCCATGTCCATCCAGTCCGAAACCGCGTGACGGTCCGCCGCCTTTCCCTTGACCGAGCCCGCGGTCTGGATCGCGCCGCCGTAAAGCAAAAACTTCTCTGTCAGCGTGGTTTTACCCGCGTCGGGGTGCGAAATGATCGCAAACGTCCTGCGGCGATTGATCTGCTGTTCTGTTGCCTTCATTCTTCAAACCTTCCTGTATATCTAATCATATATCTAATCAAAACAATATATTGTACCATATTTTTCCCCGTTGTGCAATAGGAAAATCGGATTTTTTGAAAAATGGTTTTTGATATGTCCAAAATTTTTTCGCATCTGTTTGAATGCAATTTCAACAAAAAAATTTGAATGTGATATAATCTATTTACAAAGCAACCCCTGTTAGTCGCCATATAAAGCAATAAATGTCCGCAACACAAACGAAAGGCTCCCCCTTCGGGGGGAGCCTTTCGTTTGTTCAGTGCGGTGGTTCGAAATTTTACAAGAGTCCAAAACGGTTCGCCGCACAGGAGCTAAAGAGCCCCACCGCAGGTGGCGCCTTTTGGAAAAGGGGGGCGAAAACTTTCTTGTAGTTCCGCTGCGGTGTGTTGGTTCAAGCTCTTGCAAAAAGCCCAAAGCTGTTCTCCGCACGGGAGCTATGTGGGAGCGGCACCTTGCCGCGCCCCACCGCAGGTGGCACCTTGTCGCTTAAGGTCTGAGTCCCATTCCGCCCTCAAGGGTGAGGGTCTCGCCGCTCATATACTTGAAGTCGGGAGATGCCAGCTGAACGCACACTCTGCCGATCTCGGTCTCGGGATCGCCAAAGTGTCCCGCAGGGGGCATCTTGACGTTCGCGCGGAATGCGTCGGGATATGCCTTCTCAAAGCCCTCCAGCTGTGCGGTCCAAGCAAGCGGACAAACCACGTTCGTGTTGATGCCGTCCTTTGCCCATTCGGTTGCCGCTACGCGGGAAAGTCCGCGAATGCCTTCCTTCGCCGCCGCATAGGAGCACTGTCCGTAATTGCCGAACAGTCCCGCGCCCGAAGCAAAGTTGATGACGCTTCCCTTGGTCTCCTTCAGGTAGGGATAGCACGCCTTCATATAGTAGAATGCCGCGTAAAGCCCCGAATACATCGCAAGGTCAAACTGCTCCGTGGTGTGATCCTGAATGGTCACGCCCGATGCGGATGCCTGCGCGTTGTTGATCAGAACGTCAATTCTGCCAAACTCCTTGATCGCCGCCTCAACGACGCCCTTTGCGGTTGCTTCGTTGTCCGAGCCTGCGGCAATGTCGGCAGAAAGTGCCAGCACGCGAATGCCGTAAAGACGCTCCAGCTCTTCCTTCGCCTTCTCCAGCTTTGCCACGTTTCGTCCCGTGATCACGAGATTTGCGCCTTCCTTTGCGTAAGCAGTCGCAATTCCGTAGCCGATCGAGCCGCATCTTCCGTCAGAAAGAGCGGCGTAGCCCGCGCCCGTGATGATGGCTGTTTTTCCGGTTAAATGTCCCATATTCTTCTCCTTACTGTTTTATCAAACAAAATAAAATTTCGTGAAGTGAAAGCACCTTGCAGTCCTTACTGTTTTATTATATCACACCGCACATGGCTTTTCAATCATTATTTTTCACAAATCTGCGCCAAAAAGTGCTTTGCCTTATATGACGCTCGCCAAGCGGCGAAAGCGACGCGTTTTCAGTTTCCGTTCGGCTTATCCGTCAAGCCAACAAGATAATCAAGCGAAACATGGTAATGCTTCGCCAAGGTGATGAAATGATGCATCGGCAGCTCTCTGATCCCTGTTTCGTATTTGTAATATTGCTGCTGTGTTGTGGACAACAGCTGCGCGACGTCGGTTTGCGTCAGCTCCGCATCCTCTCGCAAATCGCGCAATCTTTGGTAAAAATACATAAAATATATCTCTCCTTTCCGTCAAACACAAATTATTTTTTGTTCAATAAGGAGATTATATCATAAATCTGTTTGGATGTATTGATTTTAAACCCAAACAGGTGTATAATGTAGAAAGCAAAAACTCCGATAGTCGCCATTAAAATCTGCCTTTACGTCGCAGTAAAAAAGCGCAGGCTTCTGCGCTTTTTATATCTTTCATATGACGCTCGCCAACCAATCCGCGATCGGAATGAACAGTGCGGGAAGGATCACCGCGGGCATATAATTCATGATCTTCAGCTTCGTCACGCCAAGGACGTTCAGGGCAAGCCCGATGATCAGAAGCGAGCCTACACCGCTCATGCAGGTGATGACGTCAACCGTCAAAAACGGAGCGATCCATTGTGCCAGAAGCGTAATGCCGCCCTCGAACACCAGCACGAACGCGGCGGAGAACAGCACGCCGATGCCCATGGAAAGAGAGAGCAGGATCGAAGAAACGAAGTCCAGAAGCGACTTGGTAAACAGCATGGAATGATCGTTCAGAAGTCCGCTGTTGAGCGCGCCGACGATCGTCATTGAGCCCACGCAGAACAAAAGCGAAGCCGAAACGAAGCCCTGCGCCACGTTTCCAAACCGCGCGCGTGTCATGCTCTCGATCTTCTCGCCAAGGCGGTTGATCCACTTATCGAGGTCAAGCAGCGTCCCGATCGCCGCTCCCACGGCAACCGAAACGACCATCACCAGCGTCCGCTCGCTCGGCAACGTCTGCGTCAATGTCGCGAGCGCATCCTCACCGATCGCTCCGCTTCCCTGCAGTGCGCCGAGGATCTGTCCGTTCACGGATGCCTTGACCGTCCCCGTGATGCCGATCCCGAGCACGCAGAGTGCCAAGCCCTTGAGAATCGCGTCGGAAAGATTTGCCGTTTTTCCGCTCTTGCTCTTTTTCCCGACAAGATGCTTGACCGTAAGTCCGATCGCGCTTCCGAGAATGACCGTCAACGTATTGACCAAAGCTCCCAAAAGAGAAAAATTACCCATTGCTTTATCCTTCTGTTTTTGTTTTATGCGGCACTTGACTGCGAAAGAAGCCCGTCCGTGGCTCTGACCGTTCCGTCCGAAAAGACGAAAAGTGCCTCAAAGTCATAGATCTGCGCGCCGTAAAGTGCCATCGCGCCGTCGTATCCCAGCACCAGACACGCCGTTGACAGCGCGTCCGCAAGCGCACCTCCCTCGCACACGATCGCAACCGAGGAAAGTCCGCTCCTTGACGGATATCCCGTTTTGGGATCAATGACGTGATGATATTTCTCGCCGCCGATCTCCACGTATCTCTCATAATCCCCCGAGACCGAAAGCGCGTTGTTTCCCGAAAGCGACAGCACGGTCAGATGTTGGCTTGTGTTTTTCGGGTCCTTCACCGCGATCCGAAACGCCTCGCCGTCGGGCTTTTCACCGAACACCGCGACGTTGCTTCCGAAGCTGACCATTCCACCGCTCGCGGAAGTGGTTTTCAGATACGCGATCAGCGCGTCAGCCGCCGCGCCCTTGCCGATGCCGCCAAGATCCAGCGCGGTATTTGCGTTGTGCTTTTCGGCGCCGCCTTCCGAAAGCGACCACCCTTCCTCTCCCGCAAGAGAAAGCAATTCCGTCAGCTCCGCATCAGTCGGCAAGCGGTTCTCCGCTCCGCACCTTTGCCAAAGATCGCACACGGGGGCAAGACTGACGTCAAACGCGCCGTTCGTATGCGCTTGTACCTCTCTTGCAAGGCGCAACAGCGAAACCGTCCGCTCATCCAGCGCAACAGCTCCCTCCTGCGCGGCGTTGAAGCGTGAAATATCGCTCTCCGCCTTCGTGCGCGACCAAAGCGACTCCAGCTCGGCAAGTATCGCGCGGCATTGAGCAAAGATCTCCTGTGACGTCTCCTCGTCCGTGCCGTAGAGCGTGACCGTGATCACCGTATCCATCATGAAAAACGAGGACGTTTTCGCCTGCTCCTTCGCGCAACCGACAAAAGACGAAAGGCAAAGCGCAAGCGCCAATAAAATTGCGATTTTCTTCATACGTCCCTCCCGATGCTCCCCTGCTTTGCCAGACGGGGAATGAGAAGGTTGAGCAACGATCCCACGATCCCGCCGTAGATCACCGACGCGATCAGAAGCAGCGGAAGATAAGAAAAGATCAGTCCGCTTCCAAAGAGCGTCATTGCCGCCAAAATTTGTCCGAAGTTATGCGCCGCCGCGCAAAGCACGGACACGCCCGCAAAGCTGCACCGCTTGGCAACGCGGCTCAACAGAAGCAGCATCAAAAAAGAGCATAACCCACCGAGGAAGGAAAAATACAGTGACGTCGCGCTTCCGAACAGCAATCCCATCAGCAGGATGCGGATCGCGCTGACGCACGCGGCATCAATTGGGGAGAGCAGACAGAACGTGACCGTGACCGCCACGTTCGCAAGTCCGAGCCGAAAGCCCGGGAGCGGAACGATCGCTTGCAGAGGAAGCAACACCTCAAGATAGGAGAGCATCATGGCAAACGCGACCAGACACGCGTCAAGACAGAGCCGCTTTGCGCGACTTTGCTTAACCTGCGACAAAATCGACATTTCCGTCCCCTCCCTTCACCGTCAGGAGTATTTTTGCGGGCGCGCAAAGGACGGTTTCTCCCGATTTGGAGATCCTTCCGCCCGCAACGCAAACGCCGTCGGGACAGTCACTTTCCTTCACAAAGACCTCGCCGTTTCCGATCACGACCGTGAGCGTCACGCCATTGGAGGAAAGGATCAGCTCCCGCTCCTCGTTCAGCGAATAGACCTGTACGCCGTCGGGCGTTGTAATCTCCACGTACGCCCCTGTCTTTGCCGTCAAAGGAACGCAAAACAGCGCGCACGCCAAAAGCAATACCGCTCCCGCGGCAAGCAGATCCCGCCATGTCGGCTTTGTTTGAAACATCGCGCACGCCTCCTTTGATCGATGATTTTGTTTACGGATCGTTTTTCGATTCCGCAGCAGTATCCGTTTCTGTCATTGTATCTGTATCCGTCATATCCAATTCCGCAGAGGACTCCAATTTCAATTCAACGGAGCCTTCAAGACGTTCGCCTGCCGTTTCCCTCTCCACCACGCAATGCCGTTTCAAACCGACCTTTTTGTAATAGATAACGAGGATCAGGGTGCAGACGAACCAGCCTGCGGGGTAGCTCATGGCAATGGGAATGATCTGATTGGAAATGAAATTCGCCATGACGTATAAGTAGAGCTGTCTGAAAAAGACAAACGAGGAAAGCATAACGATCATGGGCGCACGGCTGTTTCCCGCACCGCGCAGAGAGCTTGCCAAGATCTGATTGACCGAGCAAAGCAGATAAAACGGTGTCAGCGCGCGCAGAAGCATCGTTCCGTACGTCACCACCTCTGCCTTCGAATTGAAGAAGGTCACCAGATAAGGCGAGAAGATCATCACGGGGATCATTAAGAACAGCGTTGTCACAAACGCGAGCTTGAGCGCGTCCTTCACGCCCTGCCGCGCGCGGACCTCATCCCCGTTTCCGAGGTTTTGTCCCACGAACGTCGTCGCCGCCAGCGAGATCGACTGCATGGGCAGAAACATCAGCTGGTCGATCTTGGCGTACGCCGTCCATCCCGACATACAGTCGGGTCCGAAATAGTTGATGTAAGACTGCACGAACACGTTGGAGAAGGACGTGATCGCCATCTGCAACGCCGCGGGAAAGCCCACACGAACGATCTTGCCGAGCATATCTCCGTGGACGGAGAGCTTGGCGAAGGAGAACCGCACGCAGGAATTCGAGCACATCAGGGTAATAAAGATCAGGATCGCGGACGTGCTCTGCGCGATGACCGTCGCATACGCCACGCCCTCAACGCCCATTCCGAACACCAGCACGAACACCAGGTCAAGCACGGTGTTGAGCACGGCGGACACCACCAAAAAATAGAACGGTCGCTTGGAATCTCCCACCGCGCGCAGAATGCCCGCGCCGATATTATAGAGCATCAGTCCCAGAATGCCCGCAAAATAGATCGTCAGATACGACTGCGCCTGCGCGAATACCTCCGCGGGCGTTTTCATCAGCGTGAGCATATACGGCGTGATCAGAATACCGACGAACGTAAATAGCACACCGAGAATGAGCGTCAGCATAACCGCCGTATGGACGGCTTTTTGCACCTTGTCGTGCTGCTTTGCGCCGTAATACTGCGAGATCACGACTCCCGCGCCGCTGGAAAGTCCGATGAACGCGCCGATGATCATATTGATGATGGGACCGACCGAACCGACCGCCGAAAACGCCTCGTTTCCGACGTAGTTTCCGACCACCCACGTGTCCACCATGTTATATAGCTGCTGGAACAGATTTCCCGCTAGCAAAGGAAGCGCAAACGTCAACAGATGCTTGACGATGCTTCCCTTTGTCATATCCACGTCATGAGAACGCTTGCGCGCGCCACTCATCACTGCCATCTGATCTCCTCTTTCTATCGGACACTGTCGATTTTTCGATAAAACTCCATGTTACATTTTAACATGGCTTTTCCTGTTTGTCAAGAAAATACCGCACAATTTCGCCCTACCTCGGGGAAAAATCGCGCGGTATTTCACAGATTTGAACCGATTCAATCGGGCGGCTCACCGAATGTCTTCTTTTTCTCTTTGCACGTCCAAGCGGTAGTTGCGGATATAAATGGCAAGATCTACCGAAACCATGGTAAAATTGAGCACGTAGAAGAACAGAACGTACCATTTTTGCCCAATGCTCGCCATATAAGCTTCACTCACCAGCTTGGAGGCAATTCCTGCCACGTAACCAAAGAGGATCAGGCACAAAAAATTGATCTTCAAACCTTTTACGTTCATCGTTTTTCTTCTTTTAAAAATCAATCCTCCAAGAAGAAAGTGTTCAATTCCAAAAGCTTATCCGCGCAAAGCGTCCACGAGGGATCCTCGGGGCCCGAGCAGGTACGGATCACGCTGCCCCAAAGTCCCGCCTTTTTAAAGGTCTCAAGCATTTGACGCACCAAGCCCCAATAGGATTCGGAATGCTCCTCCCAAAGCAGGAGCTTGGAGCAGATGTAGCTCACGCCCTCGCCGCAGATCAGGGGACGTCCGCCGCACTCTGCCAGCGCACCGTTGAGGTGCTTCATCATTTCTTCCACGAAAAACTCGCGGTTTTCCACAAAGTACGCTTCAAACGCCTTTTCGATCTCATCAATATAAGAATAATCAATGTCGTTGTGCTGTGCTATGCGGATATACCAATCGTTGCTTGCGGGAAGAAGACCTTCTCTCGCCTTCGCCACGTCCGCAGGCGTGACCTTCCCCTTGAACCATTCGGGATGCTGATTGTAAACGCGCCAATACACACCCCAGAGATAATACGCATGGAAATTATAGACGTCCGCATTTTCGGGCATACAGGTCTTTGTCTTGCTTGTGTCATCGGTATCATAACCGAAAAGAAGCTGCGGATGGCGCTCACGCAGGAAATCGATCGCCTGCACGTGCTCCTGACGGAATTGCTCGGTCTCCTCGGGACCGACCTCCTTTTTCACGGCGTAATCCCATCCCGTTACGCCTGCCTGATAGGGATGATCATTGACCTCGTTGAACACCTCCACGAATGCAATACGATCGTCCAGTCCTCTTTGCTCCAATTCGATCAGAATATAGTCCCAAAGCTTCGCAAACGCCGCAAATCTCTCGTGCGCGGGAATGGAGAACATCTCATCCGCCACGGGATCTCCCTTTTTGTGCAGCCAATACGTATGCAAATAGTACCATTGCGAAAGAATGACGTACATATCGTATTTCTTTGCGCACTCGAATACCTTGATCAATCGGGAAAGCAGATCAACAGGTCCTCCATCGCCCAAAATTCCCTCCTGACGCGGAATTTTTTCGTATTCTCCAAACATCGTACCCAGATCAAAGGGAGCGCGAGGATTGCCGTTCAAATCGTGAATCAACCCCGTGCCGCCGTCAATGCGAACGCAATTATAGCCGCGCTCCTTGTGCTCGCGCATGGCTTTGTCAATATCGTAATAGGGAGAATATTCCCCTTTTGTTCCATAGATCAACCAAAGCGGAAAGCTGATGGTCAATCGCTTCGGCAAGCGTTCAAATGCAGGATGCTTCATATTCTGTTCTCCTTGTGCATGGTCAAAAATCGGAAATGCTTCCGTACCCATATTATACCAAAGAGTTTTTTATATTTCCATAATAAATGAATTATTTTATATGATTTTTGTAGCATTTTGAGAACAAAAAAACACCCGTGCGTCTTTTTGACACACGGGCTTTTTTGGCAGTACAAATTACTTGTACTTGCGCTTTCTGGCTGCTTCAGACTTCTTCTTGCGCTTTACGCTCGGCTTCTCATAGTGCTCTCTCTTGCGAAGCTCGGTGAGGACGCCGGAACGGGCGGTTGCACGCTTAAAGCGACGAAGTGCGCTGTCCAGAGACTCGC
>JAZNXP010000180.1:0-1675 GCA_045593965.1 Eubacteriales bacterium | reverse complement strand
TCAAAATGCTGCGCGACTTGCGTAAAATGAAAAAACGCATCCGCAAAACGTCGGTGTAAAATCAAAAACGACAGAGAATGGCTTCTCTGTCGTTTTTTTATACGGTGGGCAGGTGCCAATCAAAAGCCGAGATGCTATTGTTGACTCGTTGATGTCTGCTTTCCGCTTTCTTTAATATTCAACGATCCCTTTTTGAGAGCCACGTCCTCGATCATTGATACTTGCTTGCCTGCAAATTGAACAGATCGGCATATTTTCCGTTTTGCTTCAAAAGTTCAAAGTGTGAGCCCTGTTCAATGATGTGCCCGTCACCGATGACGAGGATCTTATCGGCAAGTGTTGTGTTGGAAAGACGGTGTGAGATGGTAACCGAGCTTTTCCCCTTGCTCAGGCGGTAGAGCTGCTCGAAAATGCGATCCTCCGAAATAGGATCAAGCGCGGCAGAGGGTTCATCGAGGATCATAAATTCGCTATCCTTAAAGTATGCGCGTGCAAGACCTACAAGCTGCCATTGACCGCCCGAGAGATCTTTTGCATTGTCGGCATAGTAGCGACCGAGAACGCTATCGAAGCCATCCTCCCAATCCTTGATGATCTCGCTTACACCGCTGATGTCGCAGGCTTTTTGTAGCTTTTCGTCGTTAAAGCGTTCATCAAAATCGGGAAGAGCGATGATCTCACGCAGAGGCAATGCATATTGAACGTAGTCCTGAAACAGTACGCCAAACACTTTACGAACTGCATAAACGTCGTATTCCTTCAAATCCACGCCATCGAGCTTGATGCATCCTTCCTCGGGATCGTAAAAACGGAATATCAATTTTACAATGGTCGTTTTTCCGGCACCGTTGAGACCGATCAGTCCTACCTTTTCGTGCGGCTTGATGGTAAAGGAGCAATTCTTAAGCACGTATTGCTCCGCGTTCGGATAGCGGAAGGACACGTTGCAGAACTCAATTTGAGGATTGCTTGAGGGCTTCAGCGTTCCGGTCTTTTCAATTTCGGGCTCAATTTCCATAAACTCCTGAAGCTCTATCAAGCGTGTGTTGTCGTTGAGTAAGTTGTTGATTCTGTTTGCCAGTGTTTGGGATTGATTGCGCAGGCGCGTTACCATATTGAGGTTGTATTGCAAATCACCAATGCCGATATATTTGTTTACAACGTCAAACACCGATACCGTCAACACCAGGAATTCACTGGAGATGTTGACGAGCATAATGAGCGTGTTGATGATGCGGTGCTTGATATCCACATTTCGGTTGATACGGTACATCTTTAGCCAAAGCGCCTTATATTTATCGATGAAATAAGTTCCAATGTTATTCAGCTTGATCTCAAACTGTACGTTGTTGTCAAAGAACCTATCGTGATAATAGTATTTCTTTCTGTTTTCACGCAGCTGCTCCTTTTCCAATGCCAGCTTGTATTCGGTGTGGTGCTTATTGTAGAGCATAAAAGGAATTAAGAGCAGGAGCGTGATAATTCCCAACCACCATTTGTATGCGCAAACGATAACGAGGGTTGTTATTACGTTGATGGTTGCCGAAATAATATCAAACACGAGCCACGACATATTCATCATGGTACCTAAATTGTTGCGCGCGTGTCTGACCTTGTCACCCATTTTGGCAGAATCAAAGAATGCAAGATCCATTCGCGAGGTCTTATCCATCAT
>JAZNXP010000179.1:0-1855 GCA_045593965.1 Eubacteriales bacterium | reverse complement strand
CTTCGGGGTGTAGTCACGTACCAGAGAACCGCAAAGCGCGGAGATCAGAATATATCCCGTGATCATGACAAAGCCCGCGATGCCAAAAGTGATGAGTGTTGCAGTTTTGTCCGCACCTTTGGCCAAGTACATTCCGAAAAGCCCTGCCGCGAATATCGCGGACGCAAAATACAGCATGATATTCTTGTTTTTTCTGTCGGAAAGTCTTGTCAGATAGAGATTGACCGCCGCGCCGAGAATGATCGCGGCTCCGAATACGATGCTGTACTCCACCACAGAAAATCCGAGGTATGTTTTCATATAGATGATCAGATACGGCATAAAGATTTGGCAGGCAATTCCGTATATCAGGACGAGGCAAAGGGTTAGATACAGGGGGGAATTTTCTTTGATCACGCCCGGCTTAAAGCCGTAAAGAATATCCCTGAAGTTACCGCTTTTTCGGAGCGAAGGGCTATCCTTCAGCTTGAAGATCCCCAACACACCGCACACGGAAATGGCAATGCCGAGGCAGAGGAACATCATGGAATACCCGATCATCTCCACGATGATCCCGAATCCACCGGCAACAATGAGCATCGCCGCAAGGGGAAGAATGGAGAGAACGCCTTCCACTTTGCCGCGGAAGAAACTTTCCGTATTATCGGTGACCCACGCGTTAAAGCAGGCGTCGTTTGCCGTAGAGCCAAAGAGCGTCATCACGCAGTCACCCACAACCACGGCTGCCAGGGTGATCATAACCGCCTTGTCAAGCCCGCATCCGAGAAGCTTCTCCGTAAGCTCCGGTGACAAAAAGCCGAACAGCGCCACGGTAATTCCCCAGATCGTATATCCCCAGGAGATAAAGCTCCTGCGGTTTCCGATTTTGTCGGAGAGTGTTCCTGCCACAAGTGTGGTCAGGGTTGCCGCAATGCCGCTGAGCTGGACCATCAGCGTCACGGTTGTGAGTGAGGGAGCCACCGTCTCAAAGACGAACAGATTGAAATACATATTCTCGACCGACCAGGCGATCTGTCCGACAAGTCCGAACAGAACGAGAACCAGCCATTCTCTTTTTCCAAATTGTTTTTCGATCATATTCCACCTCGAAGCGTTTATTTAAGGCCATTATATCACGAAGGCGCATCAATGTCAAATAAGCACCGCAATTATGATACGAATCCGTATCGTAAAAGCGTTGTTTGGGGAAATTCAGAAAAAAAGCCATAATTGGATAACGGCGGTGGAGCCTTATGCAGGTAAGACCATAGTTGGTGGCGGCAGGACGAAAGGCAGGATTTGTTTTTGCGTCATTCGTGATAGTTTAAGGCGGTAATCGCGAATTGCGATTACCGCCTTTCTTTGTCTGCTGCGTGTCGTTTCTTGACTTTGCAAGTGTCACAAATATTCCTCTTCCATTCACTTTATCGCGGAGCAATATTTGGTAGGATTTACTGCTTTTCGCGATGCCAGCACGCAAATCCTCATTTTTACTTCCCCGACACATCTCCAAATACATACAAATAATAATCCTCCAGCGTCGGCGCAACGGTTCTCGCCCTCTCTGTTGGCATTGTCTCTGCCAACACCCGCAGCAGTACCTCACTCGTCTGCTCGTCTCTGGCAATATTCGTCACGCGGAACCGATCCTGCATCGCTTGAACCTCCGATTCGGCGCACGGAATGAGCCATACCTGTCCGTCGATCCGCTTTACAAGCTCATGGGGGGGGGCATTGTCCACAATCACGCCTTTTTTGAGCATGATGATGTCCTTTGCGATGAATTCAATATCCGAAACAACATGGGTTGCAATCAGAACGATTTTGTTGAACGCGATTCTCGAGATATAGTTGCGGATGGCGATGCGCTGTTTGG
>JAZNXP010000178.1:0-3829 GCA_045593965.1 Eubacteriales bacterium | reverse complement strand
CATTTTCAGATCCCCCTTTGGGTCGTTTTGTTGGAGCGCGTGCCGTGCTTGCGGTCAAGCGAGGGCAGGCTTGTGAAAATTATTATAACAAGAATTAAGAAGAAAGTCAAGAGCGGATCAAAAAAACACAAGGACCTCGGCAGATGCCAAAGCCCTTGCGTTTTTATCGTGACGGGATCAATTTGCGCTTGCTTCCCAAGCCGTGGGAACGCCGTTCACATAGTGCCAATAGTTGCCCGACGTTGTAGGCTTTTCGGACTTATAATAATAAACGGTTGCGGTACTCAACGCATCATTGCCGATTTTGATTGTAATCACGGACCACATATCCTTTGTACCGTTGAAATAGACACTCGATAATGCCGTGCATACATCAAAGGCTTTTTCTCCTATGGAGTTGACTTTTTCGCCAATTGTGATCGAGGTCATTGCATTACAGCAATAAAACGCTTGGCTTCCGATTGCAGTCACACGGTCTCCGACGGTAACGTTGGTAACGTAGCGACAACCGTAAAAAGCCCTGTCTCCGATCGTCTCTACGTTATTCCAAACGGTTATATCGGTTAAGGAAATGCAACCGTTGAAGGCACTTTCACCTATTATAACAACACCTTCGCCACCCTTGACGATTTCTAACCAAGCGCATCCGTGGAACGCGTTTTTACAAATGTACTTCACATTTTTTGGAATAACCAGGCTTACTATTTTGGTGTCATAGCTGAACGCAGAGCCTGCCACTCCTACCGTGCCGTCTGACAACGAGATCGACACATAATCGTTTTCCGAGTCAACCGCCCAATGATCTACGTAGGAAACTCCGTTTATGGTTCCCGCAGCCAACAGTGTCCAACATCCCGAAAAAGCATATCCTACATACGTTACACTTTCGGGTATGGAAAAATCAGAGAAATTACAAGCCTGAAACGCGTAATCGCCTATGTATTTCAAACCATCTTCAAGAGTGATCGACGTCAATCCCGATTCAGCAAAAGCGTAGTCCTCAATATCCGTAACGCTTGAAGGTAAAGAAATGCTCGTAAGGGCACTGCAGCCTGCAAATGCGGAAGAGCCGATGGTTGTTATTGTTTCGGGGATCCATACGAAGGAAACGTTCTTTCCCTGAAACGCTTGATTTGCAATCTTCGTTACGGAATATCCATTATAGCTGTCGGCAATTCTGATCCGTTCGGAAGCACCTGTATAATCGCTTACTTCCGCATGATCTTGATTGATCGTATATACGATCCCATCCGTGGGAGAGACGAGATAGGAACAGATTTTACAAGTGATGCCATCTTCACT
The DNA here is from genome assembly GCA_045593965.1 of Eubacteriales bacterium. Classification (GTDB taxonomy): domain Bacteria; phylum Bacillota; class Clostridia; order Oscillospirales; family CAG-272; genus UMGS1865. The sequence continues at coordinate 2,527 of JAZNXP010000178.1, read as the reverse complement.
GTCGTGTTCTTCTTGTTGAGTAACCATGGAGCATTTTTGGCATGTCAGCCAATGCGTATCGTTGTCGTAGGAATAGCTTGTTGACAAGACATGATCTGACATCTTTCCGTATGTCCATTTCATTTCAAAGCAATCCGAGCAAACCTGAAAATAAATACGGTTTTGACATTGGCGAGAGCCATTATCTTCAAAGTCCTGCAATTCTCCCCATGCGTGGATATGAGTTTCGTTTTTTGGCATATCGATCAGGAACTCTCTGCCGTCGCTCATCGTAATGACGAGCTTTCCGTCGGAATTGATTTCCACACATTCAATCGTTGCGCCGTCCTTGCCGTCTTTCCCGTCAGCACCGTCTTTTCCGTCGGTTCCGTTGACGCCGTCAGCTCCGTCAGCTCCGTCCGCGCCCGTTGCCTTGACGCCGAGGGAGGTCCAGTTGGCTCCGTTGTCATAAGAAACTTCCCATTCGTTGGTCTCTGCATTGATGCGCAGGGTGGGCGTGATGCCGTCAATACCGTTCTGACCGTCCTTGCCGTCCGCACCGTTTTGACCGTCTTTGCCATCCAATCCATTCTGACCGATGACCTTATGAGTGGTTTTGGTTCCGTTCAACACCCAATATCCATCGTTGCTGATCTCTACCGTTGGAGTGCCGCCGTCCTTGCCATCCTTGCCGACTGCCTTGTATTCGGAAACCGTGCCGTTGATGACCCAATAGCCGTCGGCATTGATCGTGACGGTTGGCGTTGTTCCATCCGTTCCGTTCTGTCCATCCGTGCCTGTTGCCTTGAAATCCGTCTTTGTACCGTTGATGACCCAATAGCCGTCAACGCTGATGGTGATCGTTGGAGATGCGCCGTCCTCGCCTTTCTCGCCTTGAACGCCCTGTTCTCCTTTGTCGCCCTTGTCTCCCTTATCTCCCTTATCTCCTTGAATGCCTTGCTCGCCTTGAATGCCTTGCTCACCTTGCGGACCTTGCGCGCCCTCGTTACAAGACGCGAGCATACAAGCAAGCATTACAAAACAGAGAAGCAGGGAAACGATCTTTTTGAAAATCATCATTTGAATTTCCTCCTTATTTTATGATCCTCAATTATATAAGTCGTATTTTTTTGCTTTTCGCACCACAAAAAATAAAAAATAATGATCAGGATCAAAAAAGAAAAAGAAAACACCTTGCAGAATGCTTCTGTAAGGTGTTCTTTTGAGAGATGCGATTGTAATTCTGTGTGCGGGACGGTTTTACCGGAATTCCTCGACCGTCCATTCTCTGCGCCACTTGATGCGCGGATTGCCGTTTTCATCAAACGTAATGGGAAGCCAGACATAGGTTGCTTCAGAGGTGTTTTCGTCGGAAAGCGTTCGCACTTCTCCCCAATCATACTCCTTCTTTCCTCTTGGAGAGTATTTATCAAAAAATCGCTCGCTCATATCGGGAAGATCCTGCACAAGATCGGTCAGCCAACGGTCGCCGAGGGCAATATAAAGATCGGGGATCTTCGGATGCTTGAATACCGAGGAAAATTGACAATGGAAGGAATTGTGGTTTTGATCGTTTTCGCAAGGATCTCCCAGATCGATCCATTCTCCGTGCAGATCGGTGATGTCGTATGCGATCGTGGGGTTGGGGTAATATCCCGTTGTGCCCGAGGTCAAAATGAATTTTCGACCGTTGCGCTCAAAATACGCGGGTGCTTCGCGAACGAAGGGAGGACTCTCCAAGGGGATGTGAGAGGACCATTTTTCGGCAAAGCCCGTATATTCATCATTCAATTCCCGCACGATCATTTCGCTGTGGGGATACTCGAAAACGGCGTATGCTTTTTCACCGTCTTTGAAAAGATCAAAGTCTCCCGCAAAGTGCGGATCGGAGTCAACGGTTTTTACGTATTGCAAAGAATGAAGCGAATCACCGACGCAGACGGAAAATTTTGCGGTACGAAAGGCTTGACCCTTTTGAACTGTTTTTGCCCAGAGAACGTATTTTTTGGTCGTTTCATGGTAGATGATATGAGGTCTGTCCATGATATTCTCGGGATAAAAGGGATTGCTCGGATCGTCGCTTTCGGGAACGATCAAGCCCTCATCCTGCCAGTTATAAAGATCCTTGGACGAATAGCAACGCACGCCGTGATGCCAGTTCCGACACCGCTCTCCCGTTGCCATTCCCGTGACGCCCTCCTTGTTTTCTCCATACCACCAGAAGGTACCGTCCGCGTAAAAAACAGAACCGCCGTGCGCCTGTATCCGTTTGCCTTCCGTATCATACCAAAATTTCCCCGGGCGGATCGATGAATACATGATATTTCTCCTTTTTATAAAATCGTTCCATTTCAAAAAGCGACTTGGAATAAGGCTTCCAAGCCGCTTATCAGCCTTATTTGATTATTCCCACTCGATCGTACCACACGGCTTCGGCGTGAGGTCGTATAAGAGGCGATGCCCGAGATCTATAAGGAGCTCGACTCATTGCAGAACAAGCTCGAGAACCACTACCGCGACATGCAGGATATGGAGTTCACCGTACAGG
>JAZNXP010000177.1:0-26545 GCA_045593965.1 Eubacteriales bacterium | reverse complement strand
CGTGGAATACGGTACGTCCGAGGACGTATTCTACCGTTCCGCGCATCCGTACACGTGGGCATTGCTTTCGTCCATGCCCGACCTTGACACCAACGAAAAGCTGGATGCCATTCCCGGTACGCCTCCGAATATGATCTATCCCCCTGTGGGTGACGCATTTGCGGCAAGAAATAAGTATGCAATGAAGATCGACTTCGAGCGCCAGCCGCCGATGTTCCAAATCAGCGATACGCATTACGCCGCAACGTGGCTCCTGCATCCCGATGCTCCGAAGGTGGAAAGACCGAAGATCATCACGGATAGAATTGAAAGAATGAAAGCTAGAAGGGAGGCAAACGATGGAAACTAATACTGTAAACAACGAACAGGAAGTTTTGCTCAAAGTAGAACATCTTTGCCAATACTTCGGTCCCAAAAAGGCGGTTGATGATGTCAGCTTCGACATCAAGAAGGGCGAGGTGTTCGGTCTTGTTGGTGAGTCCGGTTGCGGAATAACCACAACAGGCCGTTCGATCATCAAGCTTTACGACATTACGTCGGGTGACATTTTCTTCAAGGGCGTTCGCATTGGCGCGGGAACCCGTTCCTATTATGTTGCGATTGCGGAAGCAAAGAAGAAGATGAAGACCGCAACTCCCGAGGAGCAGGAGCAGCTGAAGGCGTTTATCCGCGAACAGAAGCAGGCGATCCGCGCGGCAAACTACGATCAGAAGAACTGCGACAAGGAATATCAAAAGCAACAGGTACAAGCGGTGAAGGAAAAGTATCTTCCTTTGCTTGCCGCTGCGACCGATGCTGAAAAGGCAGCACTGACGAAGGAATATAAGGATGCGCTTCGCAAGGCAAAGAAGACTCGTCTGATCACCAAGATCCAGATGATCTTCCAGGATCCTTCGGCATCTCTGGACCCCAGAATGACGGTTAAGGAGATCATCTCCGAAGGACTGATCATTCAGGGTGAGAGAGATAAGAAGGTCATTGAAGAGAAGGTCTTTGAAATGTTGAGACTTGTCGGACTTGTGGATGAGCATGCAAGCCGTTATCAGCACGAGTTCTCCGGTGGACAGAGACAGCGTATCGGCATTGCTCGTTCGGTCATCATGCAGCCTGAGATGATCATTGCCGATGAGCCTGTATCCGCACTGGACGTATCCATTCAGGCGCAGGTTATCAACCTGCTCAACGATCTTCGCCGTGATCTGGGCTTGACCATTTTGTTCATTGCTCATGACCTCTCGGTTGTTAAATACTTCTCCGACCGTATCGGTGTTATGTATTTCGGTAAGATGGTTGAGATGGCAAGCTCTGACGAGCTTTTCAAACATCCGTTGCATCCGTACACAAAATCCTTGCTTTCCGCAATTCCGTTGCCTGACCCCGAATATGAAAAGAACCGCAAGAGAATTGTTTATAATCCGCTCGCGGAGCATGATTATTCCAAGGATCAGCCCACCATGCGTGAGGTAAGCCCGGGACACTTTGTATATTGCAACGAGGCTGAATTCAAAAAATATCAGGAAATGTTGGTAGAATAATCAAAGATAGAAGCTGGTTATAATGGATCAAAACAAGAAAAAAGCCTATATTGTCTCTGTAACCATCGCAGGTGTGATCGCGGCAATATACGCAATATTGAAAAATATATTTGTATTTGAAACGGTGAAGGATCTGTTCAGAAATCTTTCCGACTGCTTCCTGCTTCCGGGTGTACTGTTAGCGGGAGTGGGCGCGTTGGGATGGATCGGGACCTTTGGCTTTTTCGATCTGCTGTCGTACGGAACGAGAAGCTTTCTCGGCACCTTCATCAAGCCTCTTGCAGAGGATCTGCCGCATACGTTCTACGAATATCGCGTGCAGAAGGATGAAAAAGGACGCAAATGGTCCAAGGAAACCGTGATCGTTGGCTTGATCTCGCTGGCAATCAGTGTCCTTCTTTTGATCGTATGGTTTCTTCTTTGATGACATAAAAAAACCGACTCGGATTATATCCGAGTCGGTTTTTATGTTTTTGGGAAATAGATCGATGCCGTCAAGAGGGCTTACAGGTTCCGCAGGTCGTATAGCCGAGTGCCAACAGCTCATCCATCGTCATGGTGGTGTATTCCATGTTCGAGGTCAGATTGCCTGCGTACTTGGAGTCCAGGCGGTGGATCTTTTTGCTGGACGTATTGATGATATACGTCGCTCCCTCGGGGATCTTGTTGGGATCGTCCTCGTCGGTATTGTCCGCAAGCTCCGAAGCTCCCGTGGAATAGTTGATGTTGATTCCGGGCTGACTGTTATAGCAAAATACATTGAACAGAATGCCGTCGCCGTCGTCCTCAACGGAGTATGCTTCCAGCAACACGCCCGTGCAAAGCAGATTGTTGCCCTCAAAGATCGGCGTTACGCGGAACATTACGTGATTTCCTGTTTCCTTGATGTAGTCGGCAAGCATATTCTCAAAAGGAAGCATTGCTTCGATGTTCAAAAACTGCGTACCCGTGATCAAATTCTGACGGTTTGCGTTCTCTCCCGTCAGCTGCCAGCCGATGAGGTGACAGCGGTTATAAAGATAGCCGCCGCTGACGTTGGAATACGTCACGCTGTGCCAGCCTGTTGGTTGTACGTGCGAGATCGATCCGCGCCCCTCCGTTGGCATCAGCTCAATTCCAAGGCAGGCTTTTGCGACCGTACATCTTCCCAATTCGTCTAATTCACCGTAGAATTCGTATGCGTCCGTGGTGATGTCATCGGAGTTGAAGAAGGGGACGTTATCGTTGACGATGTAGATCGGAGATCCCGAAAAGGCGGGAACTTGACTCAGATCAAAGCCTTCCGAAGGCTTTGGGGGATCGACGGTGGGATTGGACGTTCCCGACGTAACGGTCGTGGAGGTCGTGGTGCTTGTGGCGGTTGTGGACGTTGTTGTATCGGTCGCCGTTGTCCCCGTTGTCGTTTGCACGGTCGTGGAAGGGGGGACGGTTGTGCTCGGGGTACTTGTTGTGGCAGTTGTACCGACTGTAACCGTTGTGCTTGTGCTTCCGTTGGTGGTTACTTCTGTTGTGGGAACGGTGCTCTCTGTTGGCGATTGTGTCGCGGATGTGATGCCTGCCGTAAGTGACGTTGCATCGGTCGTGGAGACCGTGGAGCCTGTTGTTCCCGATTGCGGAGGCTCCGTGGGAAGGTCACAAGCAACAAAGCTCATGCAAAGCGCGAGCAACAGGGCAAGCACGGCGGATAGTGTTCTGAAGTTCTGTTTCATGCCTTACGGTAAACCTCCTTCGTAATCTTATCGTGTGAGCTTCCCGCAAACTCCGTTCTGGAGATGAGGGAAAAGCCGTTTTTCATCGGATCAAGATCCAAATAACGGTCAGCGGGATAATGTCGGTTCCAATGGTAGAGAATGAGCGTCTCGATGTCCTCCACAACGGGCATGAGTGCAAGATTCTCCACAAAGCAGATGCTCCCATCGGGGCAAGACGCAAGCAGATCGTCATAGATCACTTTATTGGAATACGGTTCAAAAAGCGTTTTCGAAAAGCCATTGATGCAGATCGGCTGATTTTGCGCGGTCTCGATCAGCTCGGCGATCAGAATACGGTCTCGGCTTTGTCGGCGACCGCCGAAGAGCATTCCGCGCCTTTCGTCGATGCAGACGGCAACGGTCAACTGTTTCATAGAATTCCTTTCCGACAAACGCACAGGATGACAGAAAAAGGTTCAGAGCAACGCCCCAAACCTTTTTCTTGGCGCGTACGGATCAAAAACGTGCCTGTTTGTCGTGTATCAGTATTTTGCAACGATCGCAGCCATCTGATCAAGCTTGGATTCGATATCGGCTACCAGCTTGAACTGCGTGCGGCAACGGTCAAGGTTATGATGCTCGCGGTGGATACGGAAATACGTATCTCCGTTGAGGTAATCGGCGAGGAAGCGCATGCCGCATTCCAGGGTCAGAAGCAGTGCGGAGAAGGGGAGAAGCTCCTTTTCTCTGGGAGTGATGCTATCGCCCATTTCCTCAAGGAACGCGCGGGTGAAGGCTTCGAAGTAAGCAAGGTCGAATTCGATCTTGGAAAGATCGGTCTCGTCCTCGGCACCCGTAGATGCGCCGAAGCGCAGAGAGTCGCCGAAATCGTAAAGGAGCGAGCCGGGCATAACGGTATCCAGGTCGATCACGCATACGCCCTCGTAGGTTACGGGATCGAGCATGACGTTGTTGAGCTTGGTATCGTTGTGCGTTACGCGGAGCGGAACAGATCCGTCTGCAATGGCGTCGGTCACGGTGGTTACGCAGTCGGCGTGGGAGAGGACGAAATTGATCTCGTCCTGCACGCTTGCGGCACGTCCCTTAACGTCATTTGCAAGGGCTTCCTTGAACTGACGCAGACGGTCGGCGGTGTTATGGAATTTCGGAATGACCTCGTAGAGCTTTTCTGCGGGGAAATCCGAAAGCATTCTCTGGAATTTGCCGAATGCGTGTGCGGATGCGGCGAAGATCTCGGGCGTCTCTGCCTTGTCCAGCGAGCACGCGTTTTCAATGAAGTAATATACGCGGTAAGCACTGCCGTCCTCGTCAATATAGTACGGCTTGCCATCCAAAGCGGGGATGACATTCAGCGTTTCTCTCATCGGATCCCCTCCGTTTGCGAGGATCTTTGCGCTCAGATGCTCGGTCACGAGCGCGATATTCGACATGACCTGCTCGGGATTGAAGATGGGATTGATGCGCTGAAGAATATAACGGTGCTTTGCCTGCACCAGATACGTATCGTTGATATGGCCGTTTCCGTATCTTTCAATACTCTGTTCAAGTTGAAAATGACGGAGAATTTCGTTCAGATCTTTGCTCATTGGCTCGGACTCCTGTATTTTTGAAATTTCACAAATAAAATGTCAAAAAGGCATTGCAATTTTTGACAAGTTGTGATATGATATTATTATAATATATCCAAAAATAAATATATATAGAGAATTAGACATGAAATCTTTGAAAACGGACATTTTTTTGAGAGAAGAAGATGTTTTTTGGGGGATCGATTGCGGAATCGCGCGTTGCCCCGATGTTTTGTCGTTTCATGCCGCTTTAAATCGGTTTTTCAGACGTGGATATGAGTTTGCGGGTGAGACGCATCCGTTCTATGAGTTGGTTTACGTTGTGAGCGGAAAGGTCGGCGTGACTGCGGGAGACGAGGTCTACGTCGTGGGGGAAGGACAGCTTCTTTTGCATCCGCCCGAGGAGTTTCACCGCATCTGGTCGGAGCAGGACACCGAGCCGCACCTGTTAAACCTTTCGTTTTTTGCCGCGGCAATGCCGCATTTTTCGGGACGTGTGCTGCAGCCGTCTCCAAAGGACGGTCGGCTTCTGTTGCAGATCTGCGAGGGTGTACGGCGTGGCTTGAGAAACTCGGATCGCAATCTGCTCAACGAACAACGCCTGCAGCTTGAGCTTTTCTTGCTCCGCATTGCGGAAAAGGGGGACGCGGGGGTTTCCAAATCGGCATCTTTCTCTGCAATGCGCTATGCGGAAGCGGTAAACGTTTTGCAACGGCATCTGCGAGAGCCGTTGGATACGCAGGCGATCGCAAAGCTTTGCAACATGAGTGCCTCCAGCCTGAAGAAGATCTTCACCCGATATGCGGGTATGGGCGTTTCACGTTATTTCACGGAGCTGAAGATCCACCACGCAGTCATCCTTCTGCGGAGCGGAAAGCGTGTCAGCGAAGCCGCGGAGGCGATCGGATTTACCGATCAGAATTATTTCAGCACGGTCTTTCGCCGCGTGATGGGTGCACCGCCAAGCTCGTTCCGTCCGACTTCCTCGGGATCGGAGCGAAAAAGTGTAAGCATTAAAAATCATATAAATACAAAGGAGAGGGACAACATGAAGTTCTTTACTGTTGAAAATTACGACAAGCTCAGCCGTCAGGCGGCAAATATCATTTCCGCGCAGGTGATCATGAAGCCGAATAGCGTTCTTGGACTTGCTACGGGCTCTTCGCCGCTCGGCATTTACCGTCAGCTGATCGATTGGTACAACAAGGGTGACCTTGATTTCTCTCAGGTAACCTCCATCAATCTGGATGAATACGTGGGACTTGACGAGGAGAACGACCAGAGCTACCGTTATTTCATGCAACACAATTTCTTCAACCACATCAACATCAAGCGCGAGAACACCTTTGTTCCCAACGGTTGCGCAGAGGACACCGACCGTGAATGCGCAGAGTACGATGCGCGTATTGAGCGCGTGGGCGGCATTGATCTGCAGCTGCTCGGCATCGGTCTTGACGGACACATCGGCTTCAACGAACCTGCCGACATCTTCGTAAAGGCAACGCACGTCGTTGATCTGCACGAATCCACCATTCGCGCAAACGCTCGTTTCTTTGAGAGCGAGGATCAGGTTCCGAGACAGGCGATCACCATGGGTATGGTATCTATTATGCAGGCAAAGAAGGTTTTGCTGATCGCAAACGGAAAGGCGAAGAAAGAGATCGTCGAAAAGGCATTCTTTGGCCCGATCACTCCGATGATCCCCGCATCCATTCTGCAGCTGCACCCCGATCTGACCGTAATCTATTCCGAGCAGTAATACATCCGCAATTTGGCTCCTATGGGGCTTTGTTGTGAGAAAAACACCGTCGTTGTGGTTCATTCAGCCGCTCCGACGGTGTTTTTTGCGTATTTTTTAATAATAATTCTAATTCTTATTCTTGTTTATGATCTGGAAGCTTTCGATCATGCGCATTTCCGCGGCGGAAATGAGAAGAGCTTGATCCTCTTGGAGCAACAGGCGCATGCCGTATTGCCGCAAGTAAAATTGCACGTGCTTCAATGCTTCATCCGCTTCACCGCAAATGCCGACGTCATTCAATTCCTCGTTGACGATCACGGCATCGGTCATGTCCAAGGCGCAGAAATCGCAGACTGTGAGCAGTCGCTCCAAAAGCAACCCTCCGTTTTCGCCCTGCGCGACGGAAAGCGGAACGGAAATTCCCAAGGGGGCGTTCCCCAGCGCGTGCTTGACGGTGGAAAGATAGTTTACGATCGCTTCGGTTCCAACCGTTGAGAAGGGGACGTTGCAGATCAGGATCTCGCATCCGCCCATCATGAGAAATTCACGCATCAGCGCGCCTTCCTCGGCGGCGACCGCATATCGCATATCGGTGCTCGTTTCACGGAAGGCTTGTGGTGAGAATACACCGCTGATGTAAATTCCGTAAGCGCGAAGGGAGATGATGCTCTCCGAAAGGGATTCCTCCCGATCGCAGATCCGTCCTTGATGGATCGCAACGGGAGAGGTGTATTGCAGGTTGCCGTCGATATTGTTCATTGAGAAGGAGAGGGCGCGGCGGGTGGTCGCTTCCGTCAGATCGTGATCAAGCGAGAAGGGATACGCGTGGACGTTCGGAACATTGAGAGGTGCTTGCGCGACCGTTTCCCCTTCCGTGGTGGGGAGCTCGGTCAGCTTTTGGTAGGTCTCGTCGTTCAACCAGAGCTTGAGAAGATTTCCAACGATCACCGTCAGGATGATCGCGGCGGCAAGACAGATCGCGACGATCGCCCACGGAGGAAGCTTGGATGGCGACTGCCTGCGAAAACGGGATCTTGATGAAAGCGGTGCCATGCAAATTCCTCCTTTTTTTGTTTTTTTTAGTCTCCTGTGGTGGGCAGCTCGTGATTGCTTATTCAACGGTGAGCAGATCCAAGCTCTTGCCGTAGTCGTTGAATTCCACGTTCAAGTCGGAACGGAAGCCGTTCACGATCTCCTCGACCTTTGCCCATTGATAGGACTTGAGCAGGGCGGTGGATTTTGAGAGCAGGATCTGTTCGGAATCCTCCATGCGGACGAGGATATAATAGCCCTCGTCGGTTTCCACGACGTCACTGACGTCTCCCACGTTTTGCAGCTTGAATGCCGCCTCTTCCATGGACTTGACATAGACGTCACGCACGATATAGTAAGGATCGATGTTATAATAATCATCGTCGATCTCGGTATCTCCAAGCATTTTGGAAAGACGGGAAGGGTCGGCGAGAAGCTCGTTGCGAATGCTCTCTGCCTTCTGACGGTTGGCTTCCTTGTCCTCCCCGGGATCATTGCTCACAAGAATGTGCTGCACGTAGACACCATTGCCGTTTTTGAGCCATTCCACGAACGACTTCAGATCGTTTTCGATCAAGCCGAGGTCCTGGGTCAGCACGTGAAGAAGCTCGTTTTCGATCTGCGCCACGGTCAGGGTGAAGCGCAGGAAATGCTCGGTCAGATGCTCATCCTTCAGAGCCTGCAGATAGGCTCCGTTGCTGCCATAGGAATCCTTCATTTCCTGAATTTGCTGCTCGACTGCAATCAGGATGTCCTCATCCTCCATCGCGCCCGCCTTCATGGCGTCGCCCATGTAGTAATTACACGCCGCAAGCACGGCATAATTGTTCAGCAGATTGCGCATGACCAGCTCCTCCAGCTCTGCGCGGTAGCGTTCCGCAGTGGTGGGATCGTCCCAGATCCCTTCGCCGTACGTGCCTTCCAGCATATCCTTATAAGTGAGCGTCACAAAGCGCAGCTCTTCATAAAGCACGTCATATCCCGCGCAGGTGCCGACGACCGTTTGCTCCTGCTTCGTATTCGAGCAGGACGCAAGCAGGGCAAGCGTAAGGATGAGGAAGAGCAATCGCGCCCAAAGACGCTTGATCGTTTTTTTCATGTAACCTCCAAATCGTTCGTTCCGTTTTGAAACGTGTGTTTTCTCCTTTATTATACAGGATACTTGTGTATTTTTTATGAATATGAGAAAAAAAGTGCCGAAATTTTCAAAAAGGTATTTTCAAGAGTGGTTTTTTATGATAAAATAAAGAAAAAACATGATTTATCCGTATTGTAAGGAGAGGTGACGTTTCAAATGAAGGAAGTTTATAAGATGCCCTTGGTCAAATTGGCAGAGGAGCTTCGTTTTGAAGTGATCTTCAGACCCGATAATTACGAGCAGGTGCAGATCGTATCTCCCGAGGTCAATCGCCCGGGTCTTGCGCTTGCGGGATTTTATGAGGTATTTGAGCCCGAACGTATCCAATTGATCGGAAAGGCAGAAACGAAATATCTGAATTCCTTACTTCCGAGCAACCGCCGCACAATGCTGGAAAAGCTGGTGGATGCGTGCCCCGTTGCCATTCTTTATACGACGGGACTTCCCGTGGATGAGGCATTGATCGAGCATGCGAAGATCAGACAGGTTCCCGTTCTTCGTACGGAGCAAAAGACGAGCGCGGTCATGGCGAGTCTAATCTCGACCCTGAATACGCATCTGGCACCTCGCGTCACGCGCCACGGCGGATTGGTCGAGGTTTACGGTGAGGGGCTTTTGCTGCTCGGGGACAGCGGTGTCGGTAAAAGTGAAACTGCCATTGAGCTGGTGAAGAGAGGACACCGTCTGATCGCCGATGACGCCGTGGAGATCAAGCGCGTATCCGATTGGACGTTGGTGGGCAGCGCACCCGAGATCATCCGTCATTACGTGGAGCTACGCGGAATCGGCATCGTGGATATCCGCCGCCTGTTCGGTATGGGTGCGGTCAAGGAAACGGAGAAGATCAACCTCGTGATCCAGCTGGAAACGTGGGTGGAAGGAAAAATGTATGACCGTCTTGGCATGGATGGAGAAACGATGAATATTTTGGGCATCGAGGTCCCGTGCCTGACGGTGCCCGTTCGACCGGGTCGAAATCTGGCGATCATTCTGGAAATTGCCGCGATGAATAACCGTCAGAAGCGCATGGGCTATAATACTGCCGAGGAATTCAACAAAAAGCTGATGCAGCAGATGGGAATTGAATCTTAAGGCGAGAGAGGCTGATAAATGATGGCAAAAGAACCGAAAAAGATCAAAGAACGAACTGCCGAGGAGCGTCTGATCCGTAACAGCGAGATCCGCAACGGTGAGTTTGTTCGTTACTATGGAAAGGATGCGGAGATCGTCATCCCCGACGGTGTGACGATGATATCAGAGGACGCTTTTCGGGGGAATCTGTATCTGACGTCTCTGACGATCGGAAAAAACGTATTGACGATCAGCGAGAGCGCGTTTCGGGATTGCGCAAATCTGCGCAGCATTTCGTTCCCTTCGGGGGTGCGTGAGATCGGCAAGGATGCGTTCCGAGGCTGCAAGGCATTGGTGTCCGCGATCCTTCCGCGAAGCGTGCTGTCCCTCTCGGACGGTGTTTTTCGAGGGTGCAGCTCCTTGCAACACGTTATTCTGCCCGATACGATCGAACGGATCGGCGCGTATGCCTTCAGCGAATGCGAGGCTTTGGAGGAGATCGATCTTCCCGTACACCTCAAGGCGATACGGCATGGAACCTTCCTCAATTGTTCGTCTTTGAAGCATATCGAGCTTCCAAAGGATACTCAAACGGTTGGACAGTATGCGTTTTGCCGTTGCTTTGCGTTGGAGAACGTCAGCTTTCCCGACGGCGTGACGTATATCGGAAGCGGCGCGTTCAGCGAATGCGATACGCTGACCGAATTTATCGCGCCGCCGAAGCTCAAATTTGTCAGCGACGATTGCTTTGCCTGCTGCGATAATTTGGAGCACGTCACACTTTCGGATCAGATCACACATATCGGAGAGGATGCGTTCTGCGGATGCAAAAAGCTAAAGGAGATCATCCTGCCCACGGCTTTGCAGCGTATCGGACAGGAGGCGTTTTTGCAATGCCTGTCGCTTGAAAGCATTCTCATTCCGAGTACAGTCACGGAAGTCGCGCGCAGCGCGTTTGCATATTGTGAAGCACTTTTCCACGTGGAATTGCAAGCATCTCTTGAGGTATTGGAGGAGGAATGCTTCTTCGGTTGCTTCAAATTGGAAACGATCACACTCCCGGACACGGTCAAAAAGATCGGTGACAAAGCGTTCGGACGGTGCATCTCCTTGACGGCGATCCACATTCCGCAATGCTTGACGCATCTGGGAGAGCGGGTGTTCTCGGACTGTCACAGTCTGCATTCCATCAGCCTTCCCGCATCGTTGAAGAGCATCGGTAACCGTGCGTTTGAGGGATGTCAACATCTGGAAACGGTGCTGATGCCCGACGGAAAATGCAGCGTGGGATATTCGATCTTCACGGGGTGCGAGGCGTTGAGCGTGTTGGTCCTTTCGGGGAAGCAACGCTTTTTCCGACGCAGTCTGGAAAAATGGGACGTTGGAGAGGAAACGCAGATCATTCTGCACAGCGAGTTGCGTCTGGCTTGGCTCTTTGCGTCTCTGACCGACAAAGAAACGCCGCAGGAACAGAAGGCAGAGCTTCGTCGGGAGATCCGCGAGCTTTTGAGAGCAATGAAAAAACGAAACCATCTCCATTCGGTCGAACCGATCGAAACCAACATGAAGCTGATCCTGGATGCGATCGGTGAGCAGTTGGCTCCGAATCCCGAAGCCCTTCAGAAGGAAGAGCTTGCATTGAGGGAAGATGCCGAGAAGGAAGAAACGGCAGAATCATAGTCAAAAACAGCATCGCGCGTACCGCTTTTTCGGTACGCGCGATGTTTTTTTATGTTACGACGTTGCGAGCGCGATGAAGCGTTCGTTTTTGGTGTTGCAGGCGCAGTAAAAATGATAATTCTTTCCGTTGTGACGGAGGAACCAGGTCTTGTGCGCGTGCAGGTTTTCCCAATCGTATTCGCTCTTGATCAGCGGCTCGCCCTTCCAGACCGTCCAATGCTCCAGATCGCGGGAAGCGGCGAAGGTGTTGAACGCGGGAGTGCCTTCATTCCAGATGAAGAAATGCATCACGTAGACGTCTCCGATGCGGATGATCTGCGGATCTCCGTTGATGTGTGCCTTGGGATTGCCCGTGATCTCATCGATGATCGCGCGGTCGCCGTAGCGCTCCCAATGCTCTGCGTCGTTGGAGACAGCCAAGAAGATGCGCTCTTGGTCCGCCTGCGATTTTCCGTTGTAGGCATTGACGTATTTGTATCCCGTCAAGCCGTCCGTGTCCTCAAAAAGAAAGCTCTTGTAAAGCGTTTTGGTTTCGTAGGTGCGCGCGTCGGCATCGTCGGGGCGAAGAATGGGATCTTCGAATCGGACGTAGCCGTCGGGGTCGATGGGGCTGGGGCTTTTTGCGAGTCCCATATAGAGCGGATCGGGCTCATAGCCGTCGCTGTTGCCGGCAAGATAGGAGAGATAGTAAGAACCGTTGATGGCGTGAAGCTCATTTGTTCCGCCAAAGGTGATGTCGGGGAAAGCGGCGTATGCCGCGCATTGCTTGCTGTCCCAATGATTGAGGTCGTTTCTTTTGAAGATTCTGCCGATGTAATCCCAATGGATCAGATCCGAGGAGGATGCGATGTGCGTTTCGTAGCCCGAAACGTTGCAATCCTTGGAGATCGCGATGAAATACATATAAAACAGTCCGTCCTTATAAAAAACGGTGGGACTGTCTGTAAAGTCATTCTCCCAGCGTATCACGGCACCGAGCTTATTGGGCGTTTTGAGCTGCTCGTAAAGCGATTGCATCTCCTCCTGCGTGACGGCAGGAAGATTGTGCTTGACAAATGGAATCATTGGAGAAGCCTCCTTTTCGGTTTTGGCTTATTATATCATAAGTAAAAATGCTTGCTTGCAAGGGCATTTTTACGCCTTGCATCAATGGCGCAGGCGCACGGCAGTGCGCATGGGGCAATGCCCAAAGGCTTGCGCAGCAAGACTTTCTGCGCACATTATATCACGAAAGGATAGGTTTGTCAACAATGAATTTCTGTTTTGATATTCTTTTTGCTCATGAAAAAGACATCAGAGCGAATATTCGATTTGCGGTGATACGGTTATATCAAAATCGCAGTTTTCCATTCTTCGATCAGTTGCCCAAGGCTCCACGCCGCGTTTGCGGGGGAGGTGGAGGGAAGAAGGATCGCATCCGTGCCAACGGAAGGCCGGATATATTTACGGTAGTATTTTTCCGCGGTTTTCCCGTTGACGAAAATACGGGTGATCGGAGTATGGGAGAGCAGGGCGGAAATGTCGTTTGGGATGACGTTTTTGATCGAGCTATCCGAGCTGCCCGTGATTTCGCAGGAAGCGATCACGTCCCAAAGCGCGATGCGGTGACGGAGAAGAAATTGCTTTTTTTCTTCAACTGCGCGCGGTTCGCATTCGTCAAACACGGCAGACAGTACCTTCCAGAAGCGATTTTGCGGATGCCCGTAGAAGAAGCCCTCCTCGCGCGATTTGACCGACGGAAAGCTTCCAAGGATCAATATTTCGGAACGTTCGTCAAAAACAGGTGGGATGGGGTGGGAGATCATATCATTTACCTCAAATGCAAGAAAATCATGATGTAATAATACTGCTGTAATCTATTTTAACACAATGTATAAGAAAAGTAAAGAAAAATGAAAAACGGGGAGCAAAAACCCCCCCGCAGATTTTATTCTTTATTGGAAAATACTTCGCACAATGAACGAAATACTGCATCGGCGATCTGATAATAACCGTTCACACTTGGATGCACGCCGTTACTGCCCATGACTTCTGTTATATCACTTCGGTTGTTAACAGGCTTTTGATAAGATGGCATATTGTAATCGGTATCAAATTGCCCTGCAATGTCGACGTATTTTACAAAATCGGCATACTCGGGCAGTAGGCAAAGCTCTTCAAGCGTTGCATTATAATGCATCGCGGTAACAAGCATGCCATATGCTTGACTATAATAAAAATTGGAATCGTAATTATAACCCATGCCGCCGTTTTGAGAAGGCATTTGGATTCCCATGCAACGAACGATCGCATCCGGATATTCTTCATGTAGCTTGTCAAGCAACTTTCGCGCGTAGAAAAAATGTCCTTCGGTGGTTGTAAAATCGGTCATGTACGCAGAAGGCATACCGTTCCACGTTAATAAGAAATATACTACGTCCAACGTTTCGATGTTGTTTTTCTCACAGTAGGATTTGAAGCTGATATCTCCAATATTCGGATCATAAAAGGGGCTTTTTTCTCCACAGAATAATTTCCATGTCCAACCTCCGTAGCCCTCGTAGCGGGTTGTGACATTCCCTACTTTTTTCTCCACTGTTCCAACAAAATTCAAATAGTCGGCTCCCAGTCCCTCGGGAGTGCCGCCGATCTCGGTAAAGCGTCTTTGCGTTTCTGCTACCCAATATCCCGCTTCGGTCAGACTATCACCGACACAGAGGATATTTTGGGGTTCGGATTCAAGCTTCGGAGCATGCACGTTCAGAATGGTGGTGTCCGCGCCAAGCTTGACACCGTTATGATCGTAAACCGTTAGTTTTAATTTGTAAGAGCCGATATCTTCTTCGCTCGGTGTCCATTCAAAATAGCGTGGGAAGGTTTGCCCCTTGTCGCAGGTTACTGTGATCGCGTATTGATATGGATCTACCGCTTGGATCACTCCGCGATAGAATAGCTGAAAATTATCATTGACAGCAAGGTCGTATTCTTCAGGGAGAAATACATTAATGGTATCTTTGGCTCTATAAACGGTAACCTGACCGTTAATTACCCAGTAGCCATCTGAATTGATCGTAATTTGCGAAGATGTTCCGTTTTCACCTTTGGAAGGGAAGCCTGTGTCATTTCCGTCAATAAACCAATTTCCGTTATCTCCAATATACGGAGTATTGCCATTGATGCCGTTTTTACCATCAATACCATCCTTGCCATTAGCACCGTCTTTTCCGTTGATGCCGTCTTTGCCATCAGCACCGTCTTTTCCGTTAATACCGTCCTGACCGTCAACGCCATCCTGACCATCAATGCCATTTTGACCGGATAGAGATGCCAACCATTCCTGCAAGGTTCCGGAGTATCCGTTCTCTACGGCAAGCTCATAAGCTGATTTGCCGTCGGCACCTGCTTGCCCGGGATCTCCCTTTGGACCTTGCTCGTTGCAGGAAACGAGCAGAGATATGCCGATTAGTATTAACATAAGTGCGATTGATATAATTGTTTTTTTCTTCATTGCTTTTCTCCTTTCGTATGTAACAAAATGTTACATTAATATTGTAACATTTTGTTACAATAAAGTCAAGGGATTATTTTTAAAAAGGGGATTAAAAATGGACGAAAAAAGCGGACTCCTTGGCTTGAAGTTGGTTAGAAAACACAAAAAATACAGCCAGTTGAAGGTTGCTATGGATTTATGCATCAGCAGAGAAGCACTTTCTTACTATGAAAATGGAAAAAGAAGCCCCGACCTGCAAATGCTTCGTAAGCTTTCAGAGTATTTTAATGTTTCCATTGATTTTTTGGTCAATGGGAAAGAATTTGAGCCAAGGTAAATTGATAAAAAACGATTGCCAATGTCAACGTTGACATTGGCAATCGTTTTTTATTGGGAGATTGTATTTTTACATCCACAACGCCGCCGCGCCCAAGGTTCCGGCGCGGTTGCCGAGCTGGGCTGTCAGAAGCTTGACCTCGGGGCCGCGAGTGCCTGCGTAGATCTCGGTTTCGAGGATCTTTTGAAGGGGAAGGAGCAGGGCGTCTCCCTCGTGGCAAACACCGCCGCCGAGAATGATCGCCTCGGGGCGAAGCTCATTGGCGAGGTTCACAATGCCCGCGCCGAGCTTTTCGATGTAACCGTTGACCACGGCTCTTGCGCTCTCGTCCTCTGCTTGGAAGGCGAATGCGGTTTTTCCCGTGACCTCGTCAATGCTGCCAATCTGCCACATCTTGCTATCCTTGTTCGCAAGCATTGCTCTCTTGGTATCGCGGATGAGAGCGGTTGCCGATGCGTATGCCTCCAAGCATCCGCGTCTGCCGCAGGTGCAAGGCTCTCCGCCTGCAACGATCACGGCGTGTCCCATTTCCGCACCCGCCGAGCGGTTGCCCTCAAAGAGCTTGCCGCTGATGCCGATGCCGCCGCCAACGCCCGTTCCGAGCGTGAGCAATACGGTGGTCTTATAGTCTTTTCCGCTGCCGAACATGGTCTCGCCAAGAGCGGCAACGTTCGCGTCGTTTGCGATTTTTACGGGCAGTCCCGTCAGCTTCTCCAAATTCTGCGCGATGGAGACGTTCTCCCAGTTAAGGTTATTGGCGTAGATGACCGTGCCGTCCTCGCTGTCGATCATCCCGGGAACACCGATGCCGATGCCCGTGACGTCATTTGCCGTCATGTTCAGTCTTTGAAGCAGGGAATGGCAAAGTCCTGCAATGTTGGAAACGACGGTTTCCTCGCCTCCCTCACTTTGTGTGGGAACCTGATCGTTGATCAGAAGCTCTCCCAGATCGTTGACGATGCCACCCTTGATGAAGGTGCCGCCAAGGTCGATTCCGATGTAATATTTGCGTATTTCAGTCATGATGATCTCCATTTTTCCTTTCAATTCATAAGTTTTATGATCTGCGGGGACAAAAAAGCTGTCGCCCGTCTTGATGACTTGACCGTCGATCTCGCCCTCGCCGCTCACGCAGGTAAGTGCTTGGAAGGAGCGGACGGGGGTCAGGGTGCGTGTGCCGTCGATCCGCAGCCGCTTGACGTTGAAATATTTGCTCATGCCGAGCGTATCCGAGTCAAGGGACGTGTGCCGATATGCGTTCAGGTCGGTTACGCGCAACGCTTTTTCCACGTGCAATTCGCGCGTTTTTCCGTTTTTGTCGATCCGTCCGTAGTCGTAAACGCGGTAGGTCAGATTGCTGTTCTGCTGGATCTCGCAGATCAGGCATCCCTTTCCGATTGCGTGGATGGTTCCTGATGGGATAAAGTAACACTCTCCCGCGCGTACGGGGTAGAAATTGAGCAGATCGGTCAAGCGGTTCTCGCGGATCGCGCGCTCGTATTCCTCCCTGGTGACGTTACGGGAAAAGCCCAGATAGATCCCTGCTCCCGCCTCTGCCTCGACGATATACCACATTTCGGTTTTTCCGAAGGAATGCTCGTATTTTAAGGCGTAATCATCCGAGGGGTGTACCTGCACGGAAAGATCCTGCTTGGCGTCGATGAATTTGATCAGCGTGGGGAAGAAGGGAAAGTCCTTCACGTTTTCTCCAAGCTCGGCATCCCCAAGTGCGTCCTTGAGCGTTCTTCCGTTGGAAAGAGCGGTCAAGCCGTCGGGATGGAAGGAAAGCTCCCAGCTCTCCGCGCAAGGGGAGAGATCGGTCTGCTTGCCGTAGCTTGATTTTAACTTCGTACCGCCCCAAAGATAATCCTTGCAGACGGGGAAAAGCTTTTGAATGTTCATAGATAGTGACTCCGATTTCTCTTTGATGCCTTTATTTTATCACAAATTTCTTCTGCTTGCAATAGCTATCAATATAAAAAACGGTGTTTTCATAAAAAACACCGTTTTTCAATTAAAGCCCTGTGAATTTTTGGGTATCATAATATAAAAAAAGACTTGTATTTGACCTTGGAATATATTATAATAAATTCGTGGAGATCGGTATGTCTCCACAGAAAAACGGAATTTTCATTCGGGAGGAAGCTACATATGAACGAACCGTTATTGTTAGGCGTTGGCAACGAGGTGATTTCCCCAAAGCCCGGGGTGGACCTTTACGGCTATATTCCGCGCCCGTCCACGTCGATCCACGATGATCTGACCGCCACTGCGTTCTATTTTCGCCAAGGGGAAACGCAAGCATTGTTGGTCAGCTTGACCATCTGCTCCCTGCACCCTATGTTTGCTGACGATCTGCTCAATCAGATCGAGACGCGCTTTGGAATCAGCAAAAAGAATTGTATCATTCATACAACACATACGCATTCGGGTCCCGTGACGCACGCGCCCAACTCATCAAAGGAAAAAACCGACGCCATCTACAATGATTATATGGCTCCGATTCTTTTTCCGAATACCTTAAAGGCAGTGGAAGCCGGAATGGCGCATCCCGTCGAGGTCGTGATGAGCTACGGCGTCGGAGAGAGTGAGGTCGGCGTCGGTCGCCGTGAGATCACAACCGATTCCGAGATTCTGCTCGGTCAGAATCCTTGGGCTCCGATCGATAAGAAAATGACCGTGCTTTCCTTTATGGATCTTGACGGCAAGATCGTTGCCAACATCGTTCACTACGGCGCGCACGGAACGGCTTGCGGCAAAAACGCCGAGATCTCGCGCGATTGGCCGGGTGAGATGTGTGACATTCTGACCGAGGCAACGGGCGGTGTGACTGCGTTTTTCAACGGAACCGAGGGAGACGTCAGTCCCAGAATGTTCAACGGTGACACCATGGGCGGACACCACGTGCGTTACGCGATGCAGCTCGGCGCGGTCGCGGGATATGACGCTGTACGCATCCAAAAAGCCACCAACGGTTATAATCAAGTCGCTCTTGACGTTTCCTGTCAGACCATTCACCTCCCCATGAAGCCACGCATTCCGCAGGCAGAGGTAGATGAATTGGCAGAGCAATTCCGCAACGGTACGCTCAAAATCCATGACGCGCGTATCGGGGCATACTATGAGCGCGTTGCGGCGTCTTATCGCAACGGATACGAGGAAATGAATACCTTGGATTTTGATCAGACCGTGATCCGTCTTGGTGACGTGGCGTTTGTCTCGTTGCCCTTTGAGGTGTTCTCCGAAACGGGCTTACGCATCGCCTACGGAAGCAACGTGCCGCACACGCTGACGCTCTCGCTTTGCAACGGCTCTTTCAGCTATTTCGTGACGCAGGGTCAGCTTTGCCGCGGCGGATATGAGGTCGATATTTTCGGTATTCGCTTCAATCAGCAGTATGCCGACCACGCGGACGATGCGCTCGTCAAGCAGACGGTGGAGCACGTCAACGGCATTGATTATACGGAAAACCATTTCCCAAAAAAGCCCAATCGCGCAGAGCTTCTGGCAAAGATGCAGGGAGCTTGATTGCCAAATCACAACAAGCATAGAAAAAACGATCCTCACCCATGGGGTGATATCCTTAGCGGAGAATTTACTCTTTGACAAAAGTGCGAGCATCGCATTTGACCAGTCAAACGCACTAATGGGCTAAGCCCAAACCCTTATACAATCAGAAAAGAGAGAACAAAACGGTTTCATCCGCAATGTCCTCTTTTTTTCTGTTAGTGATGTTTTTGCTATCGCAAAAGTGATGTTATTCGCTTCGCTCATAATGATGTTGCTCGCCAAGGCTCGCAATGATGTGATGTTTGCCCACTACGCCATCAGGCGTAACATCATTCACGCAGTGAACATCACTGCCGCAGGCAACATCATTTGCCCGCAAGGGCAAACATCATTTAGCGTGATTCATAATTACTCCTGTGCGTTTCAAACCGACTCAAAGCTCAAAAATGCTCGAATACGCCGCAGGGACGCTTTGGGAAGGCTCTGAACAGGTCCTCCGTATTGCCGTAGATCTCAACGCCGTCAAAATATCGGACGTTTCTTGCATCGATCGGGTCGTTGCCGTAGATCAGGCGGGTAAAGACGTTGCAGGGAAGCAGGATGTCGGACTGTGCCGCATCATCCAATCGCTTCACCTGGCAGTCACCGCCGCCGTAAGAAACGCGGTAAACGCCTGCGACGGTGGGCAATTCATCCGTGATCTTGACGGTGAACGTGCCTTCCTTTTGCGGATACGTGTTGGCAAGAAGCATCGCCTCGGTGTTGAGGAGCTTTGCGGAGAGGTCGGCGATGGACGTATATTTCGTATGTACGTAATGGCGCAGAAGCAGATCGACCTCGGAATAAAGCCCGCCGTCGAGCAGCTCGATCTCGTCAAATTCTCCTTCGAACATCCGCAAAAACGAGAAGATCTCGCGCAGTCCCTTGGGGG
Organism: Eubacteriales bacterium; assembly: GCA_045593965.1. Classification (GTDB taxonomy): domain Bacteria; phylum Bacillota; class Clostridia; order Oscillospirales; family CAG-272; genus UMGS1865. The sequence continues at coordinate 6,821 of JAZNXP010000177.1, read as the reverse complement.
AGACGTACGCCATTTCGTTGACCGTGAGCAGGGTATTGCGGTAGTTATTGACGTAGAGCTCTTTGTGCTCGGAAAGGATCACGTAGGCGATCGGAGTGCCTTCGTCGTAGCAAACGTAGATGGTCTTGCCTTGATATTTTTCGCCGTCCACTCTTGGAAGCAAGAGGTTGCGTCCCTTGGAAAACGCTTGGTAGATCGAGATCAGATCGGGGAGCATGGATGCTTCATACGGGGTGAAATTGCATCCTCGCGGCACAAAATCGATCATTCTCGTCGGAAAGCGAAGGATCAGATGAGAGGCGACCTTCTCGTAGCCGAATTTGTTATAATACGTAAAGGAAAACGGATGCAGCAAAGCAACAGCCATTCCTTCCTCCACGGCAGCGGCGTGCATGAATTGGAACATATTGCGGACGTTTCCGCCGCGTCTGTGCTCCACGGGTGTTTCGATTCCCTGTGCCAGCATGGTCTTGACCGACGTATCGCAATAGGACGTGGTGGTATATTGGAATTTTCCAACCGAGAGCGCATTTCCGTTTTCATCCGCGGCGATGAGTGAGAGCTTGGTCGCGCCGAGCGTTTTCTCGCGAGACTGAATTTTGATGGTTGCCATAGTTGACTGTAACCTCTTTTCTGATTTGATTATAATGCCACGTGAGAAACGGTGCATCAGAAGATTTTTTGTAAAAATTCGAATAGCATGATCCAAGGCTTTAGCATGGGAATTGAAATGACGAACGCGGCAATCAGCTCCGTTGCCCAGATCAATTTGGTGAATGCAAATTTTTCGGATGCTTTCAAGTTCAAAATAAAGGTAACGATGATTATAGCCAATGCGACAATTCCAAGCCCCAAGCAAAACGGAATAAACCTCGGATATTGCCCTGCCACTGCCGATCCGTCAAGCGAGATCGCCATCGCAATTCCAAATAAATTGAGCAGACATACAAGACCGATGCTCAAAGCAATTGCGTATGCTATTGTGAACACGAGCGCAAGGAACATTTTTTTCATAACAGCACCTCCTTTCTGGGTTTGTTATAGCACACAATGGGGTACCTTGACAAAAAAGATGCCGACGTATTACTATTTTGTTTTTCTGCGGATTATATGATATACTATATAATACAGTCCAACCAAAGCGCAAAAATACATAAAAAACCCTAAGAAAAGAAATCCGAAAGATTCCCCATCAAGCTTGCTGATCGTTTCTTCATAAGTCAATAAAACAGTTTGATCATTAAAAAATTCAACAATAGTGTTACTGTTAGGATGAATTAAAAGCGTAATGTTATCGTTTTTGGATAACAATGACAATTGATCCTGAAGTTCTTCATTGATGGATACTCCATCGATATAATACGTGTTTCCATCAGCGCAATCAATTGCAATTTCTACAATGCGTAGAGTTGGTTTTACGTTCCATCTTTCATCATATGAAAGGAACTGTGTTTTCACTACCATGCACTCTTCCCGCGGTACATTTTTATTCCAATATTGCTCACCAAAAGTAAATATACTTCCCATCAGTATACCGATTACAAGCATAAACACGGCAAGATTAAACGGCATTGGATTTAATTTTCTTTTTTTCATGATATCCACCGCCTTTCTGTATTTGTTCCGTTTTAATGATGCGTCCTTGTACAGGTGGAGACTTTTTGTTATTTTATCATACTTTCCCGTGGATTGCAAGATTTTCAAAAAAATATTTCTGCGGAAACGGGCAAAGGGCGTGCAACGCACGCCCTTTGCAAACAAGGTGGAATATATAATCTTCATTTTGCTGTTCTCGCCAAATTACGAAGTCGGATCGGATTCTTCTCCAAGCGTTTTTTGATTTTGAATAAAAAGCTTAATTCTCGGGTGAAAACACATAAATATCATAATCGGGAGAGATAGCGCGCTTCCAGCCGCAAAAACGATGTACAAAGGGAACAATTCTCCCAAGAAACCGTATATCACGGCGGACAGGGCCGATCCGCCAATACTCGCCGATCTGAAAACACCAAGGATGGCGCTTCTGTTTTGCTCGGGCAAAGCCAACATCATGGATGCGTTAAACACCGTGTTGCCCACGCAGTTCAAAAATCCTGCCGCAAATGCGAAAATACACATCAAAACGAAATTTTGAGAAAAATATGCGGCAATCATAAAAGGAACCGACAGTGTAAATCCAACGCTCATGAACCAAAACTGCATTTTTGGCTTCAGCTTGACGATTCCAAGCATCAGAACAGCCACCAAGCAGGCAGCCGAATATATGGAAACCAAGAAGCCGTACATATCAACGGAGAATCCTTTTTCCATACAAAAGGGAAGCATCAGCGCGAATGCGCCCGCTGCCAGCAGATTGATCAGCAGGGCGCATGGGGCAAATATGCATAAGCAGCTGTCCGACAAAATGGTTTTTGCGGCAGTCAGAGAATCCTTCAGCACGCCCTTTGCCGTGACGGTCTCCTTTTGCTGCACGGTTTTCGGAACGTGTACGAAAAGCTCTGTGCATGCGGAATAGAGATTGCTGATACCGTTGATCACAACGATCAGAGGAACGCCGAAGAATGCGACCATTGCACCGCTGAAGGCAGAACCGACAAGATCGATCGTGGAAGAGATGCCTGCATGTATGGATTGCCCCCGTACCATATCGTCACGGGGAATGATATCCAACATCAGGGTGCTGATCGAGGGAGAATAAAACACGCTTCCGAACGCCGCGATAAATGCCGCCGCGAGTACGATCGGAACGTTCAATGCGTTGAGATATGCCAACACGCCAACCGTGAGCATGACGATGCCTTGCGCGACGTCAATGCCAACGATCAGCCATTTTCGGTTGCATTTATCCACGATACTGCCGCAGAACGGAGAGAGAAACATGGTAACGAACATCGAAATGGATGACATGATGCCCATCAGCGCACTTGAGCCCGTTGTTTGATATACCCAATATCCGATTGCGATGCTATACATCACGTCTCCGATTGTGCTGACCGCGTTTCCTTGCAGTAACAGGATGAAATCTTTGTTCCACAGCTTTCGTTGCATCATATCACCGCCTTTCTAAGTTTTTTATAGCATATTTTGAGGTGCGTTGGCAAAAGAGATGCCACTTATTTTTTCTTTACCGAATAACTTCTATACAAAATTGGAGTTGAGATCAAAAACACTAAAAATTCCAACATTACAATCCACAGACACCAATAGACAGACCAGCGGAAAACAAGAAAAGCCGTGATCAAAAAATATAACGTGCTCATAATGATTACATACAACCAATCAATGTGATTCTTGCGTCGATCGAAACATATGAAAATTGCCAATATGGTCATAAACGCCACAACGTATATATAATCTTTAGAGAGGTCGGTACTAGTAATGGCAATCAAAAGTAAATTAGCAATCTGTAAAAAAGCAACAATCGCAAACAGCGTTTTTCTAACACGGAATGATTCTCTGCTAATGCGAATCTCTTCTTCGCTTTTTTTACGCATATTTCCACCACCTTTCCAAGTTTATTATAGCATACTTTGAGGCGAGGTGCAAGAGGGAAGGGGAAAATCTCATCATCTTTTCGGAATTTCGCACTTCGTGCGAATATACCCTCGCCCTGCGTCTGGTGAGCAAGCTCCCCGACCTTCGGGCGGGGTATGCGGACCGGATTCTGACTGCGTCAGAGCCGTCAAATTCGTTGGAAACGCACAAAAAAGATGCTGTTTCAAAACAAATTTACATCGGCGGATTTCACAATCTCTTTGGCTTTTTCCATCTGTTCGGGCGTGGGAATCCATTCTTTTCTTCCGCTGTCCCCTCCCCCCAGAAACATATTCTTTGCGCCGCCATAAGCATGATACGGGATCCACTCAACACCCTCACAATGAGAGAGGGAGGACGCAATCTTTGCAATTTTATGATAATGTGCTTCATTTGTGTTGATACCGTTGATCAATATACATCTCAGACGTGTGTTGGCGCCCATGGCATCTGCCAGCAGAAGGTTATCCAATATCTTTTGGGTCGAAGCACCGGTATATTTCTTGTGCCGCTCATCATCGCTGTCCTTTATGTCCCACAAAAACAGATCCACAAACGGAATTGCCGCACACAAAACGGCCGCATCTGCATATCCGCAGGTTTCAACCGCGGTGTGAAATCCTTTTTCCCTACAAGCCTTCAGCAAGGCAACCGTAGATGCTTTTTGCGCAAATGGCTCACCGCCCGAAAGCGTTATACCCCCGATATTTCCGTAAAATGCCCGATCCTTTTCTATAACCGACAGGATCTCCGTGACCGTGTATTTATTGCCGCAGATCTCTAACGCCCCCGTTGGACATCCCTTTGCACATTCGGCGCATAAAATGCATTTCTCTCGGTCAATGACGTGTTGCTCTTCTATGGCATGAGCGCCCTGTGGGCAAGAAATGATACACTCTCCGCACCCGATACATTTATTTTGATAGAAAAGAAGCTCCGCGCTGCTTTTTTGCGTTTCAGGATTGTGACACCACGCGCAACGTAAGGGACACCCCTTCAAAAAAACGGTTGTACGAATACCGGGTCCGTCGTGCATACAAAAGCGTTGGATCTCGGTGACTCTTAATTTCATTTCAGTGCTCATTTTGCTCAATCACCATATCCTGCCATTCTTTGTTAAGGGTTACAAAGCGAGCGTTCCAACCCGAAACCCTGACCGAAAGCGTTTGATAATTTTCGGGATGCTCCTGCGCCTCGCGCAGTAAGGCTGCATCCACAACGTCAGGCTGCATAAAGAATCCGCCAAGAGAAACAAAACCACGCATCAAGGCGATCAGCGCTTGCAAGCCGTCCTCGCCCTCAACGCTTGACGGTAAGAGTTTGATGTCAAGTGCCGCACCTGTGGCAAGCTTTGAAAGATCTGCTTTGCAGTAGGAGCGGATGATCGCCGTTGCGCCCTCTTTGTCGGTATTTGGCGTCGGGGACGCGTTTGCCGCCAATACCTCCCCCTGCTTTCTGCCGTGAGGAGAAGCCAACCTTTTCGATGACCATTCGAGCTGTCTGCCAAAGGTGCTGACTCCTGCAGGGAAACGATAGCCGCATTTTCCGTTGAAGGCCGTACAAATATCCGCAAAATCAGAGAGAAGGCGAGATGCGATCTCATCGACCTCGTCGTTATCGTTGCCGTAGTAAACGTACCGATTAAGAACGTATTGACGGAGTGCTTCTTCTCCTTCCCAATTGTCTTCGAGAATTTTGAGAAGCTGTGCAAGCGTCAATTTTTTCTCGTCATAGACCAGCTTTTTAATTGCATAAAGACTGTTTACCGTATCGGCAAGCCCGCCTATATGAGGCGAATTTACGTTATAAACAGGTCCTCCCTCAAGATAAGAAAGTCCCTTTTCGATACACCCTTCTTCAAACAAGGATACGATTGTGCAGGGAGGCTGTGTAGCCCATTTCCAATCCTTTGTAGGAACACCGTATTTTGCAAACTTATGTTCTTTGTCGATATAAATATCTTCTACTTTTTCATAAAGATCGGATATATATTTGCTATACAGTTCTTCAAAATCAGCAAACGAAACCGTACCGTCATATTCGAGTAATGTCTTATTCTGGAGTATCTGCAAGGAGTCGAACGGAGAATACATAAAGTAGGTCCTTCCGGGAATCTGTACCTCCCAGCATCCGTCGTTGGCGAATTTACGTGCATCCCGTTCCTCATAGCCGTCTTTTATCAAGGCTTCGATAATCAGATCCTCGTTGTATACGGCAAGAATTCCGCCGCCGTATCGCATCACCTCAGCAACTCTTCGCAAAAGCTTTTCGTCTGTGTTCTTGTTAATTCGAACGGTTGTCGGAAAATCACTGATGCCAAGCTCCTCCAAAATGTCGAGCACCAAATAGGTCACTTCATTCGTAACCACATTTTTCTTCTCATCAATACCCGCAAGCAAAATGTTTTGATAATGCTGAGCATCACCGCTTCCAACGTACTGCCCGTTGATCCATTCGCATCCCTTGATGAAGAAATGCGCAAGTATCTCCCGAGCTTCATTGAGCGTAAGCTTTCCTTCTGACAGGTCCTTTTTGAGATAATCTCCGAGCAAATAATCGATGCGCCCGATTCCCGGCCAGTTTCCGCAAAGTCGGATAAAGGCAAACGTGAACCAAAGGCTTTGTACCGCCTCATAAAAATCGGCGGCGGGCTCGAAGGGTACACGCCTCAGATTTTCATAATTTGCTTTGTATTCAGGAAGCTTCTCCAATGCCTTTAAGTAACGAGCATGCCATATTTCAAAAGCTTCAAGACAATTCAAACAGCTTTTTGCAAAGGCTTCTTGTTCCGTTCCTTTATAGTTTTCATATGAGACTTCAGCCTTTCTTTTGATTGAGTTAACTCCGAATTTTAAAACCGTTTCGAAGTCAACAGTCAAATGGCTGATGCTGCTGAAGATCGATTTTTTGCCGCGTGTAGCGGGAATCAGATGGTGGATCGCCATGCCAAGCGTCGCCGCACCGCTGATTTTCTCTCCCTCGCATATTCGAATCGGAGCTTCCTCGGCTATTTTCTCAATAGCAAGATCATATATTTCAATGGTAGAAAGCGACTCGAAATCATCAATGTTATCAAGAGGTATCGCTTCGACTTTCAAGGTGTCAAGTCCGTATTTGCGGTTGAGTGACTCGTATGCAAATTTTCTGGTTGGCTCGGATAAGCGTACGGGGCGTTTTCCTCCATTTTGTGTGTAGAATTTCATATTACCACCTCCGATATTATTATAAATAACAAAACTATTAAAAACAATTGATTTTTCTGCAAAAAACATGTATAATACTATTGA
>JAZNXP010000176.1:0-18812 GCA_045593965.1 Eubacteriales bacterium | reverse complement strand
TTGAAATTAATACTCCTATTTTTCTTGGCTTTTTATTGAATGTTGCAGTAAGTGATGCTCCCAAATCTTTAGGACCTGTTTCTCCAGAAAACACGTTATATCCAATGAATTTTTGTCCATCCCAATGCGTCGCAATATAATGCGCTCCAGAGCTATGCCAATAAAATAGTATGTTAGCTGTATTTTTTTTGGCAATCTTATCTACTTTTTTTGCACTATATGTATTTTTTACTTTGTATCCTCTAACACGAAAATAATTTGTTACAGCAGATGGATAGATTCCAAATACTCCACCTAATACGGCGCCGGTTAATTCATATTCGGATATAATATTTTCTGCTTTGGGAGTCTTTCCTAACAGTATCAGTGCATTATATGTTGCGATCCAACCACATCCATTAAAACTACTATTAAAAAATCCAAACTTTAGTTTTGCGATTTTCTCGTCTTTTTGACTATATATAAAATTTCTAGGTGAATGACTTTGATTATATACCGAATGAACTAAATTATTCCCCAAGTATGCAAGAGTTGCACTTGCGATAATTAATGTGATCCAAAAATTACCTACAGTATCAATTCTACATACAGGATTGTTTTCACAATATGAAAACAAGTTACATCCTAAAACAGTACCACTTTTTGTTAAATAAATACTATTATCCGCATTGATAAACCGCCCCGCCACAGGATCGTAATATCTACTCTGCAGATAATACATTCCAATTTCGGTATCGTAGTAGTAACTACGGTATCTGAACGGATTGACGGTAGCAATATTTACGCCGCTGGTATCGCCGACGATGGTCGGAACGCCCCATGCATCGTAGGTATAACGGGCTACAACGGCTCCTGCATCAGCGGTAATCGCAATGACGTCACCCTGCAAGTTCTTATAAAAATAATATGCAGTGTCGTTATACTTGATGCCGCAAACCGTTCCGTCAAGGCCATACAAATATTCGACTTCGTCGATACATCCTTCGGAAGCGGTAATCATTTCCTTGACAATATTCGTGCCGTCAAGCGTGTAGTCATGGGTTCTATTGTACTCTACCTTTTGAATACGAATACCATCATTGTTATACTTGTATGTAAAATTGTCAAATCGTTTGAGCTGTCTGCCTTTTTCCCATACGAGCGATTACCTGCCGCAACGAATGCGGCATGCGTGTTTTCAAGCTCCAATCCGCTCACACCTCTGTGAGCGACCATGCGTGTGCTTTTTTTATCAAACTTCAATGTGTTCATCATCATTCCCCTTTTTCTTGCCGTAAAACCGCTCGGTATCCTCTGGCTTTACGTGCAACAAAATATACAGCATCCAAGAGCTCACCGCCACCGCCAGAACCGCGGTAATGATGACCGTCGGTGTATCCCACCAATCGCCCGAACCGAGCGTCGGCAAAAGTCCACCGCAGAAATTATAAACCGAATGAAGCAGAATGCACTGCAACAGATCTCCCGTTTTCAAGAGCACAATGCTGCACATCGCGCCGATCAAAAAGGAATATCCGACCTGCATGAGCGTTGGGATGATTCCCGCTCCCTCCAAAAGATTGGCAAGGTGGATCAATCCAAACAACGCGGACGAGACAACCGTCACCCAAAAGATCTGCTTGGTGCTTGCTCTTCTTTTTTCGAGCAAGGCAACAAAGAGTACACCGCGAAAGACCAATTCCTCAAACAGCCCAATGCAAAGGCTCTGCAGAGCAAACAGCCAGATCAGATCCATGCGATCGACGGTCGCCGTTCCCCAGATCAAAGCGAGAATGGGCAGATTGTTGATCACCACCGCCCATGCGGGGATAAGAACAAGCAAATGCTTCCATTTTGGCATTGCGAATACGCGGTATTCGAATTCGTAGATCAAAAGCGCAAAGATAACGCTTCCCGCCACGCGGAATGCGATCGCCTCCAAAAGCTTTTGCGCATCCTCATCACTGCTGAAGGTCGGCTTCCATACCATCAAAATCAAGAAGGCAAGAAATGCGATCAGTGTGATCGCGCGAGACCATTTTCCACGTGTCATGCTTCTTTATCATCCTCTGCATTCTGATCAGGCTCGGACGTCTGATCAGCCGCGTCAGCAGGTGCGTCCGCAGATTGAGGTTCCTTCGCCTTCTTCTCTTCCCAATGCGCCTCCAGCATCAAAAGTGCTGCGCCGACAACAAAGAGCAACACGGCGATCAGCTGTGAAGGTGACCAGAAAGGCACCAATCCTCCGCCGCGGTCATCTGCGCGCAGATATTCAAGGAAAAAGCGCCAGAAGGAATACGCGATCAGATAGATCGCCATGTTTCCGTTTTTTTGCTTTTTCAGACGGTAATTCAGGAAGATCAGCAGTCCAAAGAGGAAGATCGCCTCAAAGAGCTGCGTGGGAATGGTTTTTGCGCCAAGATGTACATTATTGATGCCGTACCATGCATCGGTGATCTTACCGTGACAGCATCCGGCAAACAGGCAGCCGATGCGTCCGCACGCGTGTGCCAGCGCAATGCTTCCCGCCGCGATCTCACTCACGACGCGGAAATTCCGCTTTGCCTCTCCTCTCTCAAGGATCCAGTATTCCCCGATCACGAAGTAGATCAGGAGAAAGCATGCCACACCGCCGATCAGACCGCCGAAAAACGTCGCTCCCGTTTCCTTTACGACCTCAAACTTCCCGCTTTCCAGAAAATTATAGAATGCCTGAAACAGGATCGCGCTTCCGCCTCCGCCGACCACTCCCGCTACCGCGCCCAGAATACAAATGTTCTGGCATTTTGCGGAAAGCTTGAGACGGTCAGCATGACGGCGAAAGTACAACAGGCAGAGAAAGAAGCCCAATCCGATCATGATCTCATACATACTCAAGCCGAATATAATATTCTTTGGATACATACCTTCTCTCCTTTCAATTCAAAATCAAATAAACGAAAACGGTCAAGCACCTGCAATTCTCTTATAGGTCTCTTCATCGAAGGGACTGCCAAGTCCCGCGATCTCAAGGAAGCTCTGCAGCGTATCATCGCCCGTCACTTCCTCAACCAATGCGCGATATTGCTCAACAGCAGCTGCATAATCGGTCTTTGCGATGCTATAAAGATCAAGCGCCATAACGCCGGACACCGCATAGCTGATATAGTAAACAGGGCTTTCAACAACGACCATTCTCCAGTAATTGTTGATGTCCACAAAGTTATTGAACATACCGTTTCCGTAGGTTTTGGAAATACGGTCCATGATCTTATCCAGATCGGTCGTGGGATCGGTGATCTCATCTGCGTGCGTATAAACATACTGCTCGAATTCGTCGACCATGCAGCAAATGATGATGCTGACAAGCGAGGAATACATCTGATTTGACTTCACCACTTTCCAGATAAAGTCGTTATCGCCTTGGCTTTCCATAAATGCCATATACATAAACTCGTTGCCCTGCGATTGCAGCTCGGCAAAATCCATCTGCAAAGAGGAATCTCCGTTGTCAACGAATGCGTAGTAGTGACCCAACTCATGAACGACAGTAAAAACAGATTGATATCCGGGGCCAAAATAGCAGATCGGCGTCTCATGCTCGTAGAGATAACCCGTGAAAGCACCTGCCTGCGCGTTCTTATCGGTAATGAATATCATGTTGCCGCTCTCGAACATATGATTCATTCCTGCGGCGGAAGAAGGCGCCAAGGACTCCATGAATGCATTCAGAGAAGCTACGTCCAGATCCTTATAGGTTCCCTCGAGGATCTTATCAACGGCAGCCTGCTCCGTTCTGGAAAGACCGATGTCATAATAAAGCTCGTAAAGATCGCTATAGGTCTGCGTGAACATCGGAATGAGGTATTGCTTCACAAGCTCTCTCATTTCCGCGATCTTTTCGGGCTCGTAATCGCGCAGATAGATCTCGGAATATGCGTAATCAATGTAGTTATCGTATCCGTTCAGCTCGGCAATGCGATTGTTGTTCTCAACCATGCGCATGAACAGATTGCAGGACTCGTCCGTAAATTCATAATCATACAGATCGCGATACTCAACCAGGATTTCATCATTGATCTTATTGCACTCTGCCATTTCAGGAGAAACCGCCAGCATGCTGCTGATCTCTTCCTCGGACCAATCCAGGAAGAATTCATCCTTATATGCAGAGTCGGAGTTATAAACCTTCTGACATACCTCAACGTATTCCGCATAAGCATCCGTGGACATTTCGGTCGCCTGAAGATACTGCTCCTTGAATACATCATCGGTAACGTCCGTGCAATACTGAACGTATGCGAGGCTTGACTGCGTGGAGATGTAATAATACATCTCAAACAGCGTCTCCCATGCCTGCTCAATGGCAGCGGTGTCACTTCCCTCAAGCACCAACTCCTCGCAAAGAGCCAGCTGCGTTACGTAATCCAGATAATCCTGCTCGGTCAGAGCGTAAGGATATTTTTCCAACAATCCAACCTCGGGAAGAACAAGTCCGCTGCTTCCTGTGGTTGTTGCGGGAAGCTTCGTGGTAACGGTGGTTTGCTGTGTGGTCGTTTCTCCCGTTGCCGTTGTTGCGGACGAGTCGGTCGTTCCTGACGTCGTTCCGCCGCCAGCGGTAGTGCCATCGGGGAATTCCAACGCGGGAAGTCCCGTGGTGGTTTCAGCATTGGGCGTGCTTTGCGTGGTGACTTCCGTAGTTGCGTTCGGCTCCGTCACTTTGATCAGTGACAAACAGGAAGTCATGGACATCAAGAGCATGATCATACTCAATGTCAAAGCAATCAGACGAACTGTTTTTTTCATATGATACCTCCGATCGATACTATAAAATTCGATACAGTTATATCATAGCACATCACATACAAAAAATCAAGCCATTTCACGCAAAATTGACAATAAACCGTCGGATTTTCATCAAAAGAATAACGGTTACTACGCAAGCCGCGCTCGCAAGTGCCTGCCAACCGTCCGCCACGCTCAAAGCACCGACCAAGCCAAGTGCCAATGATAGCAGATGCAGGATGCGCACACACGGCACCTGTGGACTTCCCGCGGCGCAGATGCGGTGGTGTAAATGTCCCCGATCTGCGGCAAATGGGCTCTTAAAGCGCAGCAATCTTCTAACGACCGCGGTCACAAGGTCGGTCAACGGATACGCGAAAATAAACAGCATGGAAAGAGATGCGCTATGAATGTCCGCATGGTCGAGCAATGGCAACGAGATCAGTCCGAGCAAGAAGCCGACCGTTTCGGAGCCACAGTCTCCCGCAAAGATCTGCGCGGGAAAACGGTTGAACGCGCGAAACGCCAAGCAAGAGAGCGAAAGCAAGATCGGCAGGATCGCCAAGCGCGGCATTCCAACAAGCCAAAACGCAAGCGCCAAAACACTTCCCTCGATCGCCACCGTTCCTGCAAGCAGACCGTCCAAGCCATCAATAAAATTATGCGCGTTGACCAAAGCCATGACCCATATCACGGCACCAATGGCCCGAATACCGCTCCATTCTCCACTTCCAAGAACCGTTGCCACGGTGATCGCGCCTTGGAACAAAAGCTTGCTCCATGCACCCAAGCAGATCAGATCATCTGCCAATCCAAGCAAAAGCATCAGCACTCCACCGCCCAATAAGCAATACAGTGTTCTGTCCCCGTCCAAAGCAAGCAACGCCCCTATGAAAAATGCCAAATAGATCGCCAATCCCCCCGCGCGTGGAATCGACACGCGATGCATCCGTCTCCAGTCACACGGAACGTCCACTGCCCCGATCTTCCAAGAGATCCCGATCACGGGCGGCGTTAGAACGTACGCAAAGCAGAACGTAAATAAAAAGATCAAAATCAAGCTCATATTTCCTTCCAATCCATGCATAAAAAAAGAGTTACACCGCCTTTTTTCGACGTATGTAACTCTCTTTTTGAAGTTGTGATAAAAGCCCGACGGATCAGCGCACCTGAACAAAGCCAAGCTTCTTTTGCACCTTCGATAGCGTCTTGCGCGCATAGTAGGATGCTTCCTCCGCGCCTTTTTTCATCTGCGCTTCCAAAGCGGCCTTGTCAGAAAGAAGCTTATAGAATTCATTTTGCACGGGCATCAGCGCGTCGGCAGTCACCTCGCCAACCGCAAGCTTGAAATCGCCGTAGCCGCAGCCCGAAAACTCGCGCTCGATTTCTTCCATTGTTTTACCCGTAAAGCAAGAATAAACCGTCATCAGATTGGAAACGCCCGGCTTTTCCTGCGGGTCGAAACGAACCTCTGCGCCCGAGTCGGTCACCGCTCTTTTGAACTTTCTGATAATTGTGTCCCGATCATCCAGAATATATACCACGGCATTGGGATTTTCATCAGATTTACTCATTTTTTTGGTCGGCTCCGCCAAGGACATGATCTTCATGCCGTGCTTGGAGATCACAGGCTCGGGAACGGTGAACGTTCCGGGGTGGATTTGATTGACACGCTCGGCAATGTCTCTGCAAAGCTCCACGTGCTGCTTCTGGTCAATACCAACGGGAACAACGTCGGTCTGATAAAGCAGAATATCCGCCGCCATCAGGGTCGGGTAAGTGAAGAGTCCCGCGTTGATATTATCCGCGTGCTTCGCGCTCTTATCCTTGAACTGCGTCATACGGGAAAGCTCGCCAAACATCGTAAAGCAATTCAAGATCCATGCAAGCTCCGCGTGCTCATGCACCATGGACTGAACGTAAAGCGTATTCTCGTTCGGATCCAATCCGCAAGCCATGTAAAGCGCCAACGTCTCGTACGTGCGCTTGCGCAGCTCTGCCGGCACTTGGCGTACGGTGATCGCGTGCTCGTCCACAACACAGTAAAAGGTCTTATATTTTTTGGAATACTCCGAAAAATTACGGATTGCTCCAAGATAATTTCCAATGGTCAGGTTTCCGCTGGGTTGCACACCTGAATAAGATACTTTTTGTTCTCCTAACATCAAAAAGGGCTCCTTTCAACGCTTGTGCGCATTCTGCCAAGGCACAAGCGGCTATGATTACTTATTGTATCACATTGATCGCGTTTTTTCAAGTATTAAATACATTTTTTCTTCAAAATCCAAGCTTCAAAAAAACGGGGCGCCGTTAAGGGCGCCCCGTGAAAGCTTATTTCTTATTGGCGGGATCCTTTTTGGGAGAATAACCGTATTCTTCCAACCACATGCAGTAGATCGTGCAGGGGGATGCGTAGTAAACGTATTCTTCATAGAGATCGAACTTCGGAACGTTGCCCTCTTCATCGGGAGTTGCCTCCATCAGCTTCTGGGATACTGCGTTCTTAACTTTTTCGTTGACGTTGAACAAATAAGTCTGCATTGCACTCATTGCTACGATCTCATCGGCACCAACAACACCTGCTTGCTCTGCAACGTATGCCTTCACCTTGGGATCCGTCAGCTGCGAAGGCGAAATGTTGCTCTTGCTGGAAAGCATCAAGCCCAGATCGTGAACCAAGGACTCCAGCTCATCATAGGTTACGCAAGCCGCGATCATTTCATTGATGTCCAGGTTCAACTGATACAGATACTTCACAAGCTCGGTATCCAGAATACCAACGATCTTGAAATCGGGATCTACGTCAGCGGTCTCCTCCACAACTCGATCTTCACCCTCGATCTTGGAAAGCGCGATCTTGGATGCGTCCGTGGTATCCTCAAGATTCTGATAGTAGATATCGTAGGTCACGGTAACGTTGCTGTCAGCAACCACGCGAACGTAATCAAGAACGTAGGAAATTTCTCTTTCGCCGTCCTCATCCATTGCGTCGAGGTCCAGCTTCTCACCTGCATCACTATAAATGAAGGAGAGATTGAGGTTGCCGCTGTTGCCGGTGGGAGTCAGGTTCAGATCGGTGATTTTTTCCAAACCGTTGCGCAACATTACGAACGTATAGACCGTCTTGCCCTCGATCGACTCGGTGTCGGTATAGCGCAGAACGTAGGAGCGAGGATTCTTCATCGATTCATACGCTTCACAGTTTCTTGCCCATTTGAGAAGCAGATCGTTGAAGCGAATTGCGGACTTGGTAAGATCCTGATAGAAGGTGATCGTATATTCCTTGGTGTTCATCGCATCAAAGGTAAGAAGCGCACCTTCGGTCACGGTTGCGGTTACGGGAGCACCGTCAACAACAAATTGGAAGTCGCTGAACTGGAAGCTCTTTCTGGTGTAAACAGTCGCCATCGAAAGCTCGTATGCGGTTGTGTCACCCGCGTTTGCGGTGTACGTTCCGATCAGGTCAACGCCAACCACCTTCTCGGTGATGTTTCCATCTTCATCGCTGAACTCTTCTTTGATGGGCTGCTCGGCAACAACGAAGTTATATCCGTTACCCAACGTGTTATAGAAATAGAAGTTGTAAAGAATATTCTGGCCTGTGGTCTCGGTGGTCTTCAAGCTGTAAAGACCGGGGCCCTTTGCATCGCATTCCGCGATCCATGCCGCCAAGCGAGCATCCTGGCAAAGAACGTCCTTGGAATATCCCGTTGTGTAATTCAGGTTATAGCCCTTCTTCGAAACGGTCAAACGAGACTCGGATACACCTGCGGTGGTAACGTAATCGGAGAAATCGAAGCCGAGAAGCGGCTCAACCAATGCGTCGCGGTTCTGCTCCTTACCGGTCTCCCAAATGTCCGCGGACATCTCGGGCTGGAGGTATGCAAGGAACGCGTTACCCGTCTTATCAATATCCATGATGTAACGGTTGTACTTATCGCGCTCAATGGTCACGCGATCATCTTCCTCGACGAGGGTGTAGTGAACGTCCTCTTTACCGTACAGAAGAACGTTGCGGAACTCTGCGTTGGTGTTGAGGTAGGAGATGATCTCCATGCTGCGAGGAACGCTCTTACTGCGCGTGTAAACGCCAAACATATTGCTATAGATATCATCAACGGAC
Organism: Eubacteriales bacterium; assembly: GCA_045593965.1. GTDB lineage: Bacteria > Bacillota > Clostridia > Oscillospirales > CAG-272 > UMGS1865. Next base: position 9,946 of record JAZNXP010000176.1, on the reverse strand, counting down.
GCCGTCGGATAATCAACTGCAACTGCGTAATAATCGTCGGTATATTTCTTGACCGAGTTCTTATCACCCGTTACAAACTTGACTGCCGCGCGCTTGCCTTCGGTCTCGGCATCGTGATAGTAGCCGTTCATTCTGAAGCGGTTCAGCGCGAGGAAGTCCTCTGCGAAGTCCTTGTTCTCGAACAAGCTCTGATAACCCATCACTACACTGCCGCGGGAAAGCTCTGCCAGATCGGTGTAGTAATAACCGAATGCGGAGAAGCCGTCAAGCATATCGTACGTATCGGGATCGATCGTCCAGAAGTGCGCCAGCATATCCAGGCACTCATCGTAGGTGCTGTCGATCGGGACTACCTTGCTGGGATCCTCGAACATTGCGATCTGATCGATGAAGGTGTAAACGTATTCGTTGCAGAAGCCGTCGATCAAGCCGCGGTTGTAGTAACCCTGCTGGCAGTACTTCTCCATCAGCTCTCTGTCAAGAAGCATGTATGTATACTCACCGATAACGTTGTTGTTCGGGATCGCGTAGGTAACGCCCTCCTGCTTGGAAGCGGAGAGAAGCGCGTTTGCAACGTACTCCTTGATCTTCTTGGAGGAACCGTTCAGCTCATCGTCCAAAGGAGCCAGCCAACCATTGCCTACGTATGTATCAAACATTTCCTTGCCTGCGATGTAGATGATGTCCACCTGGTTCTCTACTGCGCCGGGATACACGATCTCAACGAAGCCGTAATCGTTGACGCGCGTCTCATCGGTGACCGCAGTTTCTCCGGTATCCGTGCCCGCCGTGGTGCGCACGGTCGTCTCCGTGGAAACGGGCGTATTTTCATATTTGGTAATGGTATCTGCCAAAACCGTTTGATATTGGTCCTCTGTCAAAAACTTTACGACCAACTCGGTCTTGAATTTTGCCTTACTGATGGAGTTCAGTTCCTTGGTAACAGCTGCCGCAACTTCATCCGTAACAGCCTCTTCGACAACGACCCACATCGTCAGGGTCATTGCGCTTTCGGAAGCTGCATCCGTAATGTCGCTCGTCAACTCGTCATCAGTCTTTTTGCCGCAGCTCGTCAAAACCACGGAAAACATCATGATGACACACAAGAACAGGCAAATCAATCTTGTTTTCATGTTGATTCCTCCTATAAACAGGTTTTCATATCCGCGCGCAGTACGCCCGATATGAAATCATTATTATACTTGTACATTTTACACCTTTTTTTAAATTCTGTCAAGTGAATTTTTTGTGACCAAAACCGTTTCAAAACGCATTTCGTTTGCATCGGACACCAATTGTTCACATTTAAATGTCACATTGCACAAATCCAAAAGTGTTTTTTAATATATTTTACCCTATCAAAACGGCGTTTTGCACATTTTTTGATACCGTTTTTTGGTTGTTTAAACCATTTTTTAAAACTTTTATTCCATAAATCCCTTCAGGTGTCTTGCACGACTCGGATGACGAAGCTTACGCAGGGCTTTCGCCTCGATCTGACGAATACGCTCGCGCGTGATGTTGAATTTCTGACCAACCTCTTCAAGAGTGCGCGTTCTGCCGTCGTAAAGACCGAAACGAAGCTTGATCACAAGCTCTTCACGGGGCGTCAGCGTATGAAGCTGACGGTCCAGCTCCTCGCGGAGAATATTGGTGGACGTTGCTTCTGCCGGAGAAGGAGTGTCGTCATCGGGAATAAAGTCGCCAAGGTGGCTGTCCTCTTCCTCGCCGATCGGCGTTTCCAGAGAAACGGGATTCTGCGCGATCTTCATGATCTCCCTGACCTTATCTGCGCTCATGCCCATCTTCTCACCGATCTCCTCTGCGGTCGCCTCACGTCCGTATTCCTGCAACAGCTGGCGCGTATAGCGGGAAACCTTGTGGATGGTCTCGACCATGTGAACGGGAATGCGAATGGTTCTTGCCTGATCCGCAATGGCTCTTGTGATCGCCTGACGCATCCACCACGTCGCATAGGTGGAGAATTTATAACCCTTGGTATAATCGAACTTATCCACCGCCTTCATGAGTCCCAGATTTCCCTCCTGGATCAGATCAAGGAAGAACATACCTCTGCCGACGTATCTCTTTGCGATGCTGACGACCAGACGCAAATTGGCTTCCACCAGCTCGTTTTTCGCATCCGCATCCCCTGCCATCATGCGCTCCGCAAGCTCCTTTTCCTTTTCGCTCGTCAGAAGCGGAACGCGTCCGATCTCCTTCAGATACAAACGCACGGGGTCATCAATGGTCAAGCCCTCCTGCTCAAGAATACGTTCCATATTCTCGCCCGCGCCGAACTTTTCCACCTCATTTTCGATCTCGCTCATTTCCTCATTGGAAATATCGCTGTCAAAAGAAATGCCGTTGTCCTCAAGCGCCTCGTAAAGCTTATCGATGCTGTCAACGTCAAAATCCATTTCCGCGATCGCCTCATCCAGATCATTTGCGGAAAGCTTGCCTTTTTTGCCTTTCTCGATCAAAGAATCCATCTGCTGTTTTTTTGCTTCTTCCTCCGCTGCAGCAGCCATTTCATCGTCGGTTTCATTCTTTTCTTCAACAGTCTCCATTTCAGGCATTTCCTCAGAAAGCTCCAAGGTGTCCTCCAAATGATTTTTCTTCATCCTTTTTCTGCCTTTCATTTATGTATTTTTGCTTTTTTCTTACGTAAATATTCCAATCTTGTGCTTATGTCTCCGCCTTCCAGTGCCTTTTCCCTCGCGGCATCGCGCAGCACCTCTACCGCCGAGCGGAACACGTCGATGCTATGAGAGAGCTGCCCTCTCGCGACCTCCATTTTTTGAATGCGCCCCATCTCGTCGGGGGAAAACTCCTCGCCGAGCATCTCAAAGTGCAATCCCGATTCACTTGCATGCCGCTCCATGATCGAAACGAACACACGCCTGTGAAAATCGGTCACAAAATCGTCGGGGGAAAGCTCAATCTGCTTCTTTTCCACCACGTTTCTGTATTCCTCGAAAAGCAACAATAGCCCAAGAACGCTCTCCTCCGCCGCCGCCGCGCGCGGATCCTTTGCGGATTCGGGGTTGATCCGATCTCCGAAATTCTTTACCGATGCCTGCGCTTCTCTGCTCTGCCTTGCTTCCAGCTCACGGAAACGGCGGCGGCGCATCTGCTCGACCGTATTTTTCAATACGTCCACAGACAATTCCAACCGCTTGGAGGCATGCGCCAGATACACCTCACGCTCCACACCCGACGGATATTCCGCGATCACTCCGCAAAGCTCTTGCGATGCCTTGATCTTCTCGCTTCCAATCGTCAGATCGTATTTATCAAAGATGCGCTCCGCCTTATATTCAAAGCCTGTTTTGCTTTCCTCAAGAATGCGGCGAAATTGCTCTTTTCCAAACTTTCGGATGTACTCGTCGGGATCCTTCGCGCCATTCATCTTGAGAACGCGCACGTCCATTCCGACCTCTGCCAAGATCTTCATTGCCTTGTTTGCGGCGTTTTGTCCCGCATCGTCGGAGTCATAGGAAATGATGACCTTCTGCGTATATTTGGAAAACACACGCGCATGCTCGGGGGTGATCGCCGTTCCCAAGGTCGCCACGGCGTACTCGAATCCCGCGGCGTGAAGCGCGATCACGTCCATATATCCTTCGCAAAGCACCATCTTCTCCGCACCGACGTTCTTTGCGTAATTCAGCGCAAAAAGATGCTTGCTTTTCTTGAATGCGGGCGTATCCGAGGTGTTCAGATATTTCGGCTTGGAATCGTCCAGAACACGTCCTCCAAAGCCGACAACGTTTCCCGACGGATCGATGATGGGAAACATGACGCGATTGCGGAAATAATCATACGCCCGTCCCGTTTTCTGGCTTTTTCCGCAAAGGCACGCCGCGATCAGCTCCTCATCGGTATATCCCAACCGATGCATATGATCGGTCAGGGAGCCAAAGGTGTTCGGCGCAAAGCCGAGACCAAAGTGCTTGATCGTTGCCACGGACAGACGTCTGTTTTCATGGAAATAGCGCATTCCCTCTCCGCCGATCCGCTCGTCGAACAGGCAAGCGCGGAAAAATTTTGCCGCTTCCAAATTCATATCCAGAATTCTTTTTCGTGAAACGCCCTGCTTTTGCAGGCGCTGGTCACTGTCCTGCGGCAGAGGAATTCCCGCGCGGTTGGCAAGATACTCGACCGCATCCGCAAAATCCAGATTTTCCGCCTTCTGCACGAAGGTGATCACCGATCCGCCTGCGTGACAGCCAAAGCAGAAAAAGAGTTTTTTGGCGGGAGAAACAGAAAAGGAAGGCGTTTTCTCGCTGTGGAACGGACAGCACCCGACAAGATTATTCGAGCCGCTTCGCTTCAACGTCACGTAACGCCCGATCAATTCCTCGATGTCTGTACGGTCAACGACCTCCTGCACAAAATTTTCCGAAAATCTCACAGCTCCCCTCCTTTCTTTCATCGGCAAGCATCCCACGTCTTTTGCCGCGCGGTGCTTCGGAATTTCGTCCGAGCATCGCTTTGCCGACACATTTTTCCCTTATTCAATGATAATATACGCAAAAAAAATCAAAAATACTTTTTTAATTTTATTTTTCATGAAATTTATATCATTTTTTATAAAATTTCGGCTCTCCTTGCCGAACGGTCAACAGAATCAACTGCAAAAAGCATCGGTGCAAGCACTGCCGTTGGTACCTGCACCGTTCTTTTTTGCGCAACGAGTCGGCTTGCGCGGATTGTATACATAATTATCGGTAATCAAACCGCTTTCCGCGTACGGTCGGAGCATCCTTTCCGCCACTCATTTCACGGATGCGGAGAAGAACGTCGTCAAGGACGGTATCCTTAACGGAAAACAGGATCGTCACACCCTCGGCAAACCGCGTATCGTCCACCACCGCGCCAAACCGCGGAAGCTCTGCAGAATAGCGTTGATAATCCGAATAGGAGCAAGCCAATTCCAGCTCCGTATATTGCTCATAGGTAATGATATGTGCCGCCTCCAAGGCAAGCTTCGCCGTATGTGAATACGCACGCACCAAGCCGCCCGCGCCGAGCAGAATACCGCCAAAATAACGTGTTACGACCACGACCGCATCGGTCACGCCCGATTTGCGAATGGTATCCAGCACGGGGACTTCCGCCGTTCCCTGCGGTTCACCGTCATCCGAATAGCGCGCAACGATCTCGCCCTTCATCAGATACGCCCATACGTTATGTCGCGCGTCCATATACGCGTTTTTTTGCTTTTTGACATACGCCTGTGCTTCTTCCTCGCTCTCAACGGGCTTGGCGTGACCGATAAAGACGGATTTTTTCTCTGTGAATTCCGCTTCACCCTCGCCCTCCAGCGTGGTATATAATACCGCATCCGCCATTGCGTTTCCTCCTTTAATCCTCTTCGGGTTCTCTCCATTCGGGATCGTATTGCTTGAGCATACCGTGGATCTTTGCATCAACAACGGCAGTCACACGCATGCCGTCCGCGCCATATTCCACGTCCTCGACCGTCGCGTTCTGATAGAGCGTATTCAACGCGCCGCCCTTATCATTCGGGATCAAAAAGGTCACTCTCCGCTTTCCCGCATGGAGCATGTTCTGCAGGGTGTCCACCAAAAGCTCCACTCCCTGCCCCGTCTTTGCCGAAACCGAAACGGTATAGGTATGCTCGGAAAGCTGTCCGACAGGCAAAAAGCTCGCCGCCCCCAGATCGCATTTGTTGAACACATACATCGTCGGCTTATCCGATGCGCCGAGATCCTTGAGCAGCTGCTCCGTGACCTCCAATTGCGCACGGGCTTCGGGATCCGAAATGTCGATCACGATCATCAGCATATCCGCGTACACTGCCTCATCCAAGGTGGATTTGAAAGCCTTGATCAGGTGATGCGGCAATTTGCGGATAAATCCGACCGTATCGGTCAAAAGGACATTTTCTCCCGTGGGGAGCGTATATTTTCTGGTCGTTGGGTCAAGAGTGGCAAACAGCTTGTCCTCCGCGAGAATGCCCGCATCGGTCAGACGGTTGAGGATCGTCGATTTTCCCGCGTTGGTGTATCCAACGATGGCAACCTTCGGAATACCGCTTCTGTCACGCGCGGCACGCATGGTCTGACGGTTCTTATCCAGCACGCGAAGCTCTTCCTCAAGCGCGACGATGCGATGCTTCATGTGACGGCGATCCGACTCCAACTTGGACTCACCGGGTCCGCGCGTACCGATACCGCCTCCAAGACGGGAAAGATCCTTGCCCTGTCCCGTCAGACGCGGTGCGGTATATTTGAGCTGTGCCAGCTCGACCTGCAGCTTTCCTTCCTTCGTTACGGCATGGAGAGCGAAAATATCCAAGATCAGAATGGATCTGTCGATCACGCGCACCTCATTGCCGATATCGTCCTCCAGATTGCGGATCTGCGAGGGAGAAAGCTCCTCGTCGAACACCACAAGCTCCACGTCATTTCCGTGGCACAGAGCCGCAAGCTCCTGCACCTTTCCCGAGCCGATCAGCGTACGGGGATCGGGTCTCTCTTTCTTTTGAATCAGCTTTGCAAAGCACACGCCGCCCGCCGTATCCAGCAAGCGTTCCAGCTCCGCAAGGCTTTTTTCCAATTCGTCGGCACTTTGCTCATCACTGCAAATGCCGACCAAAATCGCTTTTGTTGCTTGATATTCCATAAAAACAGCCTCCGTTTCAATCATTTTTTTACACGTAATTGAATGGACATACGTCCGTTCTCCGCATTGTGAGACTGCCTGCAAAGAAAAACAGGCAAGCCAATGCACAGCTTGCCCGTTTATCAAGAAAACAAGTCCTGAAACCGGATTACTTCTGAGAAGAAGCGAGTCTCTTCTTGAACTTGTCAACGCGTCCGCCGGCGTCAACAAACTTCTGCTTACCGGTAAAGAAGGGATGGCACTTGGAGCAGATTTCAACTCTCATTTCGCTTCCCTTGGTGGATTTGCTCTCCACAACTTCGCCACATGCGCATCTGATGGTGCAGGTCTCATAATTCGGATGGATTCCGTCTTTCATTGTCGTATACCTCATTTCATATTATTTGATGTTCTTTGACATCGAGTGTCACATCACGTGTGACAAACATAGGTATTATATCATAAAGAAAAGAAAATTGCAAGAGTTTTTTCAATATTTTTATTCTTTTTTCTCTTCTTTTTTCAAAAAACGGGGGTTCAGATCAAAAAACTTCACGCAATCCCTTGAAAGGATGCCGTTTTTATGCTATAATCAATTCAATGAGCACGTTTTTTCAACGGAGGTAACGCTATGGCAAGACCCTTTTCATCCGCCGATGCAAAAAAAATGATCGAAAAGCATCGGACGTTGATCACAAAGCTGACCGACGCATCCAATCTTGAACAAAAATATCAACAGGACATCAAAGACGCGTCCGATCGCTTGGCAAGACAAGAGGTCTTGAAAATGCTGCAGGGAGTTCCCGTTGAGGAGCTGAACCGAGATAAAAACGGCATCAAAACCAAAACGCTCCGTGATCATTCCTATTGCACCATGGCGGATCTGCACAAGGCAAGCGTCTATCAGCTGGCATCGATTCGAGGAATCAGCGAGGAATCCGCACAGTTGATCAAAAAGCTGACCAACGAATTTGTTGACAGAGCCGCAAAGGAAGTCAAGATCAAGTTGAGCGCGGATAACCGTACGCCTTCGGCAACGGGTCTGGTCGTTGCCCTCTCCAATTATAAAAACAGCCAGGAGGACATCGAGACCTGCCGCGAAATGCTCTTCCGAAATCAAGAGGACATTGAAAGCGCTATGGCTGAATTGAAGCCCGCGACCAACGCGTTTGTGTGGTTTTTCACCCCAAAGGCCAAAAAGCAGCAAGCTCTTGAGGCATACGAAGCTCTTAACAAAAAGCTGAACAGCGACTATACCGAACGGATCAACGATACCTTATATTCGCTCGGCAAAACGAGCCGCACCCCCTCCACTGCCGCATGGGAGGACTTCAAGCAAAACTCCGTTCAATTTTTCAACCGCTTTGAGGAGGTCAATCCGGGACTTCTCGGAACAGACGATTCGGTTTACGGGCTTCCCGATGACCTTGCCAAGGACATTCAGGATCAACCCCTGTATTCTCAAGGCTTGAAATGTACGTTGAGACGTTATCAGGAATGGGGAGTCAAGTATATTCTTCATCAAGAAAAGGTATTGCTTGGCGACGAAATGGGACTTGGAAAGACGATCCAGGCAATCGCGACCATGGTTTCCCTGAAAAATACGGGAGCAACACATTTTGTTGTCGTTTGTCCCGCCAGCGTTGTGACGAACTGGTGTCGTGAGATCCAAAAGCACAGTGAGCTGGACGTCATCAAAATCCACGGGGCGGGAAGAACCGCCGCACTCGGCGCATGGGTACAGAACGGTGGTGTTGCCGTCACGACCTTTGAAACAACAGGATATTTCAAGCTTGCCGATAACTTCCGCTTTTCCCTTCTGATCGTGGATGAAGCGCATTATATCAAAAACCCCGAAGCAAGAAGAACCGAAAACACAACGAAGATCTCCAAGCACGCAGATCGTATGCTGTTTATGACGGGTACGGCACTGGAAAACAAGGTCGAGGAAATGATCTCCTTGATTCACCTGCTGCAGCCCGGCATTTCCAAGCAGATCGAAGGAATTGCCTTTATGTCCTCTGCTCCGCAGTTCCGTGAAAAGATCGCCCCCGTATATTATCGAAGAAAACGCGAGGACGTCCTCACCGAATTGCCCGATCTGATCGAAAACCGCGAATGGTGTGCCATGTCCAAGGAGGAAGAAGCGGTTTACGAAACCGCCGTTTTGGCAAGGCGCTATGCGGATGCGCGCCGCGTATCCTGGAACGTATCCGATCTGAAGAATTCCTCCAAGGCACAAAGACTTTTGGAAATCGTGGAACAGGCGGAAGCGGAAGACAGAAAGGTCATCGTATTCTCCTTCTTCTTGGATACCATTCAAAAGATCACACAGCTGTTGGGTGAGCAGTGCTTAAAGCCGATCAACGGATCCGTAACTCCCCAAAAGCGTCAGGAAATCATTGATGAATTTGACAAAGCACCTGCAGGAACCGTCCTGGCGGCACAGATCCAGTCGGGCGGCACGGGATTGAATATCCAATCCGCAAGCGTTGTTATCATTTGCGAGCCGCAATTCAAGCCCTCGATCGAAAATCAAGCAATCTCAAGAGCATACCGAATGGGACAGGCACGAAACGTACTGGTCTATCGCCTGCTCTGCGAGGAAACCGTTGACGAGAAGATCACGGGAATGCTGGAAAGCAAGCAAGCGATCTTTGACGCCTTTGCCGATAAATCGGTAGCGGCAGAGGAAAGCATCGAGCTTGATGAAAAATCCTTCGGAAATATCATTGATGAAGAGATCGATCGCATCAAGAAAAAGCGCGGCGAACCGACAGATGAAGCGTAAACGATAAGAAAATACCGTGAAGACTTGCAAATGAGTCCTCACGGTATTTTTGTTAAAGATACAGAAAAAAGAAAAAAGACGCTCTCTTAAGCGTCTTTTCTTGCTTTACGCCCACAGAAAATCGAACAAGAGTAGGATTGAGATTAAAAGCGAAACTCAAAATTGTTGTAAGCTTAAACAAAAGTATAAGCATTCGGTCTATTAGTATCAGTCAGCTGAATGCATTACTGCACTTACACCTCTGACCTATCAAACTCGTAGTCTACAAGTGACCTTACCCAATCAAGTTGGGAGGATATCTCATCTTGAAGCATGTTTCACGCTTAGATGCCTTCAGCGTTTATCATAACCGCACGCGGCTACCCAGCTATGCCCTTGGCAGAACAACTGGTGCACCGGAGGTGCGTCCGACCCGGTCCTCTCGTACTAAGGTCAGCCCTTCTCAAATATCCAACGCCCACGACAGATAGGGACCGAACTGTCTCACGACGTTCTGAACCCAGCTCGCGTACCACTTTAATC
>JAZNXP010000175.1:0-2950 GCA_045593965.1 Eubacteriales bacterium | reverse complement strand
CCTGCGCCTGCGCCAAGGGACGTCCGCAGTCGGGGCATTTTTCATCAACCGCCTGGGTCGCCGTGAAGAAGGACTCGCAGGGCGTGCAATACCAGCCCTCGTAATGTCCCTTGTAGATGTCTCCCTGCTCATAGAAGCGCTTGAAGATCTTCTGCACCGCGCTGACATGATAATCATCGGTGGTGCGGATGAAATAATCGTAGCTTGCATTCATCTGATCCCAGATGCCGCGGATCTCGCCCGCCACGCCGTCGACGTATTTCTGCGGCGTGATGCCTTTTTCGTTGGCAAGGTTCTCGATCTTCTGACCGTGCTCGTCCGTACCCGTGCAGAAGAATACGTCCTTGCCGCACGCTCTTTGATATCTTGCGACCGCATCGGTCATGATCACCTCATACGTGTTTCCGAAATGAGGCTTGCGCGATGCATAGGCGATCGCGGTCGTTACGTAAAATTTTTCACTCATAATAATCGTCCTCCGATTGAAGCATACTTTCATTTATCATATCACAATAGCGGAAATAAGATACACACATTCGCGGAAGCACGTCGGCAAGAAGAAAGATCCCGACCGACAACACTCCCAAACAGATCCATGGCACATATCCCAAAAAGAACATCACGCCTCCCGTGGGACAGGCGCGCGCCATCTCCCGTGCGTGGGCGCGTGCCGCACGTTGGGACTCGTCCTCGCGCAGCGCCGCATAAAGGTGGGGAAAACGAAGCAGGCACAGCACAAAGCCCAGAAGCACCTCGCAGATCACGAGTAGCGCGGCAACGATCGCCGCAAGCAGATTTCCGGGCGCGAGCTTTGCCGTCAGATAGCAGATCCCCGCCGCGAGGTCAAAGATCAACCAAAGCTTCCAGATGATGTTGAAGGAAAGCCAAAGTGCCTTTCCGTAAGCACGAAGCGACGCAAACGACGAAAACACGTCCGCAAGAGACGCGTCCTCCTCCCGTCCGATCATGCAAGCGAGCTTCAGGATGCCCAAAAGATACGGCAAGGTCAGCATCCACGTGATCAATACCGCCGCGATCAAAAACAGAGTCGCGCCGTCAAGAATTCCGAACAAGGGGGCAGGCAAAAACGTGCAGGCTTCCCAAAGGAGCGCATAAAGAGGGACCAAGATCAGTCCCATGACCCACGCCTCGATCAAAAGGAGACGGTTTCCCCTTCGGGATAAGATCTCGCCCGCGTCCCGATACATCTCGGAAAAGCGCGGTGCCGAAACGGTCTGATATGCCAAGAAAAGCCCTCCTTTCGGTATTCTTGCGTTGCTTATCTTCTATATTATACCAAATTCACGCAGCATTTACAATAGTTTTTTGAATTTTTTCCTTATAAAGTACGCATAATGATGGTAAAAGTTACAAATGCGAAAGGAATGAACGATGTCACACCTACATTTTTCCTCCAAGCTTGCAAAGCACCTTTGGGAATTGCCGCTCCTGCTTTTGATCGGCGGCGTTCTTTACTGCGCCCTTGAGCTGCTGTTTCGCGGACATACGCACATCAGCATGGCTCTCTGCGGCGCAATCTGTTTTCTTTTGATCTACCGCCTCAATCAGGAAAAGCCACGCCTTCTCCTCCCCGTCCGCGCGCTTCTTGCCGCAGCGCTGATCACGGGCGTGGAATTCTTGGCAGGGTGTATCCTCAATCTCTGGTTGGGACTGGACGTATGGGATTATTCCGAGCTTCCCTATCAGGTATTGGGACAGATCTGTCTCCCGTTTTTCATCCTGTGGTTTCTGCTGGGCATTCCCGCGTGTCTGCTTTGCACGGTGATACGGAGATACGTCTTTTATGAAGATGAATAACGTCCCGAGCAAAGAAGGACGCAACACCAAGGAGAAGCACGTTGACGACCTTCTCAAGCGCGTTGCTGAAAATCAAACGCTGATGCGAAATCGCACGTTGCCGCAATATCTATTCAACCGTTTCCGTCACGGCGCGCTCTACACCGAGCTGCAACGGTTGCTTGCGTATCTGCGCCGCGTGCGTATGATCGCATATCTGCTCCGCATCCTCTCCCTTCTGCTGACCTTGGTGGAAACGGGAGCGGTGGTGTTGCTCACGACCGCGCTGTTTCTGATCCTTCTCCCGGCAGGACTTGCGTTTCTTATGACATCCTTCCTCATCGCTTTCGTTCAGTCGAGAAAGACCAACCGTCTGTTGCGCGCAGAGCTGGAAGGAAGAACAGTCTACGTTTTTTTCGGCACGCCCATCACCCACGAAAGCGATCCGTCCGACTTTCTTGCACGAAACATACTCGATTGCTCCCAACGGATCAACTGCGCGTGTCTTTGGATCTCTCCCTATTGGATCTCCTCAAGGGGACTGTTCCAAAAAGGCTTTTACTGCACCGCGCGCAAAGAAGCGGCGCATCTGTATCTCGTGCGCCGCTATTATTTTTTCAGTTTAAAAAGAAACGTATTGAAAAAAGCATCGACCGTTTATGTATTTTAAGCCTTTGTCTTCCCCCAGAAGCACGGCGCTCCCTGCGCGTCCTTCGTGATGCGATATCCCTCGTCGATCACGGTGTTGCAGAACGAGCCGTTCCCGACGTAAATGCAGATCAGCTCTTTTCCGTTTTCATCGGTAAAGACGAACCTGTCACCGCGCTTGGAAAGCGTTTGTCCGCCATAATTGCCCAGGTAATATGCCTCCTCCTCATCGGACATCTCAACCGCGTCCGGAAGCTTTGGTAAAAATCCATCCATGGAAACACCGCTCGTGACGTCTTGAATGTATCCCTTATCCATTGCGGTCGTTACACTTGCCCCATCCTTCATATCTCCGTAGAATGCGCGCCATGCCGCTTCCGAGAGTGTTCCGCGCGAATTTCCAAAGCCGCGGTTGGAGAGCAGTATAAGATCAAAATCATCCTTTGGAAGCTGGATATGAAGCGTACGGAAGCCCGTGGATCCGCCGTTGTGCTGAATTTTCTTG
>JAZNXP010000174.1:0-7337 GCA_045593965.1 Eubacteriales bacterium | reverse complement strand
AGTGAGAAGCACAAGAACAATGGCAAAAACAAGGATCGTGAGCAAGCTTGCCCAGTTACTTATCAAAAATTCTTTCATTCTTTTGATATTCCTTTCATAACAATATTTATTGTTTTTTGACTTGACTGTTCGGTGGTTCTGTTGGCATTTCCAAAAGCTTATGATATAGCTCCGTCGCCACGTCATTTCCTCCTAACACATGGTAAGAATGATACTCCCGCTTTAATGCTTCCTTTGCATAAATCGGGCAATAGCCTTTCTCTTCATATTTTTCATACTGTCTTATGATCGTATCTCGAAGAAGTGCTTCGACGCCTTCCTCAAGGGCACGATCACGCTTTTTGCGTGACTTGATATAAGCTAATATAAATGAGATCGCCCCACCAAGAAAAAACGGAACAAACCATTTCCAAAATTCTTCTTTCATGGGTTACTCCTTTATCGCCTCGGATTCAATATCTTTCGCCAGAACCTTGTCCACGGTGAACGTCTCTCCCTCGGGGTTCTCGATCTGCGCTTTTGCTTCTGCCTTTACGGTCTCGACGAATGCGTTATACTCAGCAAATTCATCGGGCTTGGTGTCCCTCTGACGAAGGATCGCAAGCTCGTCGTTGATGGAATACTTCGCGCGGATTTTCTCGTTTACGAGACGCTTATAAACGCCCTCGGTATTGCCGTTCTTCTTGGCAAGGTTGATCATCAAAGTTGTGATTTTCTTCATGTTACTGTACCCCCACGATTTCAAAATTCAAAGTAACAGGATATCCATATGGATTGAACGATGCCTGATTGTCAATGTCATGAAATTCCACTACCTCGAATGTCATAGTTGCTTCCGCTTCGGTAGCGGGATTGCCACCATATTCGTTGGAAAATTCACAGTAACCACTGAAATTAACATAATCGGTGATGTCGGTAATAATCGGCTTTGCAAGGGGTTCAAGACATACGGGTGGATCGCTTATACCCCAGTCAAATTTTGCGCTGTTCCAATAACAATTTTGGACGTAGTAAACACCACTCTCACCAAACATAATGAAATTATCGTGTTCAAGTCCGTACGCCAAACCGTAACCGTCCAACCGTGCAATCAATTCATCGGGAATTTCAAAGAGTTTTTTCCCTGCAAACGTCGCACTTTTTATGGCGCAACGGCTGAAACCATTTGAAGCGTTATCATCAACCCAACATCTTACACCGCCTGCGATCTTGTCGATTTTGAAAATAGAGTTATCAGCAAAGAGTCCATCAAACCACGCATCCTCTGGATACCATGTGCCGAGCACAACGCTGTTTTCGGTGGTGGACTTCTTGACCGTTATAAAATTCGTACCTTCCAAGCCCGTGATGCCTTCCATCACGTCAACGGCGTAGGTGAGGTCGGTAACTTTGCCTTCAAGCGTTTCAATTTCGTCGGCTGCCGCTTTTGCTTCATCGGCATAGCCTTTCGCTTCCGTTGCGTAGCCTTTCGCTTCGTTCGTGTAGTTTTTGCCTGTTCCTGCGCTCGGAACAGAGGATGTGCAACGCGCCGAAATTTTATATTCCACCTCAGCATTTGTCGTGGAAAGGCAATCCTCATCCTCGGGTGCTTCTCCCGCATAGACGCCGATCAATACTTTCCTGGTTCTCAAAAACATCGGAACCTTGCAGGTGTTGTCCGCTTTGATCTCTTCGTCGTGATGCTCGTTGCCCCAAATGAATCGCGCTGTTTTCTTCGCAACGTCATTCCACTCCTCGTCAAATGTAAACTTGGCGGTATCCGTACTGTTCCCGCAAACGGGTATTTGATCAGACGGCACATATTGGGCGAGTCGTCCGTTGATATTGATATTGATTACCATAGCTTTCTCCTTATTCTGTTATGTTACTGTATCCGAGAAATTTCGGATATTTAAGAGTTGAATATCACGATTGTTTAAGGTTCCGTTCTGATCAAGGTCTATATAGTGCATTTTAACACTTATATTGCCTTCAACATATTGCAAAAGCATCGGAATCTTTCCACCTGTATAAAAATAGCCATTACACATAATTTGTGCACCTTCTTTTGCTATTTCGTACATACAGAATGCTTCCGCACCAATGGGAATCGGGCTATTATTCACGATTGTGCAGTAAATATATCCCTCCCATGTATTGCTTAAAAAGTATCCAAATTCAAAAGCAATGTGATGAACATATCGCCTTGCGCTTTCGATTTTTTGGTTCAAAACCTCAAGAGTATTGATCGGTGAGATCACTTTATTGAGCTCGGTGATCGCATCCCCTGACATTTTGAAAGAATACAGCGGAAGCTCATATACCCGATTTTCGCTTTCCGCTCCGCTCCCGAGGGTATCCTCCTGTACGAGCGAGATATCCGAGAAATCAATTCCACTTTTGACGATCAGCGTACAATTCTGTGTATCGTTCGGGTGATAGGTTTCAATTCTTGCGCACAAATATCCGTAATAACCGTTTTGAATAGGCACTGTAACGGATGCACCGCCCGAATCGATCTCTACCATCCTGCCCTGAACAAGAAACGCACCGCTTCCGAGCTTGATCTCGTTACTGGATACGATCGCCGCGAGCTCGTCTCCATAGTCCGTATAGAATCCGTTTGCCACGCTTTGATCGATAAAACGTGTCTTGACATCCAACGCGTATAAATTCGATTTGAAATTTACCGCTCCCGGAAATGTCACAGGCTTGATTGCCATCATTCAACCTCCTATTTTTTTATGATCTCGGTCAAAAGGATCTTTTTGAATCCGAGCTTGATTTTGATGCTTTCTCCGCTCCCGTTAAACGTGAAAATCTTCTCACAGATCGGGAGTGTTTTGTATAGCATTCCTTCATAATATAACGAAATTTTGCTATACAGTGGATATTCCGAAAAGTCGATCGGATCGATTGACGCATTGCTGTCAATAACGATGTTATCCACATACCGAGCGTTAACCAGCTCGTAGACCGCTTCGAACTGTGCATCGGCAAGATACTCGGCTTCAAAGTACTTCGTGCGTACAGGATAGAGACGTCCACCGATCTCACCACCGTCAAGATGGCATCCTTCGGCGTTCCCCTGAATGATGCGGTTTTCTCGATCCCTGTAATAGTAGCGCGCGGCAGTTCTTTCCTTAATATCTGCTATCGCCTTGTTCGTTGCCGCCGAGGATGTTGTGAGCTCATAAATAAAATCGTTCAGATCCACCGTCAAAGAAACATCGTATTTTACGAATGTAAATATGATCGTTCCGCTCGGCACGTCGTATCTTGTTTCAATGTTATACTCGTAATACTTCAAGTAGCATTTCAAAAACTCATACGCGTTGACGATTTTATACGTGCCTTGGTAGGAGCCGTATATTTCTGTTGTATCCGTAAGATCCTCAGGAATGATCACGCGCACGGGGATCTTTTGTACCGTTGCATCCAAGCCGTCAAATACGGCGTTTTTGATGCGTTGAAAAATGGTGGATAACTTTCCGTCAAAGCTGTTTTCCGCCGTGAAATCAAGCAGAATTTCGGTATCCCAAAGGGTTTTGAAATCCAATCCTTTCACGCTCCGCTTTCCCTTCTCGGGTTTGACTGTATCCGCAAAGCAAGCGTATCGGTAGTTCCCTGCATCATCATTGACAACGACGATTTTCGCGGCATTGATATTGACATCACACGTTCCCTCCGCTGTGAATGTATCGGGATCATAGACACGTGTTGTGAGCTCATAAGTCACGTGATCGATATTGTGGATATGCGTTCTGTTTTCGTCATACAACGCAATATACATACTACTCGCCCCCTCAATCAAAGAGATAACGCTTGATCGAGATTTCGATCATACCGCTATCATCGCTGTTGATATTCGCTCCGATATAATATTCCCCCTGGGGAAGATAAAGAAAGGACTGTTTTGTTTTATCGGTCAGATCATAACCGTTACTAACAGATCCGTCCGCTCCTTCAATCGTGATCTTTTTGGTCGTGGGATCGATCGTGATACTTTCATCATCCTCTTTCCCCCGAGTGAGCCGCAAGGATGAAACTACAGTATTGGTCGCGGCTTCTTTAACGTATATTTCCACATTACTTGAAATTTGTCCGCTAATACGAATGATCAACGGAGCTGCTTGATAAAAATGATTCGTCACTTTTTCAGAGGCAATAAAGCTCACTCCCGAAAAAGCCAAGGGGAAGGACAACGGAAACGCGGAAACAGCCTCCTTCTTATGCAACGTGAAATCAACACTTAACTGCTCATACCAGTAGCTTTGCCGCTCAAACGTGAATGTTTCGCCAAAGACGCCATCCGCTCCGATTTCGCTTTTCGTATGCGACTTCAGGATCACATCGCAAAATTTATCTGTAATGCCATCATCGTATTCCAGGAGGAACGGCAATGTCCCACACCACTCCAGGAATAAAAGCAATCTTTTATAATTGGCATATCCATTCGATCCATCTGCGTTGAAAATGATCTTGAACACGATTGGCTCAAAGGACGGTGTGACATTTGTCAAATGCTTTCCCTTTTCACTATCCTTGTAAGCGGCGGAAAACGAATTACCAAGTCCCTTCGGCTCTGTTGCAAGAACGGAGGCGGTATTGAGATCGAAAGATTTTGACCGATCCTGTGTATGAAGTTTAAATTTTCTCACTACATCGCCTCCGCAAGCTTGATATTGATCTGCCGTACAAGGTCATCCACATCCACCTCATCGGCATAATTCTGAATGATCACCGTGACGTTTTGCTCGGTGGTATTGGTGCTGTAATCGTTGTTGTAGATATCCCCTGTTGTACCTCCTGCGCCAATCAGATCATAGACGGTGCCTCCTCCGAGAAGATCCTCGTCATCCTCATTTCCGTATGCGGAATAGCTTTGTGTCGGTGTATTTGCAAAAGTGGAAACATTATCCACTGTGAAATCATCCTCTTCAGGAAGGATTTCTTTTTTTGCGGCATTGATTGCGGCGATAGCTGCCGTGATGCCTGCGGCAATGGCTCCAACCGCAATTCCCACAGACCAGCTCGCGTGAAAGACGCTTACTGCCGCTGCTGCAACCAAAGCGGCAAGTGCCAATGATTTCAAAAGCTTTTCAACCCACGTCATGGATTTCCAATTTGATATCATATCAAATGCCAAAGCAATCGCTCCGATCATGGCGGCAAATCCCGCAATCGTCAACCATTGGGCAGCCTTGAGCTTACCAAACAGCTTGATGAGACTTGAAACGCCTACCGTCATTTGTCCGATTGCCATCAGCATCGGACCCGCAATCGCAATCAGACCAAGAATGGCAAGAATTGCGCCTTGTACGCCCGGGGATAGGCTTCCGAACCATTCAGATAGCTTCTGCAATTGCGGGATCACACGGTTACTGATCCAGTCTGCGAGCTGCTGCATAATGGGAAGCAAAGAAGAGCCGAGCTGTAAAGCAACGTTGGCAAATTGGGCTTTTACGCTGTTTAAAACATTATCAAACTCCGCGAGCGCGTTCACCTGCTCGTCTGACAGTGCGCCAAGGTATTCAAATTCTGATGCATATGCGGCGATCGCATCACTGCCCGCATAGATCATTGGCAAGAGATTGTTGGCAAGCTTTTCGCCAAAGATATCATTGGCAATTGCAACCATTTGGGTTTGATCTTCCATATCGGCAAGCGCGGTGATGATCGAATAAAATTGATCTTCACTGCTTCCAATACTGTTGAGGTCAATTCCAAGCTTCTGAATCGCGCTTGAGGGGATAGATGTGACACCCGTTGCGAGATCTGCCACACCCGCACGCATTTTGACGAATGCCTTATACAGCGTCTCCGCGTCCGTATCTGTCTGCAGAGCAATATAATTGAAGCGTTGCAATGCTTCGGTGGTCATGTCGTATTGCGTCGCGAGCGTTGCGATCTCATCCGCAGAGGATACCGCCTTTGTGCCGATCGCGCCAAGCCCCGCGAGTGCCGCTCCCGAAGCTACAGAAATCGGTGTTAAAGCTTGACCGACACCTTTGATCTTGTTTCCGACATTCTCAACCTTTGAAGCCAGTTGATTGAAATTGAGCTTATTAAGAGCCTGCAACTGCTCATGCAATTGTTTCCCCTTCAGCTCTGTTTCCGCAAGCTCGGCTTGGATCTTTCGATATTCGGCGGTATCCATTTTCCCAGCCTTTTCCAGATGCTCCAATCTTTTGCGCAAAACATCTGCCTGCTGTGCGGTATGATCGATCGCCTCCTGGGCGACCTTTTGCGCGCGGGCGAAGGTTTCAGAATCGAATTCCAGTTCCAAGCTCTTTTGGAGTGCATTCAGTTCCTTTTGTGAGGAACGTGCATCCTTGCGGACCGCATTCATCGACTTTGTAAAATTCTTCGCATCCGCACTGACTTCAATGGTGATGCCTCGAATATTGGTCGCGCTCATTTATCCACCTCCTTTGAGAAACTTCACCGCATCCTCTTGTGAAATATCTCGTATCTCGATATTACCGTCTGCTTTAGATTTGGCATTCCGACGTTGGCGCAGGATCTGCTTGAGATTGGCAATATCAAGCGAGAGGATCAACACGTAAAGATCGTTGAAATGCAACCGCTCGATCAAGCAATTTTGGATATTGTGTTCCACACATTTTTGAAAAAGAGTGATTGCACGAGGCACAGTCAGCCTTTTGCGAATATCATTCGGTGAAGGATTCACCTTTTTATTGAGCCGCATCAGTTCCTGACTGTGCTCGATCAGTTTTTTGGGCTTACCGTAGAAGAAGAAAGAACCAACTCAAAAATGAACTTGATCTTTTTGATCAGCTTTTTGATATATTCTCCCTCTGCCAGATCAAAGAGTTGGCAGAAGGATTTGAAATCCGCGATTTCATCCCCTTCCATGAAGCAATAAAGAGCCTTGAGATTAGAGAGGATATGCGCTTTACTTTCCGCAAGTCCTGCGCTTGTGACACGTTCGATATACGCGAACAGTGTTTCCTTGCTCGCGTTATGCGGGAAATTCTTTTCCCAACGTTCTTCTGCGAATAGCGATGTATCGATTTCTACCTCAATTTCGCTTTCCTTCAAAACGAGCCTTTTCTCAGACTCGTCGATCGTCTTTTTCATGATGGGCAATTTGGTTTTGATCATCCCGTCGATCCTCCTTATGCGGGCATCTGCGGCAATACCACTGCTTCCCCAAAGGTTTCATAATCGGCATCCTCCGGGGTTACGGTCATCTGCCATACGATCACATCCTGGCCCGTGATGGGATCTTTATAGGTTCTTTTCCCGCTTCCATCAAGCATCGTGATACCGCTCATTTCAAGGGCTGTTTCAAACGTGGACTCATTGATATCATCCGTACTCTGATCAAAGGA
>JAZNXP010000173.1:0-5819 GCA_045593965.1 Eubacteriales bacterium | reverse complement strand
TCTTGACCCCTTCGAAGATGCCGGGACCTACCAAAGCCGTTGCAGCCTCGGCGTAAACGATCTCCTTTGCGATCGCGTCACGGTCGATCGCCATGGAAAGTGCCTTGCGGACGTCTGCGTTTGCAAAGATCGCTTCGCCCTCGCCTCCGTCATCGATCAGAGCATTCTGATTGAGGAAGCATACAAAGGTGGAAAGTGCGTTGGTGATCTCAACGTGCTTCTTTACGTAAGTGGTATTACGGATCGAAAGCGGAATGTCACCGATATAGAACAGCTTACCTGCCTTGAAGTCGTTTGCCAGATCGGTCGCGCTCTTCGAGCAGTCGACCAGCAGACGGTAGGGCGTTACGGCAGCATCCAAAGAATCGTGCTCGGTGTCACGCTGATAGTACAGGTTGCGCTCAAGATAGAAATAATTGAGCTTTTTGGTCTGCGTATAAGAGGTGTTGATGATCAGCTCATCGGTATTTGCGGGGTTTTGCTCAACCGCGTGGTTATCGTTGACCTTGATCTTGTTGCCGTTTTCATTCAGGCAATCTGCGTAACCGATCTTACCAAGCTTGAACGCGCCGCTTCCAACCGTGGAGGATGCCTTCTTTGCCCAGTCATCGTTATCGTCCTTTGCGTAAGTCTCGTGCAGGGGAGCGGTTGCGATGTTGGTCAGATTCAGCAGGAACTGATCGTAATCGATCTTGCCCTCGAAAATGATCTTAACGATCTTTTCTTCAACTGCCTCAATACCGATATCGTCGATGGAGACGTCGCCTTCCTTAACGGCGCGCGCGTTCTTTACATCATAAAGAAGAGAAGCGGCTGCGAAGCTGTTGTTGGAATTCAAAAGACGCTTGAAGGTATAAACAACGTTATCCGAGGTGATGGGGTCACCGTCACTCCAGAAAATATCGTCGCGCAGGGTAAGCATCAGATAATACTCATTGTCGCGCTCGTTCTCGGTAATGGTGTACTTCTTTACCTGAGAGTTCTTGACTTTTCCGTTCTTATCCAGCTCGAACAATGTGTCATACATCAAATGAAGAACGTTCTGCGTCTCCTTGTTGTATGCCGCGTTGGCGGGGTCAAAGTCAAAGATCTCGTCCGTGAGATACATCGTAATGTACGCACCGGGATCGGGGTTCTCCTCGTCCTGCTTACCGCAAGCGGCAAGGCAAGGGATGAGCATCACGGCACACAGTAAAAGTGCAAGAATCCGTTTTGACATAGTGTTGTAAATCCTCCTCATGTAAGAAAAAAATCGGGACCGGCGAAAAAACGCCATTTGTAACTTCTATTATACTCTATTTTCTATCAAATTTCAATAGATTAAAAAATCTTTTCATGTATATTTTGTTAATTTTCTTGGAAAAATAAACGATAATATAAGAACAAATTGAGACGAAGAGGTGTTTTGAGAATGTCTGAGGGGTATGCAAGGAGTGATCTTGCCTGCGAAAGTGACGTCGGCGCAGATGCACTTCGGGAGGGAATTTCGCAGCAGGAGAAGCGTGTTGGGGACTTTTTGGTCAGTAGTATGCGAATCGGGACGGCAGCGGCAGCGGCACGGTTGGAGAAGCCGATGGGAACTTATATTACGGTTGATTGCGGTCGCATCAATCATTTGAGCGAGGACAATCGCATTTTTTTGGCGCATCTGCTCTCCGAGGAGCTTCGGTCAATGGCTGAAAGCTTGACGGGAAAAGAACTGAACGCGGATTTTGAGATTTTTGTGGCGGGACTCGGGAACGCCGAGCTGACGGCAGACGCGATCGGACCGAGGACGGTGCATCTGTTGAATGCTACGCGACATTTGCGCGAGCATGAGCAGTATCTTTACCGCATCATCGGATGCTGCGCGCTCTCGGCGTTGGCTCCGGGGGTATTGGGGCAGACAGGGATCGAGACCTTGGAGCTGCTCAAGGGAGCGATTCGCTACGTCAGACCCGATATGATCGTGGTGGTGGATGCATTGGCGGCGCGAAGCTGTTCAAGACTCGCATCCACCGTGCAGATCACCGACGCGGGTATTGCCCCGGGGTCGGGTGTGGGAAATCATCGCGCGGCGATCACGAGGGAGACGATCGGAGTCCCTGTAGTTGTTCTCGGCGTGCCGACCGTTGTCAATTCGGCAACACTTGTTTATGACGCGTTGCACGAGGCGGGGATCGGAGAGATCGGTCCCGAATTGGAAACGGTATTGGAGAACGGGAAAAGCTTTTTTGTTTGCCCGAAGGAGAGTGACCTTGTGACCGAGCAGGTCTCAAGATTGCTTTCCGATGCGATCGGGATGGCGTTTACGGGGAATTTATAGATATAAAAAATAAAACGGATATACGAAAATAGCATTGATCCTTTAAAATAGGTGTTTTGACAGCGTCGCGGTGCTTTCGTAAGAAGGAGAAAATAATTCATTTAATTTAATAAGTTTTCGGAGCGTTGACATATTCCTTTCCGCTTTTTCATAGATTGGAAGCAAGATTTTCAGTTTTTTGGAAAGTGAGGGAGCGATCATGGAAGCATTGCCAAACGGAAACCGATTGCCTTCGGAAAACAAAAATCCTCTTTTAGGAAAGGATCACAAAAGGTACAGAGCCTTTGCCGTTTTTCTGATTTGCTGCGCGATTTTGATCGCCGCCTTTGCCATCAGCGCGATCTGTATGAACGTCAGCGACGGTGAATTTCCTTTTTGGACAACAGCAGGCACAGGCGATGCATCGGGAACGGAAGAACCCGATGAAACAACGGGGACCTCGGGCGGAACACAGGGGAACGTCACCTCATCGGCTCCCGAGGGGAAACCGCAATCTCCCACATTACCCGAAGGAGCGGTTCCGATCCTTTCTCTTGACCTCACAAGCTCAAAAAATCTGATCAATGAAACGCCGTACCGTCCCAATGTTTCCTCACTGCTTGCGCTTTCGCTCAAGGAGGATCACATTGGAAGCGAGCCGATCGTTCTGATTATTCACACGCACACATCCGAGTCCTATCAAGAAACACAGAAGGAATATTTCGAAGGTGCGGCGGGAGATCACACCTATTCCAAAGATCCCGCCTTGAACGTTCTGAAGGTGGGGGAAACACTTTGCCAAACGCTCAACGAGCAGGGGATCCCCACGCTTCACTGCAAGACCCTGCACGACGATCCGAGTTTGAGCGGATCCTACTTACGAAGCGCGGAAAGCATCAAATGGTATTTGGAGCAGTACCCCAGCATCCGATACGTGATCGACGTTCACAGAGACGCAGTCTCGACCCTTGATGGGGAATACGTCAGAAGTCTGGCAAGCGGAACGGAGAATGCCACCGCGCAGATCATGGCGGTCGTGGGGAGCGACTGTAACGGAACGGCGGTCTCCAATATGCAGGAGAATCTCGCGCTGGCTTTGCAGCTTTGTCAGCGATTGAACGCGGACGGAGACTCGGTCTGTCGCGCTCCGTTTTTGAAGAAGGCTTCCTATAATCAGGAGCTTGCGCCGCGCTCGCTTTTGCTGGAGATCGGCACGGGCGCAAACACGCTTGATGAGGCTTGCCGCGCCGCCGAGCTTGCGGGGAAGGCACTTGCGGCGTTGATCAAGGGAGAATAAAAAATACGGCTTGGATCACCTGCGATGAAGCAGGTTTTCCAAGCCGTGTCTTTTTAAAATTTTGATCATTTCGTTTTCTTCGTCGGACGGAGCGCGAGGTATTCTATCCCCATGAAAATACCGCCGAGAAGTACGCCGCCGAGCATGCTCAACGTACCGTGCTCAACCGCACCGATCACGCCGATAAAGCCGACGAGAGAAACTGCCACGGCACATACGCGGACGATGCAGCGTACGCGTGCTCCGCTCAAAAAACGAAGAAGCGAAAACAGAATGGAAAGAAGGATATCGGATGCGTATTGCCGTGCCGATGCCGACTTTGCGGATTCTGTGAAATATGCGTCATAAGTTCTGTTATTGGAAATAAATTGTTCGTTTTTATCATAATATGCGTTCATTTTTTGAACCTCCAAATCCAAAAACGGAATTTTCTTGTCTGTATTATAGCACGCGTTTTTTGATTTGTCAAGAGGTTTTTTCCAAAAAAAGAAAAATATTTTCAAAAAGCCCTTTACAAACGCGGTTTGGTATGTTATAATAATGCCGTAAACGGAAAAGGAGGGGCTTATGGAAACCTATATTGACCGTATAAAGAAACTGAAAAGTCAACGAAAAATGACGAATGAGCTTTTGTCCAGTCGCTCGGGAATTCCGCTTGGAACCTTGAGCAAGATCTTGGCGGGGATGAGCGATTCTCCGAAGCTTTCCAATATTGTGGCGATCTGCAACGCGCTGGGGTGCTCGGTGGAATACGTCGTCAGCGGCGCACCCGAGAATACCAATAATTACACGCTCAGCGGAGAGGAGATCCGCATGATCGAGGACTTCCGCCGCTTGGATCCGATCAGCAGATCCGTTGTGGAAACGGTGATCGCGAAGGAGCTTGAGCGTGGGGAAGCGACTGCGGAGACGTCTGCGGATCAGAGCGTCGAAAAGCCGACGGCGCGTGTGCTTCGCCCGTTGCCGATCATGCCCGCAACGGGACGTTACGCAGGGGAGCGCGTTGGAACGAGCAAGAAATCTCTTCCTCTTTATAATCTTCCCGTTTCGGCAGGTGTAGGACTGTATCTTGATGAATCCTTGTCGGAGTCGATCAACGTTCCCAACAATGAAAAAACGGAGTATGCGGACTATGCGCTGCGTATCAGCGGAAACAGTATGGAGCCGAAGTATCATGACGGCGACATTCTCCTGGTGCAGCAAACCGAAAGCATTGAGGTCGGTGAATTGGGCATTTTCCTTTTGGACGGATGCGGATTTTTCAAGGTCTACGGTGGGGATCGCCTGATCTCTCTCAATGAAGAATACGGTCCCATTCTTCTGAAGGATTATGCTGATGTCAGATGCGCGGGGCAGGTTATCGGCAGATTGAAGCGGAAATGAGCTCGGGATGTCATAACGGTCACCGTGAGCGGATGCGCGAGCGGTTTTTCAGAGAGGAGAGCTTTGCATCCTTTGCGGATCATGAGCTGCTGGAGATGCGTCTTGGAGCGACGATCGCACGAAAAAACACAAACGAGATCGCGCATCGGCTTCTGGAGCGTTTCGGTTCCTTGAGGAACATTCTGGAAGCATCGGTTGACGAGCTTCAAGCGGTGGATGGAGTGGGTCCGATCGTTGCCACGGACTTGAAGCTTACCGAGGAATTGGTGAGGAGATACATCGGTGACATTTTTGCGCCGACAAAGAAATGCGATACGATTTCCGAAATTCTGAAGTTTCTCTACCCGAAGTTTGTGGGGCAGAAAAAAGAATGCGTGTATTTGTTGATGCTGGATAACAGCCTCCGACTGATCGATTATCGCCTGGTCTCCACGGGAACTGTCAATCAATCCAACGTGCCAACCACCAAGATGGTCGAGATCGCCTACGATAAAAAGATCCCGAACGTGATCGTTGCTCATAATCATCCGCAAGGGGTTGCCACACCGTCAAGCTTGGATCGCACGGTGACGGATCGGCTGTTTGCCGCGTTTTCCATAATGGGGATCAATCTGGTCGAGCATCTGGTGTTTTCCGAAAATGCGTTCTTCCCGATTTTGAAGCAGTTTCCGCATCGGACGGCGGAGCAAATTGAAAAGGATACGCTGCGAAGTGATGTGCGCGAGAAGTTTTACGACGTTGACGAAACAACCTTCACCTTTTCGGAGCTCTTTGAGCAGGAACAAAAAAAGAATTCATAAATCAGACTCCCGAGGTGCTCCTCGAAGTCGGAGGCCAAGCGGTCTTAGGAAGACA
>JAZNXP010000172.1:0-6956 GCA_045593965.1 Eubacteriales bacterium | reverse complement strand
TGCCAGACGGTGCGAAGCGCGTTGGAACGGATCGTGCAGGGTGCCAACGAGCTATCCACGCGCGGATATATCTACGTCATCCTCGGCGCGATACTGGATCTGATACCGACCGAGAAGAAGAATGACGCACCGCCCTCCCGATTTTCCGCCGAGCTTCTGATCTACATCAACAAGCACTTCAAGGAGGAGCTGACCCTGACACAGCTGGCAACCGCGTTCGGCTATAACTCCGCGTATCTCTCGCGCACCTTCCAGAAGACCTTCGGCATTTCCTTTGGCCGTTATCTTTCCATGATCCGCTTAAGGGAAGCCATTCTGCTGCTGCGGGACGGAGAGAAGAACGTCACCGAATGCGCCCTGGAGAGCGGCTTTGGCTCGGTGCGCAGCTTCTACCGCGCGTTTTATGACGAATTCAAATGCACGCCAAAGGAATACCTGAAAAGAGAAACGCAACAGTAACGCAAGAAAGCAAAAAACGATCCTATGCGAGGCCTCTCATAAGGAAGCCTCATATAGGATCGGTCTTTTTATTTTGTTTGTTGCCAAAGATCGGATACATCGGTTCCGCGGCTTGGAGCAAAGCGCATTCAAGCCTCCTTGACCATGACCGATACGCCGTCGGGAATTGCCGTGATCGACACCTTCTCCTTTTGCAAGATCGTTTTTGCCTGCGCGATCGCCTCGTCGATCGAATGCGCAGGGATCATGTGCATTTTTCTGACCACGTCGTCCGCCATGTTGGAAACGTAGATCACCGTCGCCCACTTCAAGATGCGGAGCATGATCTGCGTCTGCCATTGATCGGGAACGGTCTCGTTCCGCTTTCTGTCAAGGAAGAGCCGCATCGTTTTGTCGATGTCCGCCTCGTCCGCAAGCTGATGATAGAAATGATCTCCGCCGATTCCGTCATCCGAGGACGCGAGCATAATGATGACACCGCCCCTCTTCACGGTCGCCTCGGCAGCCGTCATTCCCTTCACCGCCTGATACATATTCTGATCCAGCGGATATCCGCCGTTGGTCGAGATCACAACGTCCGAGGGGATCGCCTTCACTCCGCACAAGGACGAAAGGAAATCCGTTCCCTTTTTGTGCGCCGCTTCAAAGTCTCCCGCAACGGCAAAAATCGGGCTCTTTTCGGAATTCAATACGACGTTGACGATGAACGCAAGCTTTGCGCGTCTCGCCGCCCAGACCATGTCCTCGTGGATGGGATTGCCGACCAGAATGCCCGTTCTTGCGCGTTCGTGCGCGATGAATTCCGAGCAATGGTTGGCAAGAACGCTCTTTCTGCCCGCGATTCCCGGGAGAACGCTCTTTCTGCCTCCCGAAAAGCCCGCGAAAAAGTGGGGCTCGATGAAGCCCTCCGCAACCAGCAGCTCCGCTTCGTACGCAAGTCGGTTGATCTCGCATTCTCCGCCCGAGGGAAGCGTTCCGATGTTGACAAGCTTCTCCCGCTCATCACAATCGTGGATATAGATCGTCTCTTTTTCAACGATCTCCTCCCCGAACTTGGCGATCAGCTCCTGCTTGGTCGTTCCTCTGTGGCATCCCGTGGCAATGAGAATGGTGATCTTGGCATCGGGACTGCCGCGGCGGATCTCCCTGAGCATCTCGGGCATGATGATCTTACTCGGAACGGGGCGCGTATGGTCGCTCGCGATCACAACGATGTTCTGCTTTCCCCGTGCCAGCTCGCAAAGAGGCTGACTGCCAACAGGCTGACGCAACGCCGCTCTGACCAATTCCTCGGCACTTTGCTCGGGAGTGTATTCTTCGATGGAAGAGGTCAGTACGCCGCTTAACTCCTCATCATCGAATGTATATTCCAAATGTCCTTTTCCGTAAGGAAACGCAATTTTTTTCATAGAGATCTCTCCTGCCCCTTCTTATTTTTGTTAAAAGCGCTTCGATCGATGTCGATCGATCAGATCATTTCGCCGCGCCATCAAGCAGCAATCGGAATACCTGATACGCCGTGGCAGTCAAATTTTCGTATGCGTTGGTGGGATCAAGTGCCTCCTCCAAGGTGGAAACACCGCGCAGGATCGGGAAGAACGCATCAATCCCGTGCGCGTTGCAGACCTCCGCCTCCTTGGTGACACAGCCCGAGAACGCGATCACACGCTTGCCGTATTTTTTGGCAAGCCGCGTCACGCCGATGGGTGCTTTTCCCATCACGGTCTGCGCATCCAGCCTGCCCTCGCCCGTCACAACGACGTTTGCATTCTTGACGTCACGCTCCAGCTTGATCTCCTCCAGAACGATCTCAATTCCCGAACGCAGCGTTGCGTTGGTGAAGGACAAAAACGCAAAGCCCAAGCCGCCCGCGGCACCCGCGCCCGCGCAATTCGCGTCCGCTCTCGGCGTTACTGACTTTGCAAGCAAGGCATAGCGCGAAAGCCAGACGTCCATGTCTCGGATCATCTCGTCGGTCGCTCCCTTTTGCGGTGCGAATATCGCGCTGCAGCCGTTCTCGCCGCAAAGCGGATTGGTCACGTCGCAGGCGATATGGAACGTACATTCCCGCAATTCGGGAAGAACGCGGTCCGTGCGGATCTCGGTCAAGGTCTCCAAGCCCTTCGCACCGTACGCGATCGGATCGCCGTGAGCGTCCAACAGATCAAAGCCGAGTGCCATCAGCATTCCCGCACCGCCGTCGTTGGTCGCGCTTCCGCCAATGCCGACGATGAAGCGGCGGCATCCTCTCTTGATCGCATCCGCGATCAGCTCGCCAACGCCGTAGGTGGTCGTTTCCAACGGATTTCTCTCCTCGGCAAGGATCAGAGTGATCCCCGCCGCTGCCGCCATTTCGATCACCGCGGTGTCGGTGTCTCTCAAAATACAGTATTTCGCCGTCACAGGCTTCATCAGAGGTCCGTGGACCGTGATCTCAACCGTTTCGGCATTTGAGGCAGATGACAATGCATCCACCGTTCCCTCTCCGCCGTCCGCCAACGCCTTGACGGTAACGTCAGCGCATGGGTCCAGACGCAGGACCGCCTCCTTGACGGCGTTCCCCGCTTGCAGAGAGGAAAGACTTCCCTTGAACGAATCGATCGCAACAACGATTTTCATGACGATTTCCTCACAATATCAAAAAAATATCAAACAAATGCAAATCCTGCGTCAACGCCGTTCGGACGGTGACGGCAGGATCGTTTCACACGGAATACCACGAGATGCGTTTCAAGCCTTCTGCCAAAGCGTGTCGCGCAACGCCCTTGACAGTCAAGCCCTTGAAGGAGCGTACCAGACGTCAATCTCGATCTTTCCGTGTGTCAACTCCCCGTCGGTCGCGATCTGTAACCAAAACCGATCGCAGACCGTCTCAACAGAATCGAAATGCGCAAGCAATGCCAATGGTTGTTCCATGTCGGGAGACACTCGCACGGAAATGAAGCACGTCAGCGCATCCTTGATCCATGCTCCGACGGCGGTCAATTCCCGATCCGCATCGGAACACGTAACCGCCTTGTGCAGATAAAGCATCCCCTCGTCGGCAAAGATCCGCATCAGATCACAAAGATCCAAGGGGAGCCACCACCAATTCGGCTTTTCTCCGTAGCCGCAACGGATCAGGGCTGCCAGATGCTCCCCACACGTCCGCGCATCGGCTTCGGTGTTACAATTCACCGTCCGCGAAAAGACGTCAGGGGCGTCCTCTCCCCGATACGCCTTCGGAATGATTTGATTATATAACGCAAACGCGCACCGACAGCCCATTTGCCGTGCTTCCAACCAAGCTTGTCCGTTGCCGTCCACTGCGCAGACGGCGCTACCCTTGCGGATCACGTTCTTGATCATGTAAAAAACTCTCCTTGTCGTTTTGAAAAAATCGCGCTTGACAGCAAACGAACCGCTTGTCGCAAAGTCGAAGGGATCACCTATCAAAAGCGTTTCCGGTTTATCATCAACCGCCCCTTATGCAGGGCGTCTTGCGTGAACAGGGGCTTCTGCGTCTATTATAACATACCTCTTCTGTTTTTTTCAAATAAAATTTCAAAAGGCACGAAAGAAATTTGAAAGCGAGCGCGCCGCCGCTCATAACAGCGATCCTCACGCGACCGATATGCGATGTTGGAGATTGAAACAAACGGCAGAAGGTTATGGAAATTCCCTCTGCCGATCATTTGTTAATTTTGTTCCGCGTAAATTCGATCCACGAGCTTCTGCACCTGTACCGCGCGGTCGGCGTAGAAGTAATCGGGCGTTCCGCTTTCCACCGCCGATGCGAAGGCGCGGAGCTGCTTGAGATAAATATTATCCCCCACCGCCAAAAAATGCTCCGCTTGCGCGGTCGTACGGTCCTGCGCCGCGGAATAATCGCCCTGCGGTGCGTATAAATAGTCCATCGAGCCGCCCTCTACCTGTCCAAGAGTCCCCTTGCAGATAACGTATCCCTTGGTGCCGTAAAGCTCCAGCTTGCTCTCGGAAGCATCGTCGGGAATGTTGAAGTTGACGTCAATGTGTCCGAGAATGCCGCTTGCGGTCTGGAACACGATGATGCCGCTGTCCTCGACCTCATAGGAGAAGGTGCGCGTGCCGATCATTCCCTTGACCTCGGTGATATCCTCGTCCAGCAGGAATTCCACAAGCTCGATGCAATGTACGCCAAGATCCATGATCGCGCCACCGCCGCCAAGTGCCTTCTTTTGACGCCATGCGCCATCGATATCCGGATACCAGCAGGAGAATTGCACACGTACGTTCGTGACCTGACCGATCCGATCCGCGCGTATCATTTCCTTTGCCTTTTCGTGCAGATTATGATGCTTCATCATGTATCCGACGGTGATCTGCTTGCCCGCCTTTTTGAACGCCTCCACCAGCTCCTCGCCTTCCTTGGCGGAAAGAGAGATGGGCTTTTCGATAAAGACGTGCTTCCCATAGGCAAGTGCCAGCTTCGCCTGCGGAACGTGACAGACCACGGGAGTGCCGATATAGACGGCATCGCAGTCCGAATTTTTCAGCATTTCCTCTTCGTCCGTATAATACGGAACGCCGTATTTTGCACCGACGCGCTCCGCCGTTGCGGGAACTCGGTCCATCACGGCGACCAATTCATTTTCCAAGCCTTCCAAAATTGCGGGAATCGTTCTTCTGTCAGCGATTCCTCCCGCGCCGATAATACACCACTTCATAGACTGTTCTCCTTTTTGCTTTTTCGTTCTGCCACAAAACAAAATGCTTGCTTGCAAGGGCATTTTTGCGCCGCACGTCAATGGCGCAGGCGCACGCGGTGCGCATAGGGCAACGCCCAAAGACTTGCGAAGCAAGGCTTTCTGCGTATATTCTACCGCAAGCAAAAATGCTTGCTTGCAACGGCATTTTTGCGCCGCACGTCAATGGCGCAGGCGCACGCGGTGCGCATAGGGCAACGCCCAAAGACTTGCGAAACAAGGCTTTCTGCGTATATTATAACACATTTTCTAATTTTTTCAAGGTGTTTCTAAATTTTTTCGGAAAAAATAACTGGTTTTTTCGCCACAATCCGCCAAAACGCAAACTTTTCTTGGTTCGGGCTTTAATACTTTGCTTTTGCGACCTGTTTTTCAAAGCTTTTTTTGAAAAAATACACAACTCCTTCTCGTGTTATCACCACCGAATTTGCCGTAGGGCGGCTTGCTACGCCTACATGTTTGCACGCCGTTTTAAAATTTTGCGAAAGTCTAAATCTGCTTGCGGTACTAACGTAAGCCTCCCAAGTGCTGTGGAAAGTGGCACGGCTTGCCGTGACGGAGAAATTGGTTTATATTTTTAATGCAAGTACAATCCCTCACCCGACTGCGTCGGGAGGGCGAATTGTCAAGCAAGTGCAACACCAAAAAATGCTTCAAAAGGAGATTTCCACCCCAAGCATTTTTTAGGTCTTAGGTTAATAGACAAAACAATATTTTGTAAAGATTCATTATCCAACGAGTGAAAATCGTAGCCTTTCGGGAAGAAAAATCTTAAGATATCGTTAGTGTTTTCGTTTGTTCCTCGTTGCCAAGGTTTATGTGGTTCTGCAAAATACACCTCTGCTTTTAGATTTTGCTCTAACTCTCTAAATTCAGAAAATTCCGAGCCGTTATCCAGAGAAATGCTTTTTACAGGCAGATCTTGCAGTAACATTTCGATCATTTCTCGTGTTTCTGTAGAAGAACGGCTATGTATGAGCCCGGCACAGAGAAAGCGTGTTTTTCTATCCACCAAGGTCACTAACAATCCTTTTCCAACACCGCCATATACGGTGTCTCCTTCCCAATCCCCTATTCTGACACGTTGTTTAATCTCGTCGATCCATTCCGGAATAGTACGATCGGGATGAATGGTATTGTAGTTGGAATTTTGATGACATCTATGCTTATCTCTTCGGCGAAGATTGTTTTTAGCTGTAATCTTAGGAAATCTTTTAGCCTTAATTGCTCTGTAAATGGTAGCAATACAAAGCTTTTTGCGTTCAGGATAAAGCAGCTCCCAACGTCCGCATATCTGTTCAGGTGTCCAATATTGCTCCAAATGACTAACAATAAAATCCCATTCAGGTGTATTTGGCTGCAAAGCAAAGCGATTTTGCTCACGTCTGCGACGTATATACAAATTCTGAGCACGCCAATAGTGATACCAATATTTGTTGTCAGGCTTGCTGTGAGGTTTGTACTTTGCCTTGTTTCTATTAACCTCTCGGCTAATTGTAGACGGACTTCTTTCAAGAAGATCTGCAATTTTTCGAAAACTTAGACCATCTTTTAAAAATTGTTGTAGACATTTTCGTTCTTCTGTGGTAAAATGTTTGTAGGACTTCATGCTGACCTCCGTATAGAGATGTTTGTTGTGGTGACTACATTCTACACCTTGGACGGCATGAAGTCTATACTTTTGCCCAAATCTGTATTTTTTTCGTTCAAGGCTACGCCTTTCCCTCAAAAATACAGATTTATTATTCTATTGTTTCATCTGTTATTTGCGAG
>JAZNXP010000171.1:0-13155 GCA_045593965.1 Eubacteriales bacterium | reverse complement strand
GGATAGATCATATTCGGAGGCGTACCGGGAATGGCATCCAGCTTTTCGTTGGTGTCAAGGTCGGGCATGGACGAAAGCAATGCCCACGTGTACGGATGCGCGGAACGGTAGAATACGTCCTCGGACGTACCGTATTCCACGTTCTTACCTGCATACATAACCGCGATGCGGTCTGCCATGTTCGCAACAACGCCCAAATCGTGCGTGATGAAGATAACCGAAAGGTTTCTGGTTCTCTTCAAATTATTGATCAGCTCCAGGATCTGAGACTGAATGGTTACGTCCAAAGCAGTCGTCGGCTCGTCGCAGATCAGAATGTCGGGGTTAGCCGCAAGCGCGATCGCGATAACGATACGCTGGCGCATACCGCCCG
The DNA here is from genome assembly GCA_045593965.1 of Eubacteriales bacterium. GTDB lineage: Bacteria > Bacillota > Clostridia > Oscillospirales > CAG-272 > UMGS1865. The sequence goes on along the minus strand of JAZNXP010000171.1, from coordinate 12,782 downwards.
AGAACTCGAACGGATACTGATTGTATCTCTTGCGAGGCTCGTCGATACCAACCTCTTGCATCAGCTTCAGAGCGCGGTCCTTCGCCATTCTCTTGGTGACCTTGTTAACAACGCCCGAAGCGCACGCCTTCAGATAATCGATGACCGCAACAGATTCTGCGTCGAAATCACGCTCGCCCATAGCAGCGATGTCTTCCTCGTAATGCGCGATCAATGCGTCGATCTGGCGAAGCATATTGCCCTTCACCGCTTCCAGATCGGTGATCGAGGGCGCAATGACCTTACCGTTGGGCTGCTTGCCGCGGCTGATCAGATCATTGTACTTCGCGATTTCCTTATCGTAACGCTTTTGCTCAGTCACGTTCTTGACAATACCCGTGAAATAGCGGTTGATCTCTGTCTTCAAACCAACGGCGAAGGTATAGATCATGCTATCCTTGGTGAATGCCAACGGATCAATGGTGAGCTTAACTGCCTTATCAAGCGTCTTCAACGCCTTCATGCAGTCTGCCTTCACGAGGTGCTCCTGCTCGAACACCGCACGGTGGCTCTTCAAAAGCTCGATCGCCATCTGCTTCTTCTCACAAATTCTCTTTGCGGAGAACATGACCGCAACCTTGGTATCTGCGATGAAGTCCAGCATAAAGTGATCGTCCAGATACTTTCTCATGAACGCATTGAGCTTGCTTACGGGCATATTGGGAATGGGCTGACCGCTGAAGGTCACGTAATATCCCAATGCAAAGAAGTTCGGTGCCTGATAAGCGACCGCTTCCTTCAGAATACCGCTGATCTCCAACAGCTCGGTGCGAACCGCGGAATAATCATTGGTCTTTTTGCCCAGCTTTGCATTTTCACGAACAGATGCCACGAGCGCGCGCAGCTTCTCTTCTTTTTGATTTACAACGTACGTCTGGATCGATGCAAGTGCCAAATTTGCAATGCGCTTGATGCGGTAGGATGCATCCTTTGCCGCGTTTTTCTCGATCTCAAACGCCAGAGCGTCGATCTCGGAAAGTGCCTCAATAGCCGCGTCATGCGCAGTGTTGTAAGCCATTTCCAGAGACAGATGCTTATATTCAAACTTATTGAAACGGTTGCACTTGCCCGTTTTTACCAAGGCAGCGTTTCTGCTTGCCTTCGGGATGCTTCGGATCACTCTTCTGACCTTTTCGGGCAATACGTGGCTGCGGCTTTCGAAATTGCTTGCCACAACGTCGACCATCACCTTGTTCAGGTTGCCCAAATATCTGTTGAAGGAAGCTCTGCTTTCCTTCTGGCGAGCCTTTCCCTTCAGAATCATCGCCTCTGTCAGCTGCTTACCGATCTTTACGATGGGATTCAAGCTGGACATCGGATCCTGGAAGATCATCGCGATCTTATCACCGCGGATCTTGTGGAAATCGTCCTCTCCGATCTTGAGAAGGTCCTTACCGTCATAGATGATTTCTCCATCCTCGATGATGGAGTTTCCTGCCAGAATGCCAAGAATCGCCTTGGACGTTACGGACTTACCCGAGCCCGACTCACCAACGATCGCAAGGGTCTCGCCCTCTTCCAGATCGAAGTTGATCTTGCGGACTGCCTGAAGCTTACCGTCATTGGTGCGGAAGGATATTGTCAAATTGCGAACGTGAAGCTTATTTGCCATGATCAATCCGCTCCTTTCGTGGTAGGATTAAACGCATCGCGCAGACCGTTTCCGAAGAGGTTGAAGGAGATCATCAGAAGCGAGAAGAAGAGCGCGGGATACAGCATCGCGTGAGGCGACGAGGTCATGGCTCTTTGTCCCTGCTCCATCAAGGTACCGATACTGGTGCCCGCAACCTGCGAAAGGTCGATGATGTGCAGATACGTCAAGGAAGTTTCCGAGCTGATAACGCCGGGAATGATCAGCGCGCAGCTGGTAACGATCGTACCCAAAGCGTTGGGGAAAATATGCTTGAACATCAATCTCCAGTCCGAAGCACCCAGCGTACGTGCCGCCAGAATGTGCTCCTGACTCTTGAAGCGATAGAACTGCTTTCTCGTCAGCGCGGACATACCGATCCATCCCGTCGCGATAAACGCGATCAGGAACGCGGGAACCGAGCCGACCTTGGCAGCCAAGTGGTATTGGAACAGCGTGATAACAACGATCATCGGGATATTACCCAGAATATCGGTCACACGGTCCAGCAGCAAGTCGGTAAGTCCACCGTAGTAGCCCTGAATTGCGCCGTAGATCGCACCGATGAAGAGGTTGATCGCGGATACCAGAAGAGCGAAGATCAGGGAGAATCTTGCACCGACTGCGATCGCGGTGAAGAGGTCCTGTCCCATTTCGTTCGTGCCGAAGAGATACATCGGCGCGCTGTATTCGCCGTCAACGGTCCACTGCTGATACTGAACGAAGTTATAGTAGCAAACGCGGACCTGAACCGAGCCTGCCTTTGCAAGGCTATAGATATAGCTGCCGTCATCGCCTGCGATGCGCTGGCTGTTATATTCTCTGCCTTCCTTTGTTTTATCCGTGCAGTATGCGGGAATGAAGTTTCTGTTCTCGTCATACTCGGGATTGTTCTTCGTGTCCTAACACTTATACCAGATATTATCACTCGGCGGGATGTCAAACGTGACCTTCTTGCCGTAAATATCCTCTGTCAGAACCATCGGATAGAGCACCTGAAGGCCCGTCTCGTTCTGGAACTGCTGAATTTTGTCAAATTCCTCGTAGGAAATATTTCTCTTTACGATGCCGACCAGGTAATAGCGGTTGATCTCAAGAGCGCGAGTCGTCTTAACGACCTCTTTACCTCTTTCTCTCTCGACCGTGCTCGTCTCGCTCAAGACCTTGATGATCGGATTGTAACCCGTTTCAACGCCGATTGCCTCCATTGCGGCAACCTGACGCTCGTTCTGGCTGCTGAGTGTGGTCGCACCGTCGAGAATGCCCAGATTCATCTGCGCGATCGACTCCACGTAGGGCGGGAAATTGATATACGTCTTGTCTTTATCGTACACGGAGTACGGGGAGAAGATCGGAACGATCAGAGAAAACAGAAGCAAAAAACCGATGATATACGCCGCAATAACGGAAGATTTGTTCTTACTGAAGCGGAGCATCGCGTCCGCAAAATAGCTGCGTGACTTGGTTTCCAGCTTTTCATCGTGAAGAGTTGCGTTCAATTGCGCAAACTCAAATTTTTCCTGAGGAATGTGTTCGTAAGCTTTATTCATAATCTACTTTCCTTTCCTCAGATTTATTTCTTCGAGCCCATACGGATACGCGGGTCAATGAAGCCATAGCTGATATCAACAACGATACTTGCGACCAGACCTATGCCTGTATAGAACACGGTAAGCAATATGAACATCGGGTAATTTCGACCGTTAATAGAGTTCAGATACAAATTACCAACACCGGGGATCGAGAAGATACCCTCGATGATCAGCGAACCCGAAAGAACGCTGATGAATTCGCCAAAGATCGCGGGAAGCACGACGACCATGCAGTTTTTCATTGCATGGCGAACGGTTGCCTGCGCCTTGGTAAGTCCTTTTGTGCGCGCCAGGAGCATAAATTCACTTGTCAGCACCTCGGTCAATTCCGCGCGCGTGGTTCTTGTAAAGCCCGCGATCGTTCCAAAGGACAACGACAGAACGGCAGGCAGCATGCTGACAAACATCTCCCATGAGAACCAGTCGGTTCCGCCCTTCATCAGGAACGGCAGCCAACCCAGCTTAAAGGATAGAAAATATTGAATTAGGAACGCATAAACGAATGACGGTACCGATATGACCACCATCGTCAATGTTGAGATCGCATAGTCCAGCCACGAGTTCTTCTTCAGAGCCGCGATGATACCAAGCATGATACCGATCGGGATACTCAGAACGATGGAATAGACGTTTACGATGATCGTCGGAGGCAGCTTTTCCAAAAAGATCGGAAGCACTTCCTTACCGTAATATTGACCGACATCACAGATACCCCAGTCAAATCTGGTGAACACGTCCTTCAAAAAGATCGCAAATTGCACCAGGTACGGCTTATTATAGCCCAACGCTTCACGGCGGGCAGCGATTACCTCGGCATGAGGGTCACCGATCGGAAGCTCGACCGCGGGCAACATCCGAATCAAAACAAAGCAAATGCACGTGATGATGAGCAACGTCATCAACATAAGCAAAAGTCTTTGAATACTATACTTAAGCATTATATCTCCTCCGGTTTTATAAGCTCTCCAAAACAGCATTCGCTTCCATTTTACAGTGCTTAAAGAATTCGTTAGATAGCACTATTACCGAGACAACGTGCGTCTCGGTAATAGTGCCGATATGGTCATGACAGGATGATTACCCCGTCACGAGATCATTGCATTTTGTGCAATCATCGATTAATAGGTCAGCGTACCGCCCTGTTCAGCAATGTATGCAGCCCACTCAACATCGTCATAGTTATACTTCATGTATGCGATGCCACCGCGACCCATGATCGGGTTGTAATCCTCAACAACGTAGTAAACCTGCTTGGAGAGGAGCGCGATGGAACCATCCTGAAGCATCGGGATGTAGTCGTAGGTGGTCAGAATGACAGTCTCGCACTTAGCAAGGATGTCAAGTCTGGTGTTAACGTCAGCGATACCGTCACCGAAGTTGTACTGAACGCCGTCAACCTCAACAGTGGTACCGTTGAGCGCGTCAGACCACTGCTTCAGAGTCATGGTGAGGGTCTTCATAACAGGCTCCTCGCCGATCTTAGCGGTGTTCACTTCGAGCTCGAAGGTAACAGCGGAAGAGTTGAACCACTTAGCGTCGTACTGCTTCTCGGGGTTGGTGTAAAGATCGGTCAGACCGAAGGGATCAAGAGCGGATCCGCTCCAACCGGCAAGGACGGTGTCGGAGAGACCGTTTTTGATGTTATCAGACCATGCGTTTGCAAGAGGTGCAGACTCGTAGAACTCGATCTTGCCCTCGAAGGGAGTGCCAACGAGAACCTCAGCAAGCTTCTGGTTGAGGTACTCAAGGGTCTTCTGAATGAACGCGGAGGTTTCGGAAGAAGCATACTCGATGCGGATGGTCTGGTCAGACTTACCGTCGTTATCGGTATCGGTGATGTAACCGAGCTCGATTGCTTCTGCATAAGCCTCAGCGAAGAGAGCCTTCGCCTGAACGGGGTCGTAACCCGTGATGGAATCAACAGCTGCGTCAAGGTCGCCGTTGTAGGGAGCGGCAGTGTAATCAATGCCGTAGAACTCGCAAAGAGCCTTCTTTGCCTGGTCGGTATCGCGGTATCTTGCACCCGTCTCAGGGTCATAGATGTAGCTGGAGCCGATCAGACCGTAACCGCCGGAACGAGCGGGAGAGATCTCTGCGCAGAGAGCATCCTTGTCGTAGGTAACGGCGATCGCCTTACGGAAGTTCAGAATGGTGAGGGTCTGAAGGTCGTTCTTCGTCTTGTCGAAGTCTTCGTTGTTCTCACGTTTTTCAATAGCATCCTTATAGCCATTGAAGATGAAGAAGAAGATGGTCTCGGAAGGAGTTACGTAAGCGTAGTCACTGTCTCTGTACTCGGTGAAGTCGTCAGACTGCAGACCGTAGCCCATGAGCTGACCTGCCAAGAACATGGTCTTGCGGGTCGATGGTTCCTTAACTACCTGGCAGTGAATCTTGGTGGTCTGGTACATGGAGTAGTACTTACCATCCTCGGGATCGAGGTAAACGTGCTTGTTGTCGGTGTAACCGAACCAAGTGTCATTTCTCTCGAAGGTCATTTCCTTATCCATCTGGAAGGAGGTCATCTTGTAAGGACCGTAGCTCATCGTGCTCTCGAGAGAGGAGTTGTAAGTGGTGGTCCAAGCGTCGGTCTCGCCAACCTGGGTCTTGGAAGCCTCATACATATCCTTGTAAACGATCCAGTTGCCGCTCAGGTTGTAGAGCAGCTGGAAGCCTGCCAAAGACTTGCCGAGAACGAGAACGATCTCGTACTCACCGGTCTTGTAGCAACCAACGTTATCGTAGGAGTAGTCATCCTGGTAGTACTTCTCTTCTACGAAGTAGCTGGGAGCATTCGCTGCAGTCTCGCCCCATGCAGGGTTGCCGGCGATCACGTCAACGAGCCATGCATAGGTTTCCTCGGTCATGGGAACCAGACCGTTTTCATCCATCATGTCAACGAGGTTCTGCCAGTACTCAACAGAGAAATAGTTTACGCCGTATTTGTCAACATAATACTTCAGAGTATCGCCCAGCCAATCAAGAGGAAAATCAACACCGATGTGCATCATGTTGCCGTTGGGAGCGTAGTAAATGCCGTCCTCGCCCAAAGTCAGATCTGCAAGAGCGAATCCGTTGGTAACGCCGTTATCAAGGTAAGCGGAGCTGCCCTGATAGTAGTAGGGCTCAGCGTTTGCAATGCAGAGAGAACCGGAGAAGTAATCAGGACCGCGGTAATTCTTCAGATCGGGGTTCAGCAACTGCTGCATGGAGTAAACGTAGGTATCAGCGTTGATGGGTGCGCCATTTTCCCAAACCGCATTGGGGTTGAGCTTAATGGTGTAAGCATAGCCCTTGGTTGCATCCGAAGGGATGTTGAACTCGGGATGCTCAGCCTTAACCTGCTCGGTGATATCGATCGGGAGCTCAGCTGCCATCTCGGGAGCGATTACGTAGCCCTCGTATGCAGCAGCGCCGATGCTGGACTTGTACAGGAATTCATCGTTGTAGAAGAAGCCGTACAGACCGGTGGTGATGAAGGAAACAGGATAGGACTCATCGGTCGTCTGATAGGTGTGAGGGTTCCAGTTAGACGAAAGAACGGTAACTGCATCCTCATAGGTGAAGTCGCCCTCGATTTTCTCGATCGTGATCTTGGACCAGTCGATCTCCTCGGTGGTGCCGCCCGTGCTACCGCCAATGTCGCCACCTGTGGTGGTAGCAGCAGTGGTGGAATCACCATTACCTGCAGTGGTACCCTCGGTGGTGCTACCTGCAGTGGTGTTGCCGGCAGTGGTGCCACCAGTGGTGGTTGCTGCAGTGGTGGTGTTCGGCGTACCTGTATTCGTGGTACAGGAAGCCATGGGGAGAACCATCGCAATTACGAGAACGAATGCAAAAAGACTAAGGAACAATCTTTTTTTCATTATCTTTTCTCCTTAAATTGTTTTTTATTCGTCGCACTTTACCGTTGCGCAAACGACAGAAGCGTTTTTACATTGCGGTCCTACTCGTTCTGTAGAAAACGGTTTATGCAGATTGCTACAAAAATGAAGCACGCAGAATTACTGTAATTATAGCATTTTGGGCTCTATATGTCAAGGTTTTTGCAAAAAAATGTTTCATTCAACAAAAAATCACTTCAATAAGCCCTTGCTTTTGGTGCATTTTTTACAACGTTTGTGCTCTTTTACCAAATTTTACATGACTTTTTTAGATACAATGCTTCAAAATTCTCATCAAAAAGTGCTTTTTCAAGCCTCAAAAAAGCGCATTTTTTGACCAAAAAGCGCGCTTTTGTGAATTTTTGTTTACATTATTTTATAAAATCGCACAGCTTACGGTTCAAAAGAGCCGAAAATTCCGCCTTCCGCTTGACAAATCCCCTCCAAAGTGATATCATACAGTCAAGCTCTTTGGAAAGGATATATCACATGAATAATAAAATAGGCGTTCAGATCGTATATCGTACGACGACCGATCTGAATTTGGAATTTCAAAAGGTAATTGACATGGAGCTGGAATCCTGTCAGCTCTGCATCTGGGATGAGAGCATCTACAGCGACGAATACGCGGAAAAGATCAACCGCGCGGTAAAGCAATACGGCATGAAGATCTCGTCCGTCTGGGCGGGCTGGGACGGTCCGTGCGAATGGAATTTCATCTACGGTCCCGCAACGATCGGCTTGGTTCCCGCCGCGTACCGTGATTCCAGACTCGCAACCTTGAAAAAGGCGGCGACCTTCGCCAAAAAGATCGGAGTGGATCGGATCACAACGCACGTCGGATTCATTCCCGAGGACCCCAATCACCCTGATTTTATCGGTACCGTGGGCGCGCTTCGCAATCTTTGCAAGCATTTAAAGGAGCAAGGACAGTATTTCCTCTTCGAAACGGGACAGGAAACACCCCTGACGCTTCTTCGCACCATCCAAGCGATCGGATACGACAACGTCGGCATCAACTTTGACACGGCAAACCTGATCCTTTACGGCAAGGCAAATCCGCTGGATGCCTTGAAGATCATCGGTCCTTACGTCATGGAAACGCACATCAAGGACGGTCGCTACCCCACCGATCCCAACTATACGGGTCAGCAAATGGCGGTAGGCGAGGGGGACGCCGATCTGGAAGCAGTCGTCAAAAAGCTCGGAGCGCTCGGATACACGGGCGACCTTACCATCGAACGTGAGATCTCGGGCGAACAACAGATCAAGGACATCCTTTCTGCCAGAGACCTGCTCCGAAAATGGATGAAGGACTGATCGACTATGAAATTTGCAAATTACACACAGTTTTACCGCGACCGTGAACAGCACGGCATCGAATACGCTGCGGAGCATACCGTCAAGCTCGGCTTTGACGGGGTGGAATATTTTGTCTGTAGCCCTTCCCCGCTTTACGCTTCTGCCAAGGAAGAAAAAGCCGTTCTTGACCGCTACGGGCTTGACGTGGTGTGTTATTCGGTCTCCGTACAGCTGTTTGCCAACGATCAGAAGGTGGTAGAGGAGCAAATGCTCCGCGAGATCGAGGCGGCGGCAATCCTGGGCGCACCGCGCTTTCACCACACGCTGTGTCCCTCTTACTTCATAGACGCCGTGCCGAACAGCTATGAGGAAGTGTTCGAAAAAATCGTTGACGTTACGGAACACATCGCACGCGCTTGCGATCGGCATGGGATCACCTGCCTTTACGAGCCACAGGGGGCGTATTTCAACGGCGTTGCGGGCTTGGAAAAGATGGTGCGCGAGATGCAAGACCGCGGCTGCAATGTCGGCGTGTGCGGCGATTTTGGAAACTCGCTCTTTGCCGACGTCGATCCCAGAGAGATCTTTGACCGTTTTTGCAAGGACATCCGCCACGTACACGTCAAGGATTATCTTGTCACGGATCGGCTCATTCCCGAAAAAACGGCATACCGTAGTGCATCGGGAAAGCTGATTTACGATGCTTTGATCGGTCAGGGCGCGGTGGATTTTGCGCACGGCTTTGATGCCTTGCGCCGCGTGGGCTATGACGGTGCCGTCAGCCTGGAAGCGGAAGGCGCGGACGAGGAGCTTCTTGCCGCTTTGCACTTTTTGAAGCAGCTGATTTGAACATACGTTGCGCAAATAAAACGCCACAGGTGTCAAAAACACCTCGGAAGCATTCTGCTTCCGAGGTGTTTTTTGTATGATAAGAGATCTCTCTTATTTGATGTTGGGAAGGCTTGCTGCCGCGATGGACTGACCTACGCGACGGCTGCTCTCGTCGGGAAGATGAATGGTGATCTTCTTCGCAAGCTCGGGGAATTCCTCTGCAAGCACCTTCTGCGCGTTCTTGTGCAGAATGCTTCCGCCCTCACCCGAGGATACACGACCCATGAGGAGAACGTGCTTGATATCGTAGAAGATGGAGTAATAAGCAACAGCGTAGCCGAAATATGCGCCAATGGTCTCATAGATCTTTGCCGCACGCTCGTCGCCCTGCGCCATCAGTCCCTGAACGACCTTGAGCTTTTCCGCGGGAGATGCGCTCTCGTCAAGCTCGATGCCCGCAGCGGGAGCAAGCTTGATCACGGAATCCTGCGAGAAATACTTTACGCCGCAGCCGTAGTCACCCGACCACTCGTCCACCATAGCTTCCTTATTGTAGTCAGCGGGGACGAACGCAAGCTCGTTGAGCCAGCCCGTGATGTTGCCGTTTCCGTCAACGTAGCCGCCTGCTTCACTCGTACCCATCGCAACGCCGAGAACGTTGGTGTCGCCAAGGTCCATAGCACCCGCAAGAGCGGTAACGTCACCGTCATTCGCAACCTCGATCGGAACGTTTCCAAGCTCTTTTGCGATGTCGGTGTAGATATTCTTAACGACCTTCTCAAACGCCTCGGGGTTCTCGTTCTTGACCTTGAGGAAGAGAGAGGACGTCATGATGCGGTTTCCGATAACGACGCCCGCGGTGGATACACCGATCGCGTCAACTCTGGGCATCTTGGAAGCCGCGGTCTTCATCGCGTCCATAATGCCGTCATAATGGTACTGCGGATCGTTCTGCAGCTTCGGGAACCAAACGACCTCCTCGGAATACGTAGCCTCGCCTTCCACAACCGCGCTGACCTTGCGGTCGCTTCCGCCCGCGTCAAAGCCGATGCGGCAACCGTCCAGATGACGGCCGACGGGAGATGCTGTCTCCTTTGCAACGGGAGCCTGCTCAAACGGAACGTGGATCACCTCGAACGGTGCTTCGTAAACGCCCGACATGAACTCGCTGTCAAACGCGCGAATGCCGCCCTCGGAGTAATCTGCCTTGATCTTATCTGCGATCACCTTGGAGCCCGCAATGATGACCTTATAGCCACCGCGTACCCAAAGGAGCGTTTTTACGATTCTTTCAACGAACTCGTGATTTTCCTCGTCGTGTCCCGTGCCGTCCTTGAAGACGTCAACCGTGAATACGGAGGTCAGTCCGTCGTTTCTTTCCAGACCGATCGTCAGCTTTTCTCCGCCCGCAGCCTTGACTGCAGCTTCAAAATCGCGATATACGATCGCCATCGGCATAAAGCCGGGATCGAGGGGTGCATTAACCTTAAGCTTCATAGATAGTTCTTCCTTTCTTGATGGTTCTGATAATATTGATATTTGCATCAGCAATAATAATATCCGCGTCCTTGCCCTCTTCCAGAGAACCGATACGGTCGGCGCAACGGATCGCCGTTGCGGGGTTGAGGGACGCCATCTTGAATACCTCGTTGACGGGGAGATCCGTGTGATCGAGCACGTTCTTGACCGCGTTGTTCAGCTTGAGAACACTTCCCGCAATGGTACCGTCGGCAAGACGGCATTCAATACCCTTGAGGAAGATCGGCTGTCCGCCAAGATCGTATTCACCGTCGGGCATACCGCCCGCACGGGTACAGTCGGTGATCAATACCATCTTATCGCCCTTGACCTTGGCGATGATGGAATAAAGTCCGGGATTGATGTGGAAGGTATCGGCGATCACCTCGACCGAAACGTTATTGGAAGCGAGTGCCGCTCCAACAACACCGGGGTTTCTGTGCGCCAATGCCGACATCGCGTTGAAGAGGTGCGTTGCGTGGTTGACGCCGTCCTTTGCCGCGCTCATCGCTTCCTCAAACTTCGCGTCGGTGTGTCCCATGGAAACGAGCACGTTCGACTCTGCCGCAAGCTTCTTGATGCACTGATGACCCTCGTCCATTTCGGGAGCGAGCGTAACGGACGTGATGATGTCCGCATTTTCAATGATGAAATCCGCGTCGGGAGCGAGGATGTTTTCCTCTGCCTGCGCGCCCTTCTTGGAGGGATTGATGAACGGTCCCTCTGCGTGAACGCCGATGATTTCGGCACCGTCCCACGTCTTGCTCTCCTCCTTGAGAGAGCGTACGGCGTTCAGAGCCGCCACGATCTCATCCTTGGAGACCGTCATGGTCGTGGGAAGGAAGGACGTAACGCCGTTCTGCGCCACACCGTAAGCCATTTTCTTGATGCCCTCGGGCTTTGCGTCACAGGTGTCCTCGCCGAGATATCCGTGAATGTGGATGTCAACGAGACCGGGAGCGACGTAATTGCCGTTTGCGTCAATGGTATCGGCACCTGCGGGAAGCTCGTCCGTCACGCCGCAGATCTTGCCGCTTTCGCTGTCGAACGCAAGATATTTGCCGCACACGACAGCATCCGGAAGCACGATTTTACCGTTGATGATGTATGTCAATGCCATAGTATGTATCTCCTTATAGATAACTTCTTTGCCAGTTTATAGTATAGCAGAATTTATTTCCTTTTTTATGAATTTTTTATGAATTTTTGTATTTATATAGTTGTTTTTTATGAAAAAATTTCATGTCGAAGCGTGGCGAAAACGATCGTACCGCAGAAGGGCTTTCAAGCACGGTGTCATACACCGACAGCTCCGATGAAAAAACCAATGGACAAGTAAAAGCCTGCCCATTGGTTTTTGTATACCGAAGAAGTTGCCCCGTGAAATTTTCCCATGAAAATCCGTTGGCAACGTCACCTTGATGAAAGCTTATTTCCCACCATAGATCGACTCGTAGTCTTGGCACTCCCCTGTCACAGAGTACACAAAAAGATGCTCCAATTTGCTTTCGAGAAGTATCCTCAGGTCATTCTGATCCCGCCCGTAGTGATCTGTCTGCAATCCGATGTGATAATATCCCTGAGACGACGAAGGATCGTCTAATATCAGGATGTGGCAGATCCACATTGAGCCCGCGCCATAGTCGGTGAACCCATCTTCTATTCCCCAATGCTCGGAGGCGATTTGCAGAGCCTCCTCGCGAGTAATTTTCTTTTGCCACGATACCTCAAGAAATGAAAACTCCACCCTCGTTTTTGGATGATCCTCAAAATGTTTTAAGATTTCATCGTGGGTTACCTGTTTTTCACCAATATAATATTCTGCATTCGGTTCTCCGTCATTGACGATACGCCAAAGCTCTCTTGTCTTTAATTCTGCACCGTCAAAAGCAAGTTGGTTTTCCCCATATTCAAAATCCTGCCCAGTATGATTCCAATTATATGAGCCGTCCGTATTCAACTGATACATATTTCTGAATGTAAACGGAT
>JAZNXP010000170.1:0-6318 GCA_045593965.1 Eubacteriales bacterium | reverse complement strand
TGCAGGTTCTGTATTTGTGTGAGAAAACGAAGGAGCTTTACCAAAAACTCGGTATTCCGCAGGAGATCCTGATGGATACGCTCTCGGATATCGTGACGTGGACGAACACGTGGAGCGGTATTCGTGATGAGTTGTATCTTGGTGAGCTTTCATGGTTGAAAAGACATTTGGAAGGGAAGCTGTTCCGTCTTGGCAGACTGCAATTCTGCATGGGACACGCCGAGCGGGACATCCCACAGGCAAACGTCAGAAAAGGGGACAATGTGATCGAAATTCACATTCCCGAAGGAGAGGCGATGACAGAAGAAGCGTGTGACGCTTCGATCGCGTGGGCAAGGGATTTTTTCAAGACGTATTTCCCTGAATTTGACTACAAATGCTTCACCTGTCACTCCTGGTTGCTGGATCCGACGCTTGCCGAGATTCTAAAGCCCAAGAGCAATATTCTCGCCTTTCAGTCGCGCTTTGCGGTGATCGAGAGTGAAGCGGACGACGCGATCGTGCGCTACGTGTTCGCGTGGAACGCAACGCGGTATAACCTGAAGAAATTCGCCTGCGAATCAAGCCTCGCGCAAAGGGTCAAGGCGAGGATCCAATCGGGCGGAGGCTTTTACGTATCTCTCGGATTTTTCAAATAAGCAATAATACAGCTCCCAAAGATCGGGCAAACGCCCAATCTGTGGGAGCTGTGCTGTTTTAGTGCCTTCAGGCAGTTGAGTGCGAAGCGCGAAACAGACAACCACCCACTATACGAGTGGGGCAACGAGTGTCTACGCTTTATTGTATAAAAATAAAAGCAAATCGTGATTTTGGGTACAATCAGAGAGGTACATCTCTTTCTGCGCCCTCCTCCGGTGAGGAAAGGCGCAAGCGCCACAAACGCCTGACGGCGGTTTGTTGGGAAGCGTCGAAGACGCAGGGAGGAGAGCGCGTGACTGTGGATACGCATACCCGAACGGAGTATTAATTTATTTGTGTACGCACTCTCCTTCCGTCATTTTCTGACGAAAATGCCACCTCCCTCTCGGAGGGAGGCAACGAGTGTCTACGCTTTATTGTGTAAAAATAAAAGCAAATCGTGATTTTGGGTACAATCAGAAAGAGACGTTACTTTTATGTGGGACGTTGGTTCGGAATTTTACGAAAATTTAAACCTGCTCGCGGTGCTATCGGAATCCGTCCCCTTGAAGGGAAGGCTTTCGGTTTGCAAATGGCTTTTGTATCAAAAAAGCCAGCGGCTTGAGCCACTGGCTGATAGTATTGTTTTTTTAGCCCTTGTGCATGCCACCTATTTGACGGTTGGTTATGATTTATGATCTGCTTTTGGACGGATCATGCTTTTTGCGTTTTTTGCTTGCGGTCAACAGTTCAAAGAAGGTCAATACCGTGATCATTCCAAGCGCAAGCGCGGCGGCGAGCATGAAGGTGTGTCCCGCACGCTCCTCGAACGCGCCGAGAGAGGGATCGAATACAGATGCAAAGGTATAGTAAAGCGATCCGCCGGGGATCAGGGGGATCAGTGCGGTGGTGATCAGGGGAGTGGCGGGGGTGCGCAGGACTCTTGCGGCGATCTCGGCGTAAAGCGAGATCAGAACGGAGACGAGAAAATAGATCAACGTTTCCCCAAATTGCGGCGCGAGAAGCGTCAGAAGAACCACTGCTCCCCATGAAAGAAAGCCGCCTACGGTAGAAGCGATCAGTCTTTTTCCGCGCAGGTTGAAAAGGACACCGAAGCAAAACGAGCCAACGGTTCCGCTGATGATCTGGATCAGCTCGGCACTCATATCACGACACCTCCTACGATAAAGAGCATGGCGAAATATCCCGCAGCGATCGCGAGCGCGCTCAGGCATGCTTCAATGGTGCGCAGAAGCCCCGCGATGCTGTCCCCGAGGAAAAGATCGCGGATGGCGTTCGTCAGTCCGATGCCGGGGATCAGAGACATGATGTTTCCGATCAACACCTTGTCGAGCGAGGAGATCCATCCGAGCTTGAACGCGCCGAATGCGATCGCCGTCGTGATCAGGGAAGCGGTGAATTTGGTGAAGATCTTATTTTTGACGGTCCTGTCGCAAACGAGGGTGGTCAGTCCCACGGCAAGTCCCGCAAGCAGGGCGACACCCGCGTCGGCAAGTCCACCGCCAAAGAAAAGCGCGAACGAGCCCGCGATCACGGCATAGCAGATGCAGATGATCCATTGCGGATACGTTTTTGCGGAATCGATCGAACGGAGCTCCGCTTGGATCTCTTCCACCGTCAGCTTCTGCGAGCAGATCCTTCGGGAGAGCGCGTTGAGCTTGTGAAGCCGTTCAAAATCGGTTCCGACGTCGGTAATTCTTCTGGTTTGCGTAAAGGCTTGTCCGTCCTCGTTATGTACGGTTACCACCATGCTGCTGGTGATGATGAATACGTCCACCCTGTCCGCTCCAAGGGCGTTGAAAATGCGAGTCAGGCTGTCCTCCACTCTGTGAACCTCGGCACCGCTGACCAGCATCTGCTCGCCGATGCTCATGGCGCAGTCCAATAGCTTGTCCATAAAAGCTCCTTTATCTGTGAAAGTATGCCCCCTTCGCGATGTGTGACAACGGAAGGGGGAAAGCGGTATCGGGTCAAACGCGGAACATCATGTCTCCGTAGGTCGGAACGGGCCAGGAGGAGGACGCGGTCAGCGTTTCGGTCTCGTCAACTGCGGCGCGGAGACGGTTCATTACGGGAAGAACACGGTTGCAGTAGCATTCTGCGCGCTCCTTGGCGTCCTTGATCGCCGCGGCGGTCGCTTCGATCGCCTTCAGCTCCTCGACCGCGTTATATGCCTCGGTGTTGAGCGCGGAGAGACGTCGGATCAGATCCTTCTCCATCGTGCAGGGAACGGTGGGGCAGACTGCCAGCTTCTTTGCCGCGGCATCCGCGATCTTTGCGACGTATTCCTCAACGGCGGGGATATAGTCTCGCGAAGCCATCACGATCATGGTCAACGCTTCGATGTTGATGATCTTGGAGTAATTTTCAAAATAGATTTCCTCACGGGAGCGCATCTCCGCCTCGCTCATGACGCCGAGAGAGGAGAACAGCTCCACGTTGTGCTTGTCCATAAAGGTCTTATAGGCATCAACGGTCGTTTTGAGGTTGGAAAGACCGCGAGCGGCGGCTTCCGCTTCCCATTCCGCGGAATAGCCGTTGCCGTCAAAGAGAATGCGGCGGTGAGCGGTGAAGGTATCCTTGATGAGCTTTGCAAGTGCGGCATCAAAGTTCTCGGCATTCTCCAGAACGTCCGCAAAGGACTTGAAGGATGCCGCCACGGCGGTGTTGAGCACGGTGTTGGGCATGGCGATGTTTTGAGACGAGCCGACCATGCGGAATTCAAATTTGTTACCCGTGAAGGCGAAGGGAGATGTGCGGTTGCGGTCGGTCGTATCCTTGCGGAATACGGGAACGGAGGGGATGCCCAGATCCATCACGGTCGCTTTACTGCCCTGATATGCCGTTCCGTCCACGATCGAGTCGATCAGAGCGGTCAATTCCTCGCCGACGAAGATTGAGACGATGGCAGGGGGGGCTTCATTCGCGCCGAGACGGTGATCGTTGCCCGCGTGCGCGACCGAGATGCGGAGCAGATCCTGATAGTCGTCAACCGCCTTGATGATCGCGGCAAGGATCAGCAGAAATTGCAGATTTTCGGAGGGAGTTTTGCCGGGATCGAGCAGGTTTTTGCCGTTGGCGGTCAGAGACCAGTTGTTGTGCTTGCCCGAGCCGTTGACACCCTGATAGGGCTTTTCGTGAAGCAGACAGACAAGTCCGTGCTTCTCGGCAATCTTTTTCATGTATTCCATGGTCAGAAGGTTCTGATCCACGGCGATGTTTGCGGTGGCGTAGATGGGAGCCAGCTCATGCTGTGCGGGGGCTGCCTCGTTGTGCTTGGTCTTGGCATTGATGCCCATGGTCCAGAGCGCATGATCGAGGTCGGACATGAATGCCGCGATGCGAGTCTTTAAGGGGCCGAAATAATGATCCTCAAGCTCCTGCCCCTTGGGAGCGGGGGAGCCGAAGAGGGTGCGTCCCGTATAGACAAGATCCTTGCGGCGGTCGTACATTGCCTTATCAATGATAAAGTATTCCTGCTCCGCACCCACGGTGATGTCCACGCGGCGACAGGTCGTGTCCCCGAAGAGACGGAGAATGCGAAGTGCCTGCGTGCTGAGCGCGTCCATGGAGCGCAGGAGGGGAGTCTTTGTGTCCAGAGCCTCGCCCGTATAGGAGCAGAAGGCGGTGGGGATATAGAGCGTGCCGTCCTTGACGAAGGCGTAGGAAGCGGGGTCCCATGCGGTGTAGCCGCGTGCCTCGAAGGTGGCGCGGAGTCCGCCCGAGGGGAAGGAGGACGCATCGGACTCACCGTGGATGAGCTCCTTGCCCGAGAATTCCATGACGACGTTGCTGTTGCCGACAGGGGCGATAAATGCATCATGCTTCTCGGCGGTCACACCCGTCAGAGGCTGGAACCAGTGAGTATAGTGCGTTGCGCCCTTTTCGACCGCCCAATCCTTCATGGCGTTTGCCACGACGTCGGCGATGGAAGGGTCAATGGTTCTGCCCGTGGCGATGGTTTTGGTGAGCGATTTATAAACTTCCTTGGGCAGTCGCTCGCGCATGACGTTGTCATTAAACACCATGGAACCAAAGATTTGAGAAACATTCTTTTCCATAAAAAACATCCTGTTCCTTTTTGAGATACCGCCGAGACGAGATGAAAAAAGGCGGTTTGAATAATAGATATTTAATTATATAACATAAATACGCGGTTTGTCAACAGTTTTTTTTGAGGAAGGGGACGCAGAAAAGGGAAAAGAAGAAGAAAAATGACAGGAAAACGACAAAAAACGCTTGCAAAAGGGGTCGGAGTGTGGTATAATGGATGTCGCCACCTGCGGTGGGGCTCCATAGGCGGCAAGGTGCCGCACCCCTGTAGCTCCCGTGCCGCGGACGGTTTTGGGCTTCCCTCAAGAGTCCAAACAAACGCACCGTAGCGGAACGATGGGAAAGTTTTCGCCCGCCTTTTTCAAAAGGCGGCACGAATCCAACGCCGTGTGGCGTTGGTCGCCCTCCGCAGAGGGCGAAATTTTCCTCAATGCGTTTCTCTTTTGATAACTTTTCTCTTTGCGCCTACATCGCCAAAGAGAAAAGTGGCTATGAAAGCCGTGCATTTTTTGGAAAAGCGCACATTGAATACAGGCTTTTGTAACACAATTTCATATCTGCCCGTGGCACAGCTGGATAGCGCGTCAGACTCCGACTCTGAAGGCCGAAGGTTCGAATCCTTTCGGGCAGGACAAACCAAAGGGGACACCGAGAGGTGTCCCCTTTGGTTTGGCCTGCTCAAAGCGAACCTTGCGTGCGGAGCACGCGAAGGTTCGCATTCGCCGTCCGAAGGTCGGGGAGCTTGCTCACCAGACGTAGGACGAGCGAATCTTCACGCGGAGCGTGAATACCCTTTCGGCAATTATCTGAAAAGAAAAAGAGACACCGAGAGGTGTCCCCTTTGGTTTGGTCTGCTCAAAGCGAACCTTGCGTGCGGAGCATTTGAAGTCTCGAATTCTGCTTTATAACAATGAAGAAATATCGATTTTTGCAATATTTTGGTCGATTTTTGCGGTTGTAAATCTATAGTAGATTTGTTATAATAAAATCGGAAAATCCCACAGAAAGTAAAAAAATGAAAAGGAGAAGACTCATGAAGAAAAATATCGGTCGTGTTCTTGCCGTGTGTTTGACGCTCTCCATGCTTTTGATTGCCTTTGCGGGGGTTATTACGGTAGAGGCGACAAGCACAAATTCCGATTTTAACAACCTTTACGAATGGGGCGGTGACGGACTGCCGAGCGCATCCTCCGTGGACGTGACGGATTATGTCAAGGGATATTACAGCTCCAAGCCCATTTCCGTTGTAAAGGGAGACGTTATTTATTTCGGTCCTTACGATACATCCACAACACCCTATGTTTTTGCGCCCTATCAGGCGGACGGCGCACGTGCGGGTGGTCGAGTCACTACGGCAAGCGACAAGCTGACCGCATGCTTTACAACAGAGGAAGGCTTGACGTTCTTTAGCTATACTGTGCCGAATAACGCGGTCGTTTCGGTCCGTGTGGTTGCAATGGAAGCACAGCTGAACGACTTTTTGATCACGAAAAATGAAGAGGTCACAGCCGAAGCGTACGCACAATGGCTGAAGGTAAAGGATGCTCCCGATTTTAACAATCTTTACGAATGGGGCGGTGACGGACTGCCGAGCGCATCCTCCGTGGACGTGACGGATTATGTCAA
>JAZNXP010000169.1:0-10636 GCA_045593965.1 Eubacteriales bacterium | reverse complement strand
TGCGTGGTTGCCGCAGTGGTCTCTTCCGTGTCGCCGTCACTGTTGCACGCCGTCAGGAAACACGCGCAAAGCATCAGAATACCCAACACAAGACTGAAAAACCGCGTTTTTTTCGAAATATTCATTCCTTGAAACTCCTTTTCTGAAAAATTGAAACCGACCGTATCATCGCTTGGGATATTCGAAGAGCGTTTCTTCTATTATCATTATAGGACAATATGTGCTTGTTAGCAAGACGAAATTAGGTATATTCAGGACAAATATTGCTGTCATCAGAAAATAACAAGGTTTAAAAAATCGTTTTTGTTGGGGGGCGCGTTCAAAGAAAGTACGCTGTTAATTCGCAGTCATCTCGCCGCAAAGCACGGTCGCGCGGCGGGGCGGAAGAATGAGAGAATGCGCGCGTCTGCCCGAGAAAACGTCTCTCCATTCGCCGTCCAGCGGAATTTTGAGCGAGTCCTTGCCCATGTTGGCGGCAACCAAAAGCACGTCGTCTCCCTTTCTGCGCTCAAATACAAACGCGGTGTCGCTGTGCCGGAGAAAACGGAAGCTTCCGTCCTTGAGAGCGGGATGCTCGGCACGAAGCTTGCCCAAGATCCGATAATGCTCTGTCAGCTCCGCATCCTCACGTCCCCACGGGAACGGCATACGGCAGAAGGGATCGTGATAGCCCTCCAAGCCCGCTTCGTCGCCGTAGTAGACCGACGGAACACCGTAGACGGTGTATTGCAAAACCGCGCCCATTTTGAGCAGACGTACTGCCTTGGCGCGTTGGTTGGCGTTCAGACGCAGACGGGAAAGCTTATCGTTCGTTTTACCCGTTCCCCCCGCTTCGCCCACGCCCAAAAGCGTCAGCACACGTTCGGTATCGTGCGTGCCGAGCAGGTTCATCAACGCGTTGCAAACAGGCGTCGGGTAGGATGCGTAAAGCTCAGTCACGGTGTTATAGAACAAATTCGCGTCCCCTCTCCACAAAAACGCGAGCGTTGCGTTGCGGAAGGGATAATTCATCACGCTGTCAAGCTGCTTGCCCTCGAAATAGCGGCGACGGGAGCCGTAGGCGATCTTGTCCGCGGCGTTCTCCCAGACCTCTCCGATGAGAAGTCCCTCTCCGTTCGTTTCACCCTTGACCGTCTCGCGCAGCTCGTCCAAAAAGACGTCGGAAAGCTCGTCGGCAACGTCCAATCTCCAGCCGTCCGCGCCCGCGCGAAGCCACCTTGCCGCAATTCCGTCCTTGCCCGTGAAATACTGACGGCAAACGGGATTGGAATGGTTCAGGCGCGGCAGGATCTCGATGCCCCACCAGCTCTCGTATTCATCGGGACGGCTCTTGAAGTGATACCACGTCGCGTACGGCGATGTCTCGGACGTATACGCGCCCACCGTCTGATACGTTCCCCGACGGTTGAAATACTTGCTGTTGTCTCCCGTATGGTTGAACACGCCGTCCAGAATGACACGCATTCCGCGCCGATGCGCTTCTTTTGTCAATGCGGCAAACGCTTCGTCACCGCCGAGCAACGCGTCCACGTGCTCGTAGTCCCCCGTGTCGTAGCGGTGATTGGACGCCGCCTCGAAGATGGGGGATAAGTACAAAACGGTTACGCCCATGGACTGCAAATAGTCCATTTTCTCGATCACGCCCCACAGGTTTCCTCCGAAAAAGACGTTGTTGGAAAGCGCGTCGCCGTTCTTCTTGGCATATTGCGGAATGCCGTTTTCCCAGTCCTCGTTGAGCGTTGCATCCTCTCGAAGAGAGACATTCCCCTCTCCACGGCGGAAGCGGTCAACGAATACGTGGTACATCACGCCGCCCGAAAACCAATCGGGAACGGTATATTCCTCATCGTAAACGAGGAGTCTGAATTTTTGCGCCGAGTGTGTTTCAAGCGTGAAATCCACGTTGTTGATGCTGCTTGAAAACAGCGTGTCGTATCCGCGCAAAAAGAGAAATTCATAGTAAAACAGTCCGCTTCTCTGCTCCGAGCAAAGCGCGGCAGTGTCAAGCGACAGAGTGAAAATATCGTCCGTTTCCTCTCGCGTCTCAAACGCAAACGGCGTGTCGCTCTCTCCCTTTCCGTCGGGGGATAAGCGAAGCACGACCGTGCTGACGCCAAGCTGTCTCGGCACGCGCGCACGAAAGGTGAACGCCGTCCCTCGCGCAAACGCGCCCAAAAGACTTGCGTCCTCTCCGTCCTTGATCTTTTCAATTTTGATGCTCTTGCCGTTTTCCAACACGGCTCTTTCTTTGATTAACATAATGATTCCTTCTTTTCCTCAAGCCTTGAGGTCACACGGCTTTGCCTTTTGTGCGTTAAGGTCGCAGGGCTTTGCCCTGCACCCACTTAAGAAACTTTTTTCAAAAAGTTTCTTAAGAATCTTCAAAAACTTCCGTGGCATGGGTCTTGCGACGTTTGGAATGCTTGCGTCACAAGTTTCCCGTAGGGGCGACCTGTGGTCGCCCGTGTTTGTTTTTCGTAACATTTTATGGCGGGCGACCACCTGCGGTGGGGCTCCGTAGCTCCGCTGCGGCGGATCCTCTTCGCCTCGGCAGTGTGCCGATCCGACCCCCTCAGTCGCTTCGCGACAGCTCCCCCTATAAATAGGTGGAGCCTTTCACGGAATGCCGCGAACAGTTTTTTGCCTTGGCAAAACTTATATTATGGAGCATTTTGGGTGGCGGTACCAAAATGCTTGCGGGAGCTAATCTAAAAGACTGTGATAAAGACATTCCCATGCAGTCAACCAACTGACGATAGGGACTGTTACTATCAACTTTCGTAAAAACTTTCACTTGCTATCCACCGACGAAAGCGCTATGTTTGCACTTCCTTTCCAAGTGTAGCATAACCTTATGCCGTGAAAGTTTTTGAAGGGGTTATAGGGGAAACTTTTTTCAAAAAGTTTCCCCTAAAAACGCGCCCCTAAAAACCGCGCTCGACCTTTAAATCTGTGCGTAAAGCTCGAGATAACGCGTAGCGGAAGCCGCCCAGGAGAAGTCGGTCTTCATGATCTTGGTCACGAACTTGCGGCGCAGGTCGGGATCGTTCCAAAGGGCGAGGGCCGCTTCGGTGCGCTCCTTGAGCTCGTACGCGGTATAACCCGCAAAGGTAAATCCGTTTCCGTAGAGCTTTTTGCCGACGGTATAATAGGGCTTGATCGAATCGAACAGTCCGCCCGTTTCGCGGACGACGGGGATCGCGCCGTAACGGGAAGCGATCATCTGCGAAAGTCCGCACGGCTCGCTCTTGGACGGCATCAGGAAGATGTCGGTCGCGGCGTAGATGCGCTTGGAGAGGTCGCGGTCGTAGGTGATCAGCGCGCGGACCTTGTCGGGATAGCGATCCTGAAGCTCACAGAAAAATTGCTCAAAGCGGGATTCTCCCTTGCCCAAGATCACGAGCTGGACGTCGTTGTCACGTACCAAGTCGCCAATGCATTCGGTGATCAGATCCAGCCCCTTGTGCGCCGCGAGTCGGGAAATGACCGACAGCATCGGGACGTCCTCACGCACGGGAAGCCCGAGCTCTTCCTGCAAAGCGGTCTTGTTGATCGCCTTTTTATCGAGCGAACGCGCGGTGAATTTCTGCGCGATGCATTTATCTGTTTTGGGATCGTAGTAGGTGTAATCAATGCCGTTGAGGATGCCGCAGAGCTTGCCCGCGTGACGCTCCAGCACGGAGTCGAGTCCGTGCGCGTACTGCGGCGTGCGGATCTCCTCGGCGTAACGCGGAGACACGGTCGTGACACGGTCGGCGCATTCGATCGCCGCCTTCATCAAATTGATGCAGTCGCCGTGCTCCATGAGCGAATGGTCGAGATCGCCCAAAGCAAAAACGTCGCCCAAGATCGCGAAATCATACCAGCCCTGATATTCGATGTTGTGAATGGTGAACACGGTGCGGATGTCGCCGTAGCCCTCTTTCCAACGGTAAAGGCGGTTCAGATAAACCACCGAAAGCGCGGCTTGCCAATCGTGCGCGTGGAGAATGTCGGGATAGTACCCCAGCTTTTCCAGCATTTCCAGAGCGGACATACAGAAATACGCGTATCTTTCTCCGTCATCGAAAAAGCCGTAAAGGCTCGGACGCTTGAAATAGTATTCATTATCAATAAAATAATACGTCACGCCGTCCTTGACAAGGCTATACACACCGCAATACTGCTGACGCCACGCAAGCGGAACGTAGAACACCGCCTCCTGCGTCATTTTCTCGCGCCACTCGTCCTTGACGGCGGCATACAGCGGAAGCACGACGCGGACGTCACATTCGCCCGTCTTCGCGAGTGCTGCGGGCAGAGAGCCGAGCACGTCGCCCAGTCCTCCCGTTGCGGCAAACGGCATCGCTTCCGCGCCGACAAATAATATTTTTTTCATATTTTTTCCTTTCTTTTTTTCATGCTCGAAGATCGCGAGACTCTGTTCTGCACGGTTTTTCTTGAGGAGACTTTTTGAAAAGGGTTAAAGCTGTTCGCGGCACCATATAGAGCCTCCCTCTTGGAGGGAGGTGGCATTTTCGTTAGAAAATGACGGAAGGAGAACGCGAAACAAAAAAGCAAATCCTGTAACAAAGATATATTCTACTATTTGCGCACTCTCCTCCCTGCGCCTTCGGCGCTTCCCTCCTCTCGGAGGAGGGCGTCGAAAGAGACGTGGCTTTTATGCGCTGGTTCGAAATTTTGCGAAAATTTATAACTATTATAACTATTCGCGGTACTATAGACAGCCTCCCTCCGAGAGGGAAGGCGTGGAAAAAGACTTTACTTTTATTCGTTGATTTGAAAATTCGCAAAAGTCTGAACCCGTCCGCAGCACTCCGTGAAAGGCGCCACCTACTTGTAGGGGGAGCTGTCGCGAAGCGACTGAGGGGGTGAGGATTGGAATGTGTTTTTTAACATTCTCTGATAGACGGAATGCTCGCGCAAACTCCTTAGCCACTTTTCTCTTTGGCGATGTAGGCGCAAAGAGAAAAGTTAACAAAAGAGAAACGCAATAAGAGGTTTTCGCCCTCTGCGGAGGGCGAGGAGGGCTTCGCGCCCTCCACCCGCGCAAACTTTTGAAAAAGTTTGATCAAAACTTTCGTTTAGTTCAACTGCGGTGCGTTCTTTCAAGCTCTTGCGAAAAATCCAAAGCTGTCCTCTTCACAGGATCCAAATGGGCGCATCCCCTTTTGGCATCAAACCATCTGTCCCTTGCCGATGAAGAAGGGCATGGTCTGGTGTCCCGAAAGCATTCTGTCATCCTTGATGACGACGTTCTTATCGCTGATCACGCAGTTGAGCGTGACGTTTGCGCCAACGTAGGTGTCCTGAAGAAGGATACAGTTCTTGACGACCGTTCCCTTTCCGACATGTACACCGCGGAAGAGGATGGAGTTCTCCACCGTTCCCTCGATCACGCAGCCGTCGGCTACCAGACAGTTCTTGACGCTTGCGCCTTCGCTGTACTTCGTGGGCGCGCTGTTGCGGATCTTGGTATAGATCTGTCTTACGTTATTGAAGAATAAGCTGCGGCGCGCCTCGTCCTTGAGCAGCTCCATCGAGGTGCTGAAATAGGTTTCCAAAGACGAAACATAGGAATACCAGCCGTCGTAGCGGTACGCGCGGAAGAGCTTGCTTCCCAGCTGCTTTGCAACAACGTCCTGATAGAAATCCGTATATCCGTGGGAAAGCGCGTCCGCCAATGCCGCCTGCAGATCGTCGCGGCGAATGACGATGATATTCGTGCTGATCTCAACCTCTTCATCCTCGGGTGTGAACTTCGTAATTCCCGTGATGCGGTTGTTCTCATCGATGTCCAGAACGCCCACGCGATGATCGAAATGATGCGTTTTGGGATCGAGCTTCTTGGTAACGATCGTCATGTACGCGCCCGAGGCGATGTGATCGTCCAGAACCGCGCGCAGATCGATGTTCAGAATGACGTCGCAATCTGACATCACGATATAATCGGCGTTGCAACGGTTGATGAAGTTGGTCGAGCCGAGAAGTGCCTCCAGACGGTTCTGATATAGCTTACCCGCAACGCTGTTTTCGTATGCGGTCACATAAGGCGGAAGGATCTTGATACCGCCCGAGCGGCGCGCCAGATCCCAGTCCTTACCGTTTCCGATGTGGTCGAGAAGAGACTGATAATTATAATGCGTGATGACTCCGATCGTGGTGATGTCGGAGTTCACCATGTTGGAGAGCGGAAAGTCGATCATGCGGTAACGGCATCCGAACGGAATGGAAGCCATCGTGCGCCGTCTCGTCATTTCGGGAATGCTCTGGTCATGAATATTCGAAAAAATCAAGCCTGCTGCAGTCATCGTTCTTTCCTCCTTACTCCGAGATCATCGCGTCGGCGGGAATGACCGTTCCGCCCGCGATCTTCACGTCCGCGCCAATGACGGCGATGCCCTTTGCGGTCGCGCGGTCCTCACCGACCGTCGCGTTTTCGCCGATCGTCACGTTTTCGTCGATGATCGAATATTTGACGCTTGCGCCCGGTCTGACCGTGACGTGCGCCATGATAACGCTGTCCTCAACAACGGCACCGTCCAGAACACGGACACCGGGACCCAGGACACTGTTCTTTACCGTTCCGCGAATTTCGCAGCCCGCCGTGATCGACGAGTTGACGACCGTCGCGTTCTCGCCTACGTACTGCGGTCCTTCCGCGGTGTGACGGCTGTAAATGCGCCAGCTCTCGTCCACCAGGGACAGCACGGGGCGATCGCCCAGAAGATCCATATTCGCTTCCCAGAGCGAGGAGATCGTTCCGACGTCCTTCCAATAGCCGCGGAACGGATACGCCATCATCTTCTCCCCTGCCGCGAGCATGGCGGGAATGATGTTCTTGCCAAAGTCGTTTGCGGAATCGGGATCCTTGCTGTCCGCCGCGAGATAGCTTTCCAGCTTCTGACGGTTGAAAATGTAAATTCCCATCGATGCCAGCGTGCTGTCGGGATTTTTCGGCTTCTCGGTGAATTTGAAGATCGTGCCGTCCTCCTTCGCACTCATGATGCCAAAGCGGGACGCTTCCTCAAGCGGAACCTCAAAGACAGCGATCGTGCAGTCCGCGCCCTTCTGCTTGTGGAAATTCAGCATTGCCGCGTAGTCCATCTTGTAAATATGGTCACCCGACAGAATGATGACGTATTCCGCGTCGTAGCGGTTGATGAACTCCATATTCTGCCAGATCGCGTTTGCGGTTCCCTTGTACCAATCCGCACCGCCCTGTCCTTGATACGGGGGCAGGATCTTGACACCGCCAAAGGTGCGGTCCAGGTCCCACGGAAGTCCGTTGCCGATGTAGTCGTTCAGTCGCAAGGGCTGATACTGCGTCAGTACACCAACCGTGTCGATCCCCGAATTGATGCAGTTGGAGAGAGGAAAATCAATGATGCGATATTTGCCGCCAAACGATACCGACGGCTTTGCGGTCTTTTGAGTCAACGCGTAAAGACGGCTTCCCTGTCCGCCCGCCAACAGCATGGCTACGCATTCCTTTTTCTTGAACATAGCGCGAATTCCTCCTATATCTTGATGGATAATAAATATATTTTTCTACGCACCCCGTGCGTTTGGGTACTTGTTTTTTGTTGGGAAAACCATTTTGCGGAACGCTTCTTGAAAGATGCTCCGAAAAAGACGGATATGCCCTCTCAGTCGCTCCGCGACAGCTCCCCCAAAGGGGTGAGCCTTGCGTTTGTGCGGTTCGTTGCTTCAATATTTTGCAAAAGTTTAAACCTATTCGCGGTACTATATAGAGCCTCCCTCTTGGAGGGAGGTGGCATTTTCGTCAGAAAATGACGGAAGGAGAATGAGTACATAAAAATACTCTGTTCGGGTATGCGTTTCCATTGTTGCGCGCTCTCCTCCCTGCGCCTTCGGCGCATCCCTCCTCCCGGAGGAGGGCTCGGATAAAAATGTCACTTCTTCGATCGTACCAAAGATTGTGCTTAGCTTTTATTTTCGCACAATGAAGCGAGGTACTCCGTTGCCTCCCTCCGATGAGGAAAGGCACAAGCGCCACAAAGTGCCTTCGACACTTTTCACGGTGGCGATCGTAGCGAGACGGATGAGGTGTAGCCGCAAAGCGGCGTTCCTTTTATTCACTGCGCTAAAAAAGACGGCCGTCCCGCATTCTACACCTTATCAGTTACCTCTCACCCGACGGAAGATCAGCGCGGACATCGGCGGAACGGTGACGTTGATGGCGTGCGAATAGCCGCGAAGCATACACGAAACCGTCGCGCGGACTCCCTCATTGAGAATGCCGCTACCGCCGAAGCGTTCATCATCGGTGTTGAAGATCTCCTCGTATTCCCCTTCAACGGGGACGGCGAGAAGGAAATTATCCCGTCTGACGGGAACAAAATTGAGCAGAATGATCAGCTCGTTTCCTTCTTTGTCGATGCGTCGGTAGGAGAAGATGCTCTGCTCCTTGTTTTCGGCATCGATCCAGGAAAATCCGTCGTAGGTCGCGTCAAGCTCCCAAAGCGGCGGGTTTTGCAGATAGAAGTGATTCAGCTCGGCAACAAAGAGCTGCGTTTTGGCATGCATGTCATAGTTGAGAAGAAACCATTCCAGACGGTTGGCGAAGTCCCATTCGCGGAACTGCCCGAACTCGTAGCCCATGAAGGTCAGCTTCTTGCCCGGATGCGTCAGCATATACGTCAGGAACGTGCGATGTCCCGCAAATTTCTGCGCGTAGTCGCCCACGTTGCGGTCCAGCAAGGACTTCTTCAGATGCACCACCTCGTCGTGCGAGATCGGCAGAACGTATTTTTCTCCGAAGCTATACATAATGGAGAAGGTCAGCTTATCATGATGCGAGGAACGCCAGAGCGGATCCTCCTTGAGATACGAAAGCGAATCGTTCATCCAGCCCATGTTCCACTTCATGGTAAAGCCCAAGCCCTCGTTCTCAAACGAGGTGACGTTCCCCCACGCGGTCGACTCCTCCGCGATCATCATCAGATCGGGGAAATGCGTCGCCATGGCGGAATTGAGCTTGCGGAAGAACGCGATCGCCTCCAGGCACTTGTTCTCGCCGTAAATATTCGGGACCCATTCCCCGGGCTTTTTTTCATAGTCGAGATACAGCATTGCCGCAACGGCATCCACGCGCAAGCCGTCCACGTGGTATTTTTCCGCCCAGAATACGGCGTTGGAGATTAGGAAAGACTGTACCTCTTCTCTGCCGAGGTCAAACTTGCGCGTTCCCCAGCCCTCTTGCTCCATGCGGTCCCAGCCCTGATATTCGTACAGAGGTTGTCCGTCAAATTCGTAAAGCCCGTGCGCGTCCTTCGGGAAATGCGCGGGTACCCAGTCGAGAATGACGCCGATTCCCGCCTCGTGCATGGAGTCGACAAACGCCATGAAGTCCTTCGGTGTGCCGAAGCGTGCCGTGGGGGCGTAATAACCGCACACCTGATAGCCCCATGAGCCGTCGAACGGATATTCGCTCACGGGCATCAGCTCAATATGCGTATACCCCATCTGCTTGACGTAATGCACAAGCTCCGCGGCAAGCTCGGAATAGGTCAGATAGTCGCCGTTTTCCTTTCTCTGCCAGGAGCCGAGATGAACCTCATAGATATTGATCGGCTGCTTCTCCGCTTCTCCGCGGCAAAACTTGCCCTTGCGGTAATTCATCCAACCGCGGTCGCGCCACGTGTAGCCGTCGAGATCGCAGATCACGGACGCCGTTTCGGGCGGTGCCTGAAACGCAAACGCATAGGGATCGGCTTTTAAGAATTGCCTGCCGTGATTGCGGATGCAGTATTTGTAATTCTGTCCTTCCTTGACGTCGTCCTTCGGAAGAATGACCTCCCAGATACCCGACGTCACCTTTTTCATGGGGGCGGCATCCGTTTTCCAGCCGTTGAAGTCGCCGACGACCGACACATACTCGGCATTCGGTGCCCATACTCGGAACGCATACCCCGCGTTTTCACGGTGTACGCCCAGATAATCGTACGCGCGAACCGTCGAGCCCTGGTGAAAATAATACTGTTCCAGCTCGTGATTTGCGACCGATACCGTCTTTCGCTCCGTTTTTCGCATGCCTTTCCCTCCTTATTTTACTTCTTTGATTTGCCTCTTTATTATTGTGTGATTTGTTCTATCGTAATCGAGAATGCTTGCTTGCAAGGGCATTTTTGTGCCGCATGTCAATAACGCAGGCGCGCGCGGTGCGCATAGGGCAACGCCCAAAGACTTGCGAAGCAAGGCTTTCTGCGACTATTATAACATGTAAAATCGAACTTTTCAATAGATTTTCACAATGTTCAACCTCTACGAAAAGTGGAGCGTTGGAAAACGCAGGAACCTTTTCTTCCTTCACTTCTCTCCTTGGTGGAATGGCGGCAGAGGATAGAAAAGCAGAGGGGCACGCGTTGCGTACCCCTCTGCTTTTGTGTTCGGAGATCAAAATGACAACTTTGTTATTTGTTATTTGTTATTTCTTATTTTTTTGTTTATAAAAACTCTTCAATATAAAGCCCAACAATATATATATTAAAAGAATGAAAATACAAATTAAAAGAACAAGCAAACAAAGATTTCTAAGCAGCCCTTGAAATACAAAAGAAAGCATTAGCGAAACAAAAGCCAAAAGAAAAATCACTCCTGACACAACAGAAAT
>JAZNXP010000168.1:0-2973 GCA_045593965.1 Eubacteriales bacterium | reverse complement strand
GACAAGCGGACAGTATAGCTTTGAGGAGCGCATGGGCTGCGGATTCGGCGCGTGCATGGGCTGCTCCTGCAAGACGAAGTACGGATACAAGCGCATCTGCCGCGACGGTCCCGTGCTGGAAAGAGAGGAGATCGTATGGTAAACACGAAGGTAACTCTTTGCGGACTTGATATGGACAATCCCGTCATCCCCGCCAGCGGTACGTTTGGATTTGGATATGAGTTCGCGGAATATTACGACATCAACTGTCTCGGTACGTTTTCCTTCAAGGGAACGACCTTGGAGCCTCGCTTCGGCAACCCCACGCCGCGCATCGCGGAGTGTGAATCGGGCATGATCAACGCGGTGGGACTGCAAAATCCGGGCGTGGACGCGGTCATTTCCAACGAGCTTCCCAAGCTTGCCAAGTGCTTCTCCAAGCCCGTGAGGGCAAACGTCAGCGGCTTTTCGGTGCACGATTATGCCGAGACCTGCCGCAGGCTTGACGCGTGTGAGCAGATTGGCTGGTTTGAGGTCAACGTCAGCTGTCCAAACGTTCACGGTGGCGGCATGAGCTTCGGCACGTCTCCCGAGGCGGCGGCAGAGGTCACGCGCGCGGTCAAGGCGGTAACAAGCAAGCCCGTCATCATCAAGCTTTCCCCCAACGTCACCGACATCGTCTCCATCGCCAAGGCGTGCGAGGCGGCGGGAGCAGACGGCATCAGTCTGATCAACACGCTTTTGGGAATGCGGATCGATCTGAAAACCAAAAAGCCCGTGATCGCCAACAGGATGGGCGGCTTTTCGGGACCCGCGATCAAGCCCGTGGCACTGCGCATGGTGTATCAGGTTTATGAAGCGGTATCCATCCCGATCGTGGGCATGGGCGGCGTGGCAAGCGCGGAGGACGTGATTGAGTTCATGCTTGCGGGCGCAACGGCGGTACAGGTGGGAGCGATGAACCTCGTTGATCCCTTCACCTGCTGTGATATCATCGAAAGACTTCCCGACGTGATGAAAAAATACGGCATTTCGTCGCTTACCGAGATCATCGGCGCGGCGCACTGAAAGGGGTATATAGATGAAGCATTTCAGAATAGACTTATTCGGAACCTCGGGTGGCGCGTACATCGAGGCGTTCGTTTCGGATACTACTCCATATACGCGCAAGGCTCTTCTCGTGATCCCGGGCGGCGGCTACGGAAGCGTTTGCGATGACCGCGAGGGCGAGCCGATCGCGCTTGCGTTCCTGCCTTACGGCTTTAACTGCTTTGTTCTGCACTATACGGTGGGGAGAAAAAAGAAATTCCCCGCGCAGCTGATCGAGGCGTCGGCGGCAATGCGCTATATCAAGGATCACGCCGCGTCGTTGCACGTTGATCCCGATCGGGTGTTCGCGACGGGCTTTTCGGCAGGCGGTCACCTTTGCGCGTCCTTGGGCGTGCTTTGGAAGCATCCCGACGTGACCAAGATTTTGGGTATGCCTTACGGATACAATAAGCCGCGCGGCATCATGCCGATCTACCCCGTGATCTCGGCGGATCCCGAAATTGCACACAAGGGCTCGTTCTGCAATCTGCTTTGCTCGGACGCACCCACGCAAGAGGAGCTGGACGCCTGCAGCATCGAAAAGAACGTGGACTCCGACAGCTCCCCCGCCTTCATCGTTCACACCGTGACCGATCAGATCGTGGACGTGCGGAATTCCTTGGTGCTGGCGAACGCGTACACCGAGAAAAAGGTTCCCTACGAGCTGCATATCTTCCCCGACGCGCCGCACGGAATGGCGCTCGGCAATGCGATCACCGCAGGCGATTGCGAAAAGTTCAACAACCCCGCTCTTGCCAATTGGGTACGTCTGGCGGCATACTGGACAGACGAGGTCTGCGTCAATAACTGGTAATTCAAATCATTCGTTTCTGAAAGGATATAATCATGGGAAAAGACGTTATCATTGCTTGTGATTTTAACAGTAAGGAGGAAACGCTTGCGTTCCTCGATAAATTCAGCGGAAGAAAGCCCTACGTCAAGATCGGCATGGAGCTGTTCTATGCCGCAGGACCCGATATCGTTCGTGAGATCAAGGCGCGCGGACACAAGATCTTTCTTGATCTGAAGCTTCACGATATTCCCAACACCGTCAAAAAGGCGATGGCGGTGCTTTCGGGCTTGGACGTGGATATGTGTAATCTCCACGCCGCAGGCACGGTCCGCATGATGGAAGCTGCGCTCGAGGGACTGACCCGTCCCGACGGTACGCGTCCGCTTCTCATCGCGGTTACGCAGCTGACGTCCACCGACGAGGAGACCATGAAGAAGGATCTTTGGATCGACCGTCCCTTGGCGGATGTCGTTATGCACTATGCAGAGAACGCAAAATCCGCGGGACTTGACGGTGTTGTCTGCTCTCCTCTGGAGGCGGAAAAGGTACACACCGCTTGCGGAAAGGACTTCATCACCGTGACCCCCGGCGTTCGCTTCGCGGACGGTGACGTGGGAGATCAGAAGCGCGTGATGACCCCTGCCGAGGCAAACCGCATCGGCTCGGATTATATCGTTGTCGGCCGTCCCATTACCCAAGCTCCCGATCCCGTCGCCGCTTACGAGCGTTGCGTGCGTGAGTTTGTGGGATAAAAACACGGTTCAGAAAGTCACCTGCGGCGGCCACCTGCGGCGGGCACCTGCGGTGGGGCTTCGTAGCTCCGCTGCGGCGGACAGCTTTGGACTTTTCGCAAGAGCTTGAACAGCGCACCGCAGCGGAACCACGGGAAAGTTTTGATCAAACTTTTTCAAAAGTTTGCGCGGATCCAACGAGCGAAGCGTTGTTCGCCCTCCGCAGAGGGCGAAATCCTCTTATTGCGTTTCTCTTTTGTTAACTTTTCTCTTTGCGCCTACATCGCCAAAGAGAAAAGTGGCTAAGGAATTTTCGCAAGCATTCCGTCCGTAGCAAATGCAAAAAAACATTCCAATTTTCACCCCCTCAGTCGCTTCGCG
>JAZNXP010000167.1:0-7793 GCA_045593965.1 Eubacteriales bacterium | reverse complement strand
CTCGTCTTAGGTAATCGCGGCCGGGCGCAGAAGCGTTAAGGCATTGCCGTCAATCTTGACGTTGGTGGACTCCAGCCCGATCTCGCAGTCTCCGCCGTCGAGGATGATATCCACACGCCCATCCATATCGCGCGCGACGTGCTTGGCACAGGTTGGGGAAGGCTTTCCCGAAAGATTTGCCGACGGTGCCGCGATCGGCGCGCCGACAAGCGCGATCAGGCTCTTTGCGATGGGGTGAGAGGGACAACGTACAGCAACAGAATCCAGTCCTCCCGTAACAGATGCGGGGATGGTGTCCTTCTTGGGCAGGATGACGGTCAAGGGACCGGGCATGAAGGCACTTGCCAATATATGATAGAGAGGGGAAGTGACGGCATACGCCTCGGCTTCCCTCGGATCGGACAAATGAATGATGAGCGGATTGTCGGACGGACGTCCTTTAGCGGCATAGATCTGCTTTGCCGCCGTATCGGAGGTGGCAATGCCGCCGAGTCCATAGACCGTTTCGGTCGGAAAAACGACAAGTCCGCCGTCTCGAAGCACCTCTGCGGCGTGTGCAAGCTCGCCCCTTTGCGCCTCGGGATCGGTGATTTTGATGTGTTCTGTATTCAAAGCAAACTCCTGTTTGCAGTCATTTTCTGCATTGATATTTTTCAGACTGTTACGCATTGGTCTGCGCCTTCAGCTTTTCGGCGGTATCCGCAGTTGCCAGCGCGTCGATCATGGCGCCGATGTCGCCATTGACAAATTTTTCAAGGGAATAAAGCGTGAGTCCGATGCGATGATCGGTTACGCGCCCTTGCGGATAATTATAGGTGCGGATACGCTCGCTTCTGTCTCCGGTACCGACTTGTCGACGACGGTCAGAGGCGATCTGCTCCTCCTGTTCTCTCGCTTTCTGATCGTAAAGAATGGCACGGAGCATCCGCAGGGCTTTGTCTTTGTTTTTGAATTGGCTTCGTTCCTCCTGACATTCCACCACGATGCCCGTAGGCTTGTGGGTCAGTCGGACGGCGGACTCGGTCTTGTTGATGTGCTGACCGCCCGCACCGCTGGACTTGCAGGATTCGAAGATCAGGTCGGCGGGATTGATGTCGATCGACACCTCATCCGCCTCGGGAAGCACCGCGACGGTCGCGGTTGACGTCTGAATGCGTCCTTGCGACTCGGTTTCGGGCACTCGTTGTACGCGGTGAACGCCGCTTTCGTATTTGAAACGGGAATATGCTCCGTCTCCCTCGATCTGAAAAGCAAGCTGACGGTAACCGCCAAGCTCGGTCGGATTTTGATTGAGCATGGAGCAACGGTAGCCGATGGATGCGGCATACATGGTGTACATGCGGAACAGTACCGCTGCAAAAAGTGCCGCTTCCTCGCCTCCCGCTCCCGCGCGGATCTCCACGATGACGTTCTTTTCGTCGTTTGGATCGCGCGGAAGAAGGAGCACGGTCAGCTCTTGCAAGAGCGTCTCGGAGAGTGTTCTCGATTCCTTCAGCTCCTCGTTCGCGAGCGCACGAAGCTCCGCGTCGGAGGTGCTTTCCAGAAGCTCAAGCGCGTCCGAAACGGTTTGCTCGGCACGCTTGTATTCACGGTATTTTTCAATGATGGGGGAGAGGGACTTATAGTCCTTCATCACCTGCGCGCATTTGGCGGAATCCGCCATGACTGCGGGATCCGAAAGGGATGCTTCCAGGTGTTCATATTGTTCTTCGGCTTCCCGCAGCTTGTTGAGCATGGCTTTGTTCCTTTCAAAGAGTAAAAATCGAAATTACGGAATGGGGGATATCAGAAACGGTAGAACGCAACGAATGCGCGATAGCTTTCATAGAGGTCAGCCTTGGAGATCAGCTCGTAGGGAGCGTGCATGGAGAGTACACCGACGCCGAGGTCAATGGTGTCGATATTGTGGTTTGCCATGTATTTTGCGACCGTTCCGCCGCCGCCCGCATCGACCTTACCAAGCTCACAGGTTTGCCATACAACGCCTGCCTCGTTCAGCACGCGGCGAACCCAAGCAACCAGCTCGGCACTTGCGTCGGACGTTCCGCCCTTACCGCGTGAGCCTGTGAATTTGCACATACCGACACCGCAATTGATGAGCGCGGAGTTGCGATGCTCGAAAACGTCGGCGAAGTTGGGGTCATAGATCGCCGTAACGTCACTGGAGAGGCACTTGGAGTTGGCTCTTACAACTGCCGCGTTACCGCCCATTGCGTTGGAGATCTCGTTGATCAGATCCACGATCAGACTGCTTTGCATACCCGTCACGCCGTCGCTGCCCGTTTCTTCCTTGTCAACGAGCAGGCACATGGTCGTGTGCAGCTTTTCGTCTGCGTTGATCATTGCGGTCAGGGAAGGATATGCGCAAACGCGGTCATCGTGACCGTAGCCACAGATCATGGAGCGATCAAAGCCGACGTCACGCGCCTTTCCTGCGGGGACAACAGAAAGCTCCGCGGAGAGGAAATCCTCTTCAACGATGCCGTAATTGTCATAGAGGTACTGAAGAACGCCAAGCTTGATGCCGTCCTTTTCTTCTCCCTCAAGCGGAAGGCTTCCGACCAGAAGATTGAGCTTTTCCGCCACGAATGCCTTGCCGACAGTTTTCTCGTTTTCTGCGCCCGCGAGGTGGGGGAGAAGGTCGGTGATGTAAAGCACGGGATCGGTCTCGTTTTCACCGATCACAACGTCAACGACCTCGCCGTTCTGCTTTACAACAACTCCGTGAAGTGCCAGAGGCGTTGCGAGCCACTGATATTTGCGGATGCCGCCGTAATAATGCGTTTTGAAATAACACATACCGTTGTCCTCATATACGGGGACCTGCTTCAGATCGAGTCTGGGAGAATCGATGTGAGCGGCGGTGATGCGGATGCCGTTATTGATATCCTCCGTACCGATGCGGAAGAGGAACAGATTTTTGCCGCGGTTGTTATAGTAGCATTTGTCTCCCGCCTTGAGCGCATCGCCGAACTGATACGGACGGTAGCCTGCGGCTTCTGCAAGCTTGATACCTTCAATAACCGCTTCGCGCTCGGTCTTGGAAGCGTCAAGGTAGTTGACGTAGCCCTTGGCGTATTCATACGCTTCGGCAATAACCTCTGCTCCCGCCTTTTCCAATACGGTCTGCTTTTTGTAAATTAAGTGTTCTCTGTTTTCGGACATGATCATTCTCCTTTTATGTTTATGGTTCATAATATAATTCGTGATAAAGCTCCACGGCGCGCCGCATATCCTTGACGTATCTGGCGGCGGTGGGATCGGGAATCTCCGCAAGTGTTCCTTGCGGAGTTACCATTTCGGGGGTGGAAAGCCAGCGGTCGACCGTTTCCGTTCCCACGCAGTAAGCCGCGTACACCGTGTCCCATACGCCGTATCGGTCGTAAAGATAGGAAATATACGCCGCGCCCGCTTCGAGATTGGTCTCGGGATCGTAAAGCATTCCGCTTTCGGTCTGTGCTTTTCCGAGCAGCTCGGAGCAGATAAATGCGAATACGTCGGGATGAAGCTGCATCAGCCCGATGCGCCCGTCCTCTGACACCGTGTTGCTGACAAACCGACTCTGCGTCCGTACGGTTGCAAAGAGCACGGTTTCTGGAATGCTGTAAGTCTCGGCATTCTTAACGATCAAGGGCGCTATGCTCGGATCCTTCGGATATTGATTTCGCTCGATCGCCGTTGCGATTCCGTCATAGGCAAAGCCGAAGCCGACGGACAGGGCGATGAGCAATACAAACGCCACGAGGCGGTAGACGTTCCACTTCACGTTGCAAGCACCTCCAAATCATGAAGGATCTTGCGGATCGGGATTTGTAATTCTGAAGGATCAGCGTTGTTTTCAATAACGTAATCGGAATGCTCCTTAAAAAAGGCATCGCTCTTTTGCGCGTTGATCCGCTTTAAGGCGTGCGCTTCGTCGATGCCGTCACGCTTCATAATACGCGCGACGCGCAGCTCCCGATCCGCCAGAACCGAGACGACCGAGGAGCAGATTTTTTCCGCTTCCGCTTCAAAGAGCTGGGGGGCGTCGAGGATCGCGGCACGGACACCGCTCAATCGAAGCTGATCGACGCGTTTGTTGACCTCCAGCATCACAAATCGGTGCGCGATGTGATTGAGATCGTTGAGTGCCTCGCGGTCGGAAAACACCGTGTCTCCCAATGCGCGGCGATCCAGCGTTCCGTCACTTGACAGCACGTGCGATCCAAAGCGTTCCGCAATTGCGTCAAGGCAGGGAGAGGGGGGAAGAAGAAGCTCGTGATAGATCTTGTCCGCATCCAGAACGGGCAATCCGTAAGACGCAAAGATATCCGCGACGGTTCCTTTTCCCGCGCCGCTTGGACCTGTCAGACCGATCAGGATCATGGTGCTTCTCCTTTCTGTTGCTTATTTGTTTCAAATCGTTCAAACCGTAATGAACGCGCCGTTTTGCGCATCCGAGCGGTATGCGGCATCCATCACCGCCTGTACGTACGCGCCGTCCTCAAACGAGGGAGCAAAGGGACGTCCGTTTGCTACGGAGGATAGGAAGGTGAACATACTGTGCAAATGACCGTAGAGCCAGCCCGCGGGTGCCTTCGGGGAGGGGAAGACGATATCGGGATATCTTCCGACACACTCGATGCGCACAAAGCCGCGGTCTCCGCCAATGGGCTGTGCATCGGCTGTTCCGTCATAAAAATATAACCAATTCGGTTCCATCAGCGAAAATTTCAAAGCTCCCTTTTCGCCGTAGATCTCAATTGTTAAGTCATCGTTGGTTCCCACGTGGAGCTTGCTGACCTCCATCGTTCCCATTGCGCCGTCTGCGGTGCGCGCCATCATGTAGAAGGCTTCGTCCGCGTTGGTCTGCCATTGCTCGCCGTTCCTTCCCGGTCTTGTGGGATATGCGATCTGCGACATTCCGCTGACCGTGCTGATCCGTCCGCAAAGGAAGCTGATCAGATCAATGACGTGGGAGCCGAGGTCAAACAGGACTCCGCCGCCGCAGATCTCCTTATCCTGCTTCCAGCCCGCCGTGCGATTGACGTCGGTCGCGCTGTTGTGCAGATACGCGCCTCGGAAGGAAATAACCCTGCCGAGTCTCCCTTCCTCCATCAGCTGCTTTGCGCGAAGAATGGGGGCGATATAGCGGTTATTGAATACCATACCGCAGATCTGTCCGTCCTTGCGGGGAAGGGCGAGGATCTCTTCGGTCTGTTCCTTGGAGATGCAGAGCGGCT
The DNA here is from genome assembly GCA_045593965.1 of Eubacteriales bacterium. Lineage (GTDB taxonomy): Bacteria > Bacillota > Clostridia > Oscillospirales > CAG-272 > UMGS1865. The sequence goes on along the minus strand of JAZNXP010000167.1, from coordinate 2,571 downwards.
TTTCGCAAAGGATATGCTTTCCCGATGCGATGGCTTTTTTCAAGGTCTGAAAATGATAGACGTTCGGAGTGCAGATGTCGATGACGTCGATATCGGGGGCGTTGATGATGTCATCCTCAATCTCGGTCGCGAGCGTCATTCCGAACTCTTTGGCAATGCGTTCGGATCTCTCAAGCGACGTGGTGCATACGGCATTCACGGTTGCCGAAAAGGGCAATTCGCCGTAAAAAAACGGCAGATTCCGTACCGCCCAGGTATGTGTCCGTCCCATTGCGCCAAAGCCCAGCACGCCAATGCGGAGAGCCTTTTTTTCGGTTGTTGACATGGTCAGTGCTCCTTTCCGATGTCAAAAAACATCTATACATCTTATTATACCTCTTTTTTTTGCTTTTTGCAAGGGGTATTCCGCTTTTTTCACGCTTTTTGTATTGCAATTTTCAAAGAAAGAGAGTATAATATAATTGATAAACTGTTTATTCTTGGCAAGGAGGGAAACGGCGATGGATGCTTTTGAAGGACTGCTGACCTCACGTATCAGAACCGAGCGGATGCTTTCGCTGTCGCAATACAGCAGCTTTCATATCGGCGGAGCTGCAAAGCGCGCCGTTTTTCCGAAAAACAGAGAAGAGCTGCTGACGACCCTGCGCGCGGTAAGAGCGTGCGAGGAACGGTACCTGCTTATCGGCAAGGGAAGCAACGTCGTTTTTTCCGATGAGGGCTTCGACGGAACGGTCATTTTTACGACCGATTGCAAGCAGACCGTTCGGACCGAGAACGGCTTTTTAGCGGAGGCGGGTGCGAGTTTCGCTTCGATTGCCGTTGCCGCACGGGATGCGTCCCTTGGAGGAATGGAGTTTGCGCACGGGATTCCCGGAACGCTTGGCGGCGCAGTCTACATGAATGCGGGCGCGTTCGGGGGAGAAATGTCGCAGATCTGCGTGTCCTCGGATTATTTTGATATGGATACGGGAGAGCTTTGCACCTTGCGCGGTGCGGAGCATGCCTGGGGATACCGCAAAAGCTTTTATTCGGAGCATCCGCGTGCGGTGATCCTTTCCGCGCAGCTGGAGCTTTCCGAAAGAGACTCTTGCCTGATCCGTGAAACGATGAAGGAGTATTCCGAACGCAGAAGAAGCACGCAGCCCGTGGAATATCCGAGCGCGGGAAGCGTATTCAAGCGTCCGATGGGGCAGTTTGCGGGAAAGCTGATCGAGGACTGCGGACTGAAGGGCTATACGGTCGGTGGCGCGCAGGTGTCCGAGAAGCACGCGGGGTTTATTGTCAACCGAGGCGGCGCGACCGCTAAAGACGTGAAAAAATTGGTCGGAGAAATACAGAAAACGGTATTCGAGCGTTTCGGCGTGGAGCTGATGTGTGAGATCCGATTTTTAGATGCTTGAGGAGGGGAAGGACGATGTCGTTTGCGGATTCGTTGCGCGCAGAGCTTGCGGAAGTGACATATAAGAAGAATTGCTGCCGCCGCGCGTTGACGGCGGGCTTGCTGCTCGGAGCGCAAACGCTTGAGGGCAAAGAGCTTTCGGTTCGTTGCGGAAATGAGATCGCGGCACGACTGACGGCCGAGATGATCGCGGCGCAATTCGGAAAAACACCCGAGACGGAGATCAGCGGAAAATGCGGTCACCGCTATTGGACGTTGCGCTTTTTCTCTCCTGCCGCCCCCAAGCTCATCAGAGCCTTGCAAGCGGAGGAAGCAGATCTGCAAGCAATTTTACCGAACGCGTGTGACACTTGTCTTTCCTGCTTTTTGCGGGGCGCGTTCGTTGGATACGGAACGGTCAACGATCCGCAAAAATCCTTTCATTTGGAATTTTTGCTTCCCGACGGACGCGGAAGCGATGCATTGCGCGCAGTGCTGGAGCAGGCGGGATATTCGCCGAAGCGCGTGACGCGACCGAAGGGGACAGGCTTATATTATAAGGACAGCGGATCGGTTGAGGATCTGATCACGCTGATGGGAGCGCACCATCTGGTGTTTGACGTCATCAACAACCGAATTGAGCGTGAGATCAGAAACAATGAAAACCGCGCGACGAACTGCGTGGCGAAGAATATCGAGAAGTCGATCTCCGCCGCCACAAAGCAGATGGACGCGATCAATATTCTGATGGAGCACGGAAAGCTGGAAACGCTTCCCGAGGCGTTGCGTCAGACCGCGCTTTTGCGTTATCAGAATCCCGACGTCTCATTGGACGAGCTTGCGCTTTTGCACAGCCCGAGTATTTCAAAATCGGGATTGAATCATCGCTTGCAGAAAATTCTGGAAGCTTCAGAGGACTGTTGATCTTGGAAAGGAGAGAACATGAACGGATTTGTTCATTTGCATCTGCACAGTGAATACAGCCTGCTTGACGGTGCGTGTCGCATCGCCGACATTCCCGCCCGTGTCAAGGAATGCGGACAGGAAGCAGTTGCCATCACCGATCACGGCGTGATGTACGGTGTGATCGCGTTTGACCGTGCTTGCCGAGCGGCAGGGGTCAAGCCCATCATCGGATGCGAGGTCTATGTTGCCCCCGAGAGTCGATTTGACCGTACGGTCGGTGCGGACGG
>JAZNXP010000166.1:0-15117 GCA_045593965.1 Eubacteriales bacterium | reverse complement strand
TGTCCGTGAAAACCGCGCTTCATAGACGGGAGTGCGATCCGCGCCTGCCGCGATGGAGACGTTCGGGGACCAATTGAGGAACGTATAGGAATAGCTTTCATCCGAGGGAAGCGTGGGGGGCGTGGGAAGAACAATCGTCTCCCCCAAGCCGTATTCCGCAGTGTGATAGATCGCGCCGTTGACCGTAAACGTCACACGGTAAACGATCTTTGCAAGCTTCAGGGAAATGTGAACTGCTTCTCTCGGCATTACGAAGCGCATACCGCTGACGTCCACGCGTCTGCCGTCCGCCGTGGTAACAGTTGCCTCGGAGACCTCATAACCGAACAGACACGTCAGATTCAGATCCACGACCTGTCCGACCTCGGCGTATTCGGGAAGAGACGCGACGTCACAATCCTTGATCGGATCGATCGAAAGCGCAAAGCCCTGACGCACCTCGGTCACATGAGAGCCGACGATCTTGAGCTCTTCAAATTGAGGAGTATGCTCGCCGTTTTCCTCTTTGGTATAAAAGTTGGCGTACGCTCCGTCCTTTTCGCTTGCATCAAACCGCAGCTTGGCGGGAAGCTCCAGCGCCGTATCGTTTCCAAGACTGGTCAGATAGTTCAACGTATAAAGCGTGCCCTTCTCACTCTCGGACGTCTGCATTCGGATGCGCTTACAGTAGGATGCCTTCAGGAGTGACTGCGCCTCGGCATCCAGCACCAGGGATACGCGATCCCAACGGATGACCAGCTCATATCCGTATTCCATCGCGGCATCCAAGGCTTCCGAATAGACGACCGTCGGTTCGGATGCGATCACCGTCAATCTGCCGTCCTCCCACTCCGCATCGAACACCGCTCCGTCGGGAGAGGTCGCCAACGCGGTTTGGCGGTAAGCTGCTACGTAGGTCGTATCCTTTGTGACCGTTCCGAGCGGCGCATTGGTTTTTTCGTCAAACCAACCGTTGAAATGATACAGATACGCATCGGGCTGCTTTTGCGGTTGCTCATCCTTATATTGCGGAAGATCACCGTAATGATAGATTTCTTCTTGCATCGCACCGTCCGCGTTCCACGTCACAACGTATTCCCGCAAGGACGCGACGTAAGAACCGTAATAGACGGTATCTCCGTGAACGCGTTCGATCTCACGGTCCCAGCCCGAGAAGGTATAGGTATATTTCTCATCCGCGGGCTTGCTCTGAACGTTGGGATAGCTTGGTATCGTATCGTAAAGGTGCTTGGTCGTGATGGGAAGCTGCCCTTCAATTTGCCATTTGACGTTATAATACCGATCCTCGGTCTGATAGCTCGCGTAGACCGATCGGCTTTTTGTCACGCAGCTCAAATCCGCAGGCTCTCCCGTGGCTTCGATCCAGCCCAGAAATTCCGTATAATAGTATCTCTCGCTCGGCGCGCGCATAGGATACGCGCCATGATATTCCACCGCAGAGCCGTATTCCACGGTTTGTCTGTCAAATACCGTCACGCCATCCACGTCATAGAAGGTCACGGTCATGACGTTGGTAATGGAAACGGGACAAACGACCGTCTTTTCAAAGCGCAACTTCTTTGCGCTCATTCCGACTCGCTCGGTCAGCGTTTGGTTTCGTACCTCCTGCGCAAGAGCGGCAATGATTGGATCAAACGTCGGTGAGATCGGCTCATCTCCGGGATGCTCGGCTTTTGGAGGTGCTACCTCGCTTGGTGGATCGACCTTCTCGGGTTCCTTCGGCTCGGGTACGACCGCGGGTGCCTTCGGCTTCACTCCGGGGTCCTCGTAGGTCGGCTTTTCCACCTTTACGGGAGCTTGCACGTCTTCGACCTCAACATCGGGCATTTTGACACCGTTCGTCGCGGGATCGGCATAGTTGCCGTCGGTCACCGTGTTGATCGGCTCCAATACGTCCGCAAGCGTACGCGGACCAATGCGCCACGCATCCGAGGGAGATTGCGTATCGTCCAGGCAGACCGCCGTCAGATAAAGCTGTCCCACGAATTGCTGAAAATGCTCCAGCCTTCCATCCTGCCGCAGCTTTTCGACCACGATATTGTTTCCGTAGAGTGCCATGAGGGATCCGTAAAGCTTCTGATAACCGTCACGAAGCTGTGCGTAATTCTGCGTGTAATACGCATAAAGCGCGGCTTGACGCGCGTGCTCGGATGCGTAGGCTCCGTTTCGGATATCGGAATACCCTTTCATGAGCGGTCGAATCAGCTCCGTGCTTTCTCCCGCCGCGTCAATGTGCTTCGGATCGCACCCCGCGGCAACGAATTTATCCTTGTTTTGCAGCACGGAATTGACCAAGCCTCCCTGCAGGGATGCATAGTGCTGCCAATAATGACTGTCATGTACGAACAGGGACTCCAATGCGGCAAGCGTATTTTTGACCTTCTGTACCTCGGCGGAATAGACGTCGTACGCCTGCTTCTTTTCGGGATACTCCTTCAACGCCTTTTCATACGCCCAATAATCGCGCCACGTCTGATATTGATTGAGCAAGGTCTCATACGCCGTATATTCCACCATATACGCATCGTATTCCTGCTTTAAGATCCGATATTCCTCCAGATCCTGCTGATATTTCTCATACGCCTCGACCGATTTCAGATACGCCTCGTGCGTTTGGTACGCCGCCAGCTGCTCGCGGTAAAGAGCCAGCGCCGCCTCATACGCAAGGATCTGTGCCAACGCCGCGTTTCCTTCATTGTATGCGCCGTTCAGAAGGTCATTACAAAGCGCGTCGGGAAGCTGCACCTGCCACTCGAACAGGATCTGCATATCGTAATCCTCCGAGCGGAAGAGATCGCCAAACGCACTGAAATAAGCTTCTCCGTCCCACGTAAGGTGCTGTATCTGCTCCCCGATCACCGCTTCCGTCGGGATCCATTCAACTCTTGCGCCGTTGGTAGCGGTAAATACGTACGGCTGAACCGAAACCTCCAGTCTTCCCTCTTCCCCGAAATAGGTGGTCGATGCCAGACTGCTTGGGATGAGATCACTGTAGGTAAACGTGAACCGCGTTTGCGAGAGCAGGTACTCCCGTTCCGCGCTGCCCGCTTCTGTTCCGAATGCCATGGAAAGAAGCTCCGCGCCCGAGAGGGTACGATTTCCTTCGATAATACTGCTGTTTCCGTAATTGAAGGACGTTGCCTCCATGCCACTCGCCGCAATGGGCAGGATCATACAAAACAGCAAAAGCAATGCCGCGACCGTTACGGTCCACGAGCGACTTTGATGCTTCTCGGACACAGAGACCACCTCCTTATCTTCCAAAGTTTTTCCAAGAATAGATATTCGGTAATATCATACCACATTCCGACAAAAAAGTCAAGAGGAAGCATTTCCCTGTCCTCGACTTTTCCACTCTTAAAATGATACGATTGAAGCAAAAAAATCAAAAAAGCATCAAAAAATATGATTTTGAACGCATTAAATATAAGGTTTGTTTCAAAATCCGAAAACATCATTGAAAAAAAGGAAGCAATATGCTATACTGCAACCATACAGCTCTTCCAAAAAATAAAAAAGGAATGGTACGTTTTATGAAAACAACGAAGCAGGATCTTGCCCTTTTCGGCAACCTTCATCCTTATACATCACCAAAGGACGTCCCCGTTACCTATACGGTCGGCGGCAAAATTTACCGCGGATTTCCCGAGGAGCTTTCCCCGAATGTCAACCGTCGCCGCATCGATTCCCGCATTCATCAAACCACCGTCACGGCAACAACGCCCGAGGGCTTGACGCTTCGCGCGGAATGCACCGAATATAACGATTTTCCCGTCGTCGAGTGGGTCATGTATATTACCAACGAGACCGAAGAAAACTCCCCCATCATTTCGGATTGGGCGATCGACCTTGATCTTCCCTGCACGTCTCCCAGGCTCTATCACGGAAACGGAGACAGCAAGGGCGGCAAAAATCAAAAGGCATACGATTGGTGGCTTGATCCCATCACGGAAGAAGCAACTGTCATTTGGCCTCTTGGAGACGGAAGCCGTCCCAACGGTGACGGAACCTCCTGCAGCGGCGCGTTCCCCTATATGCGCTTGCTCGGAGAGAAAAACGGCATCAACCTCGCGATCGGCTGGACAGGAACGTGGAAAGCCGTATTCAAAAAAGAGCTTGACGCTGTTCGTCTCTCTGTTTCTCAAAACAAATTCCGTTCCTACCTCAAGCCCGGTGAGACCGTTCGCACGCCAAGCCTGACCCTGCAAGCCTTTGACGGAGGTGACGAACGCGGCAGAAACCTCTGGCGTTCCTTCTATATGGCACACATCCTTCCCCATCAGGACGGACATCCGCTCGATCCCAAGCTGGTGCTTCACACCTTCGGGATCAACGATCTGCCCGAATTCTGCGGCACGACCGAGGAAAATCAGCTCCACGCCATTGATACCTATCTGACACGCGGTCTCAAGCCCGACATCTGGTGGATCGACGCGGGCTGGTTTCCCTGCAACAACGAATGGCCCAATCTCGGAAGCTGGTATCCCAATCCCCAAAATCATCCGAACGGATTGGGACCCATCGGTAAAAAATTAGAGAAGGAAGGCATCGACTTCCTGCTTTGGTTTGAGCCCGAGCGCGCGCGGAAGAACTCCGAGATCCGCAATGAGCATCCCGAATTTTTCTTCTTTTTCCCCAATGACGAGGATGAGTGGCTCGACAGAGACGGTCTGTTCAAGATGGGAGACCCCGAGGCACGCGCGTGGATGACCGATCACATTGACAGGCTCATCAAGGATTCGGGCATCACCGTCTACCGTCAGGATTTCAACTTTGATCCCGCCCCCTATTGGGAGAAGGCAACCGAGGCTGACCGTGAGGGTATCTTGGAAAACCTGCATATTCAGGGCTACTACGCGTTTTGGGATGAGCTTCTTGCGCGCAATCCGAGACTTTGGATCGATTCCTGTGCAGCAGGTGGCAGACGCAACGATATTGAAACCATGAAGCGTGCTGTTCCGCTCCACTATACCGATTGCGGTTACGGAAATCACCTCATCAAGCAAAAGCAGCATCGCCAAATGTTTGAGTGGATCCCCTATTTCCGTGCGCATACCTACAACTGGGACGAGCCCGACGGTACCTACGGCAACAAAAATCATCCCATTGACGCATTCGCATATCAGAATGCCACCACACCCGCGATCACCTCGACCATCGAGTATTACGATTCGGACGAGATCTTTGATCTGGGTAAGAAATTCCACCCCATCTGGAGACGTGCGGCAACCTTGGAATTGAGCTGTGACTACTATCCTCTGACCGAATGCAAATGGGATTCCTCGGATTGGTACGCAATGCAGTTTGACAATGATGACGAGGGCTTTGTGCAGATCATCCGCAACATCAACGTTAAGGATGACAGCATCACGCTGACCAATCTCCACCTCGACCTTGAAAAGGCGTATACCTTCACCGATGAATGGAGCGGAAGCAGCTTTACGGTGAGCGGCAAAGAGCTTGCGCAAAACGGCTTGCAGGCAACCCTGCCCCCTCGCTCGGGTCTGATCCTCTTCTATAAAAAGAGCTAAATAATAAGTTCAAAGCGGATACGCTTACCCTTGCGGTGCGTATCCGTTTTCTTGCTTTTGTTGCTTTTATTAACAAATTGTAAATCTGAAACATTTTTTATGCAGTCACTTGACAGCTTGTGGAATTCATGATATACTATTATCACAATCATACGGCACAGCCGTCAAAATTGAAAGGAGAAAATGAAAATGATTGTATTATTTGTTGTTGGTATCCTTGCATTCCTGGTATCGATCGTCCTGTTCGTGCTCAAGGCAAAGCAGAATCGATTCCTGACACGTATCCTCCCCGCAACGATCTTGGCCCTCGCCGCGATCGCGATGATCTCGGTCAGCTGTATGCGCACGGTCCCCACGGGACATACGGGCATCGTCACGACCTTCGGTCGCGTAGAGGACATTACATACGAGGCAGGCGTTCATCTTTGCGCTCCCTGGCAGAGCGTTGTGAACATGGATAACCGCAATCAGAAGCAGTCCATTGATCTTTCCTGCTTCTCCTCCGATATCCAGGAGGTCGCGGTCACCTATACGCTCAACTATCAGATCGCCAAGACCAACGCGCAGACGATCTATAAGGAGATCGGCGTTTCTTACTACGAAACGGTCATTCTTCCCCGTATTCAGGAGGCGGTAAAGAGCGAGCTGGCGAAGTACACCGCAGAGGAGCTTTTGAGCAATCGCGCCCAGCTTTCCGAGGACATCAAATCGCTTTTGACCTCCAAGCTTTCTGCATATAACATCGTTGTTCTTGACGCTTCGATGGAAAACCTTGACTTCTCCGACGCATTCACGGATGCAGTTGAGGCAAAGCAGGTAGCGGAGCAAAAGAGCAAGCAGGCGCAGATCGAGCAGCAGCAAAAGACCATGGAAGCAAATGCGGCAGCAGAGCGCGCCGAGATCGACGCAAACGCAGCCTCCGCGGTTTCCAAGATCGAGGCAGATGCTGCGGCACAGGTCGCGAAGATCCAGGCAGAGGCGGCTGCAGAGGTTGCAAAGATTCAGGCAGAGGCTGACCTTGAGGTCGTTAAGACGCAGGCGGATGCTGCCGAATACGCAGGTCAGAAGGATGCCGCGATCATCCGTCAGGTGCGCGATACCTTGGCAGTGGATACGGAAAATATGACCGATAACGATATCCGCAATCTGCTGCTCTACTACTACACGCTCCAGTGGAACGGCGAGCTTCCCGAGACCTATTTCGGCTCTGCGGACTTCTATCAGATTCTTGCGGGACTGATCACCCAGCTCCCCGAGGACGGTACTGTCACAGAAGGTGAAACCGTTACCCCCGGTACGGAAGCAACAGCATAAGTCAATATCAAAAAAGCCTATTGGAAGGCAAGCCCCAACGGAGAGGATCACACCCCCTCTGTTGGGGCAACATTTTGAGCATTTTTAAAAAAAACAGAAAAGAATTTTGAAAAAGGACTTGATTTTTCTATTTGACTGTGCTATAATAACACCGTTGTTCGCCGGTATGATGGAATTGGCAGACGTGCTGGACTCAAAATCCAGTGGTAGCGATACCGTGTCGGTTCGACCCCGACTACCGGCACCAAAAAAGGACGAGATATTCTCGTCCTTTTTTACGTTTATCCAAATATTGAGCCAAGGCCAAGATAAGAGATCACCGTCATAATGGCGGTAGCAACCAAGACGCCGAGAACGGCGGCAAGAAAGCTCTTTTTGGCATCGAGCCCGAGCACCGAGGCGATCAGCGTTCCTGTCCATGCGCCTGTTCCGGGTAGTGGCACGGCTACGAAAATAGCAACGCCCCAATAGGAATATTTCTCGATCGTTCCCTTGTGTTTTTCCACCTTGCGGTCAAGCCACGCGGCAATGCGAGAGAAAAACTTGACGCGGCTGCCCCTCATCCAAGAGAGAATGGCACGAATGAACAGGAGAATGAAGGGCACGGGCAAGAGGTTGCCCGCAATACTGAAAAGCGCCGTCTGCCACCAAGGCATTCCGAGCCCCCAGCCAAGAGGCACCGCTCCGCGGCACTCGATAATGGGGAGCATTGAGCAAAAGAATACGCAAAGCTCCCTTCCTACGGTCTCCAGAAAAAACCGTTCGATTGCTTCTACCATATTGGAATTACAGTGCCTTTACAAGCTCCTCGGTATCCTTTGCGATCATCAATTCCTCGTTGGTGGGAATAACGAGCACGCGAACCTTGGAGTCGGGAGCAGAGATATCAACCTCAGCCGCACCGCGGATAGCCTTTGCGTTGAGCTCTTCGTCGATCTTAACGCCCATGAACGCCAGATTCTTGGCTACGTCGGAACGGTAGTTGGGGTTGTTTTCGCCAATGCCGCCTGCAAAGGTGATGGCATCAACGCCACCCATTGCTGCTGCAAAGGAGCCTACGTACTTGGTGAGCTGGTGAACGACCATCTTTTCAACGAGCTGGCAACGCTTGTCACCGTTTCTTGCGCCCTCACCGATGTCACGGTTGTCGCTGGTCTTTTGTGTTACGCCAAGCATACCGGACTTTTTGTTCATAATGGTGTCGATCTGGTCGGGAGTGAGGTTTTCTTTCTTCATAAGGAGAGGAACGATTGCGGGGTCGATAGAGCCGCAACGGGTACCCATCATAATGCCTTCCAGGGGAGTCAGACCCATGGTGGTATCGTAGCACTTGCCATCCTTAACGGCTGCAATAGAAGAACCGTTGCCAAGGTGGCAGGTTACGACCTTAAGGCCTTCGGGGTTTGCAGGGTTCTTGCCCATCATAATGGCCGCACGCATAGAAACGTAGCGGTGGCTGGTGCCGTGGAAGCCGTAACGACGGATGCGGTACTTTTCGTAGTACTCATAGGGAAGCGCATACATATATGCGTAATCGGGCATGGTTTGGTGGAAGCCGGTATCAAATACGGCTACCTGAGGTACGCCGGGCATGGTCTTTTCACAAGCGCGAATACCGGTGAGGTTGTGGGGGTTGTGCAAGGGGCCAAGCTCGCAGCACTCTTCGATTGCTGCAATAACCTTTTCGTCGATGATAACGGAGCCCGAGAACTTTTCGCCGCCGTGAAGAACGCGGTGTCCAACTGCGCTGATTTCGGAAAGGGACTCAATAACGCCGTTCTCTTTGGAAGTCAGAGTTTCCAGAACGATCTGTACTGCTGCTGCGTGGTCTTTCATAAAGATGTCGAGCTTGTAGTCTTCTCTACCCTCAACCTTGTGCTTGAAGTTACCGCCCTCAATGCCGATGCGGTCGCACAGACCCTTTGCGAGAACTGCCTCGCTCTCCATATCGATCAGCTGATACTTAATAGACGAGCTACCTGCGTTGATAACCAGAATTTTCATTGTTTTTGTTCCTCCTCGATTTTTGCGTACGCATCTGCGCCGCTCTATTCTGCCCGCCTGCGCGGACATATTCTGTCATTGTATATTATAAAACAAAAAGAGTCGCAATGCAAGAGGAAAAGGGAAAATTCTTTGGCTTTTCATAGATTTTTTGAGAAATCCCCCTCTCCGTCATCCGTCGCGAAGCGACGTCTGCCACCTCTCCCCGAGGAGAGGCTTGGTTTTGAAGCTTCAATCGAACAATTATTGGATCAAACATTCGTACACAACAAAAGCATATAGGACGCAATCTTGTTTGCGGTTAGTCTTTTCAAAAAGCCTCTCCTTGGGGAGAGGTGGCATTCGCAGAATGACGGAGAGGGGCAAAAGGAAAAGAATATCCTATTTAGGTCAAAATTTCTTTCATTTTCGCCCCCATCTATTTTATTTGGGCTACTTTTTTGCAATTTGTCTTGCAATTTGGCGCAAAAGCCGTTATAATAATATCAAAGAGGACCGACAGAAATTGGAGGTATGAAAATGAGCAAACAAAAGATCGAATTTGGCACGGGTGGCTGGCGCGGTATTATTGGCGATGACTTTATCAAAGCCAACGTGCAGCGCGTAGCGTATGCCGTTTGCCGTCTCGCACGCGAGGAAGGCAAGGCAGAAAAGCCCATTGTGATCGGTTATGACCGTCGCTTTCTTTCCGAGGTCTCCTCTCGCTGGATAGCAGAGGTTCTCGCCGCCCAAGGCATTGGTGCTATTCTTGTAAACAGAAGCACGCCCACACCGCTGATCATGTTCTTGACGCAGCATCTCAACCTGCACTACGGTCTTGAGGTCACGGCAAGTCACAATCCCGCGGCATACAACGGCATCAAGCTCATTGTTGAGGAGGGGCGTGACGCGCCTCTGGAGACTACCGCGCGTATGGAAGCGCTCCTCGCAGAAGACGCCGACCTTGATATCCCTACCCTTTCTGTCAAAGAGGGCGAAGAAAAGGGACTTATCACCTATTTGCACGCGCCCTTTAACGAGTTTATCGACCACATTCTCTCCAAGCTCCATCAGCCCATTATCAAAGAGCGTGGTCTGCGTATTCTCTTTGACCCGATGCACGGCTCGGGCATTTACCCCATTACGGTCATTCTGCAGACCCTGCGTTGCACGGTCGACCTGATCAACGACAACAAGGACGCCTACTTTGGCGGCGGTATTCCCGCACCTACCGAATCGCGCCTTTACGATCTGCGCAACCACGTGGTTGCAGGCGGTTATGACCTTGGCATCGCCTTTGACGGCGACGGTGACCGCTTGGGCATTGTGGATGAGAACGGCAACTACATTGATGCCAACCAGATTCTTTGCCTGCTCTACTACTATCTGCACGCACACAAGGGCTGGAACGGACCCGTTGTGCGCAACCTTGCCACCACGCATATGCTGGATAAGATCGCCGCATCCTTTGGCGAGGAATGCCACGAGGTCCCCATTGGATTTAAGTATATTTCCGCAGGCATCGACCAATACGATGCAGTTCTCGGTGGCGAATCCTCGGGCGGCTTGACCGTTCGCGGTCACATTCACGGCAAGGACTCCATCTATGCCGCTTCCCTCTTTATCGAGATGGTCTGCGCCCTCGGCTCTCCCACCAAAATGCTGCGCGAGCTTGAAGAACGCTTTGGCACCTTTGAAATGGTGGAAGCCAACCTCGAGTTCCCTGCCGAGCGCAAGCCCGAAATTCAAAAGACCTTGATGGTTGATAAAAAGCTGCCCGAATTCCCGAACGCAGAGATCGTTCGTGTAAATTACGAGGATGGCTGCAAGGTCTATTTTGCAGACGACTCCTTTGTCATCTGCCGCTTCTCCGGCACCGAACCCCTGCTCCGCATCTTTGCCGAAGCATCCGACGCCGCCCGCGCCGCCGCGTATATTACGCCATTTAGAAAGTTACTTGATATATGAGAAGAATTGTGGGGGAACCTTTTTCGCGAAAAAGGGTTCCCCCACACCCCTTCCAAAAAGCACTCGCACAACAATTACCCAAATAAAATCGTTAGTTCGCGGATAGACAGTCGGCGCGCGCCACTTGGCGCGCTTTTGCTATCGCAAGCGATTAGGGACCACCAACCCTACTCGCTCAGAAAGTTGAATAGATACAACATACACAAAACCGCAATTACTATAAAAATCTTGAAATTTCTTTCATTTTCTGCTATAATGATGTCAAACAACCGATGGTTGAGTGAAAAATCCCCATTTAGTTGATTAAATTCGCCCGTATTCAACTGTTGTTCGCTTCACTTTGTCGGTCGAGGATGATATAATGGAGCCATCACAAGAAAGGAGTTGTACTTATGAACACAACACTCGGAAAAAGAATTGCGGCTCTCCGCCACGAAAAAGAATTGAAGCAAGACGAGCTTGCCGAAAAATTGGGTGTCAGCCCTCAAGCGGTCAGCAAGTGGGAAAACGACCAGACCTGCCCCGATATTTCTCTGCTCCCCCTGCTTGCAAAAACGCTTGGTGTGAGCGTGGATGAGCTTCTCTCGGGCAAGCAGGAAAGCACACCTGCTGTTCAAATCGTCCCCGTCGACGAAAGAAAAGATATAAAGAATATGATGCTCCGCATCGTTGTAAAATCTCATAATAACAACGTGCGCATCAACATTCCCCTCCCCTTAATCAAGGTAGGAATTGATGCCGGTTTGAATATGGAAGAAATAGCAGGCGGTAATGAGGTTCTCAAAAACCTAGACTTTGATAAAATACTGGAGCTTGCAGAGCAAGGTGTTATCGGCAATTTGATGGAAATAGATACCGAGGACGGCAGCACCGTTCAAATTTTTGTGGAGTAACATAAAATGAAAATATCTATCAATTGGGACAACACAAAATTTACATTGTGCCTTCCCACAAGTCTCGCTCTCAATCGCTGCACGGCAGGTATGGTTCGCAGGGAACTGGAAAAGGAAGGCATCCATCTCACACGCAAGCAAACCGTTTTGTTTATTAAAGAACTGAAAAAGTATAAGAAAAAGCACCGCGACTGGAACCTTGTGGAAATTAGCGAAAACGACACAAACAGCATCGTTATTAAAATTTAACACAATATGCAAAAGGGATAGCAAATTGCTATCCCTTTATGTTTTCCTTTTTTGAGAGTGCTTTTTGGAAGGGGTGCGGGGGAACCTATTCCGAAGGAATTTTGTTCCCCCGCAGTTCTCCCAAAATTACTTCTTCTGTGCCTCAAGCTCACGGCGGCGGCGCATCATTTCCTTCATACGGAGTTCGGTATTGAGGATCTTTTTGCGCAGACGGATGGACTTGGGTGTGACCTCGATGAGGTCGTCATCGGTGATATATTCGATCGCTTCTTCCAAGGTAAAGATCTTGGCAGGAGTGAGCAAAAGCTTTTCATCGGCGCCCGCGGAACGGATGGCGGTGAGCTGCTTCTTTTTGCAGGGATTGACGGCGATGTCATCGTTTTTCGGGTTTTCACCAACGATCATACCCTCGTAAACCTGCGTTTGAGGGCCAACAAAGAGCTGTCCGCGCTCTTGGGTGTTGTAGAGGCCGTAACGGGTGGTCTCGCCTGCCTCGGATGCGATGAGAGAGCCGGTAAACTTCATTGTGATCTCACCGCGATAGGGTGCGTAACCATCAAAGATGGTGTTGATAACACCCTCACCGTGGGTGGCGGTGAGGAACTCGGAACGGTAGCCAAACAGGCAACGCGAAGGAATGGAATATTCGATGCGTGTGCGGCTTCCAACAGGGTTCATCGAAAGCAGATCACCCTTGCGCTGGCTGAGCTTTTCGACAACGACACCGACGTAATCCATGGGAACGTCAAGCGTCACGCGCTCCATAGGCTCGCACTTTTGACCGTCAATTTCTTTGTAAAGCACACGGGGGTTGGAGCAAGCAAGCTCAAAGCCCTCGCGGCGCATAGTTTCAAGCAGAATGGAAAGGTGCATTTCACCTCTGCCCGCAACACGGAACTCGTCGGTGGTGTCACCGTCGGAAACGCGCAAGGAAACGTCCTTGAGCAGCTCGCGATAGAGTCTGTCACGCAGCTGACGCGAGGTCACGAATTTACCCTCTTTGCCTGCCAAGGGGCTGTTGTTGACCATGAAGGTCATTTCCATGGTAGGCTCGGAGACCTTAACGAATTCGAGAGGCTCGGGACGAGCAACGGTGGTCAGCGTGTCACCAATGGTGATGTCACCCGCACCGGAGAAGCAAACGATATCTCCAACGGTTGCGTGCTCAACAGGCTGACGAACAAGGCCGTCGATTTGGTAGAGAGATACGACCTTGGTTTTTTTGATTGCACCGGGGGTGTGATAGTTGCAGATAGCAACCTCTTGACCCACGCGAATGTTGCCGCGCTCGATGCGACCAATGCCGATACGTCCAACGTAATCGTTGTAGTCGATAGAGGAAACGAGCAATTGAAGGTCACCCGTTTCGTCTCCCTCGGGAGTAGGCATATAGTTGACGATCTTTTCAAACAAAGGTGTCAGGTCGGTGCCGGGAACGTCAGGGTCCTCGGTAGCCGTGCCGGAACGACCCGAGCAGTACATCATGGGGCTATCGAGCTGGTCGTCGTTAGCGCCAAGGTCCATAAGGAGCTCGAGGATCTCGTCCTCAACCTCGCCAAGACGTGCGTCGGGCTTGTCTATTTTGTTGATGCAAACAATAACACGGTGGTTGAGTTCAAGCGCCTTTTGCAGAACGAAGCGCGTTTGGGGCATAGGTCCCTCGGCAGCGTCAACAAGCAGAATAACACCGTTAACCATCTTCAGGATACGCTCAACCTCGCCACCAAAGTCGGCGTGGCCGGGGGTGTCGATAATGTTGATTTTGATATCCTTATAGTGAACGGCAGTGTTCTTTGCCAAAATGGTAATGCCGCGCTCTTTTTCAAGGTCGCCCGAGTCCATTACGCGGGTAACGGTCTCTTGGTTCTCGCGGTAGATGCCGCCTTGCTTGAGGAGTCCGTCTACCAATGTCGTTTTACCGTGGTCAACGTGCGCAATGATCGCTACGTTTCTCAAATCTTCTCTAATCACTTTTCAAATTCTCCATATTCGTCCAAAAATTTTGAAAAAACCAACCAAATATATATTATACCACAAAAACCACCCTTTGAAAACCCCTATTACATACATTTTTTGAAAAAATGTGATAGTTTGTTTTGTAGGAGTTGACAAAAAGGGGGATTTAGCGGATTTTGAAATCATATTGTAGGGGCGATTCACGAATCGCCCGCCTTCCAAGAACAAAAGCCAAACAAAATCTTTGTATGTCATCCTGAGCGAAGTCGAAGTTTTGCGGGTTGAGCGCAAGCGAACAAGCAAAACCGAGGAGCGAATGCGACGATGGGATCTCTTAACGAATTTGGGTGGCTTTTGAATAGATGTAACATCCCGTGAGCAAGCCACCAAGATTTGTTACGAGATCCCACTTCGGCTAACGCCTCGTGCTTCTGCCTCGCTCCTCGCTCAGCAGAAGTTCGACTCCGCTCAGGATGACATACAGTGGGTTTATTGAGTTATAATCGTTCGAGCGGGCGACCGATGGTCGCCCCTACCTTGTAACAAAAAAGCCCGAGGATTTTGTCCTCGGGAAAAATCAATTCTAATTTTAGTTTTTTGTTAAGTAAATGTCGTGGCAAAAAAGAGAAATATCGCTCAAAACGGAGTCGGCGCGTTCCAACAATTCATCTTCGCTGTAAAACTCCTTCATATCTTGAAGTGTTGACAGGCGAATGTTTTTTATCAGCTCAATCTTCTTGGCTATTTGGATGTCCGCGTACATTTTCTCGTACATCATGAGCAATTGCAGAAGCGTTGTCTCTCTCGCTTTGAATACACTGCAAACTTCGGTAATTTGCTCCTCTTTTCCTGCGGCAGCATCTGCATCTTCTTCTGTGTTCGCTATAGCTGTAACCGCCTGGGAAAGGTGATACAATGGCATAGCGTTTTCATCGGTCAGTTGCTTTTGCAGCAAGGTAATCTGCTCGAAAATTTGTTGTTCGGTAATTTCGGTTGCCTTTTGTTCGGGCTTGTTAGTTGTATTATTAGACATTTTTTCTTCCTCCAAAATTTTATCCGGAGGACACGCAAGGCATATTTTATTTTCGTCTACGAAGCGTGCCCTGCCGTTTTTTACAAGACCTTTTGCCCGTTTTGGGTAGGTCGCCTCATATTCATTTCCTTGCTCATCTACTACAATAATGTTTTTTTCGATGGGTGTCACCCCCTTATAGTGATATGCA
>JAZNXP010000165.1:0-4339 GCA_045593965.1 Eubacteriales bacterium | reverse complement strand
GATATACTTCTTGAATTCGCCGAAATACTGCTCGAACGACTCGCGGCGAACGCGCTGATCTCCGCTCTCGCGGAACACGCCGAAGTTGCCGTGCGTCAGAGTGACGGTGTTACCCTCCTCATCCTTGATCTCGGGGAAGGTCATATCAACGCTCTCAAGCATGGTGAAGGACTTCTTTGCCGTTCCCGACGCGTCGGAAAGCATCGCCAGCATCTGCTCGCTCTTGCCGTCCAAGGTATGCTCGCGCTGACGGTCGGTATCCTCCAGCATGTGACGGTAGGTAGCAAGCGCGGGATCTGCCATAAAGGATGCCAGCGTCTCCTTGTCGATCGCGAGGATCTCGGGCGTGACGAACGCGCTGACCGTGGAAAGCTTCACGAACAGGTTCATCGCCTTGCCGTTCATCGTCTGATAGACGGGATCGCCGTTGTCCACGTTCAGGCGAAGCATGGAATAAACGTAAAGCAGCTCTGCCTTCTCCATGATCTCATAAAGCGTGTCAAGCCCCGCCTTCATGCTCTCGGCAGACGCGCCGAGCGTTCCTTGGATCGCGGAGATCTGCGGGATCATCGCATCCACCTCGGCGTACGTCTTTTCCCATACCTCATCGGACGCGTAAATATCCGAGAAGTCCCACGTATATTTTGCGTCCAGCTCGTTTCTTGAAAGTTGTGCCATTGTATTTTTTCCGCCTTTCTTTTTTATCATTGCTGTTATTTTACCACAACTTTTCAAAAAAGTAAAGGGGATACCGCAAAAATCGTATGCGCAAAAAAACGGGGAACACGCACAGCGCTTCCCCGCTCTTTCTGTTTTTCTTCTTGCCTCCTCGCGCTTCCGCCTTCCCCGCTCCGCCGTTTTGAAAGCGTGCGACGGGCAAAGGGCGTCAGAGGAACGCGCGGATGTCGATCGCGAGCTGCTCCTCGAGGTTAATCAGCCGCTTGGCGATGTCCTTGGATACCTCGTCCGCCGCCTTGTACTGATTCAGATAGCGGTTGAGGGACTTGACACCCATGTTGCAGCCGTCCGTGATCAGATCCGCGATCGTATGATCCGAATCGTTCATCGCAAGCTTGACGTTCGTCTTCATCCACGACATTCCCTTGGCGATGGGGTTGGGATCCTTTCCGTCATCCCGATAGTTTTCAAGCTGCTCCCGGATTTCCCGATTGAGCGCATCGTGCTCGTCCTTGCAATCGCTGAGTGCCTTCTTCAATTTCTCGGAGCTGACGTATTGCAGCACCTCGTCGATGGATGTCACCCCCATCTTCGCGCCTGCGTCGCACTCCCTGAGCAGCTTGACCGTGTCCTGTTCTACCATGGTTTCTCCTTTGCTTGAACCGATTTTTCAAAAGCGTACCGTTCTTCGCTTCCTATCGGTTATCTTTCCCGAAAAGAGGGCGCGTTATAACTGTAGCTTATATAAAAAATAATTAAAAAACATCAAAAAAGATGTTGACAAGGATTTTTTGATGTGATATACTTAAATTAGTATGCAATGGAACCGAAAAATTCCATGAAGCGACACACCCTGCAGAGGAGATCTCTGCTGTTTTCGGACGGTTTGGAGCATTTCGCGCCGAGAACAGAACAAAAGCCGTACGGCGGCGGAAAAGAAAGCTCAAAAACGAAAAGAAAGGACAGAAAAAAAGAAGATGAAAAAAAGAATTCTCGCCCTTTTGCTTGCGGGCTTGATCACAGCAAGCATGGCATCCTGCGTTTCTTCAGGCGATCAGAATGACGGAGAGACCACCACCGATCCCAACGCAACGACCGTTGCGACCACGACGGGCTCCACCACGCCTCAGGATCAGTTCACTGTTGTGGATGAGACCGTTTATACGCTGATCAACGCAAGCCTTCTGACCGATATCAACGCAACGACCGCAGCAGTGGTCGCTCCCCAGCTGACCGAGCTGCGCCGCGTGGAATATAACGCGACCTGGAGTAAGGTCGAATACAACGGCGTGAAATATTACGTCGTAACCTCCGCTCTCACCGCAGATGACATCAAGGGCAAAAACTTCACGCCCACCGATACCGTCATGTACGCAAAGGAGACCGTTAACGTCCGTCCTTACGCGGTGGTAAACACCTCCTTCTCCGCGGCAGTCGCACAGCTGGAGCAGAACGAGACCGTTAAGGTCATCGGAACGGGCTTTGTCGGCGGCAGAAGCTGGAGCAAGATCGAATATACGGACGCAACGGGCGTACATACCTATTTCGTCGCATCCGACTATCTCTCCGCAACTCCCGTGCAGCCCGATACCCCCGTTGATTACTCGCCCTACTTCACCGAGTGCGCACCGACCGCGATGTACGTCAAGGAAGACATGGTAACCGTCCGCACCACTCCCGTGGTCCCGGGCGAAAATGAACAAAACTATAACTACGCCGCGACTCTGACAAGAAATACCGCAGTTACTGTACTCAAGGTCGGCAAAGATCAGTTCGCATCCTGGAGCTGGATCGAGTACGCGCTTCCCACCAAGCCGGGTGATGCACAGCTCTTCGGAAAGGGCTATATCAAGACCTCGCTTCTCTCCGCGGTGCAAAGCGGACAGGCGGCTTCCCTCGACTCTCTGATCTCCGCTTACGGCTTTGAGAAGGTCGATCCTTCGCAGACGATGTACGTTGCAAACAACGTCAACAGCACGCTCTTCGTACGCGGCGAGCCTGTATTCACCTCCGACGCAGACAACAAGATCGGCTCGGTTTCCACCAAGCAGCCCGTGACCGTTGTTGCAAAGGGAACCTACGGCAACACATTTGCTTACATCATTGTATTTGAGGACGGCTACGGCTTCGTCAGCGGCACATACATCACGTCCGATCCCAACGGTGCTCCGATGGTAACGCTGGAAGCACTCTGCGCAAAGTACGGCTTTGAGGCTCTGGACACGGCAAAGGATTACTACGTCACCTCTGACGTAAACTGCCGTCTCGTTCCCGGCAACGAGGCTGACGTCGCAAAGACGCTGACCACGGGCACAAAGGTAAGCGTTGTCGCAAGCGGCGCGTACAGCAGCGCACTCTACTATATCCTCGACATCGACGGAATCTATTACTTCGCAGGCGCAAGCTTCTTCACGGACTCCGCTCCGCAGGGCTAAGCAACTCAAAGGGAAAGGCACTTTGCCAAAAAAGTGCCTTTCCCTTTTCGCGTTTTATTGTCAAAATCCGAAAAAATAAGAAAAATGCTTTTGCCCACTTGTTTTTTTCGGTCGTGTTTGGTATAATGTTACATCATAAAATGTAATGACAGGCTCGCACATCTTAAATCCACGGAGGAAATAAATATGAGCAATAATGTCCGTCCCGAAAGTATGGTCCGCATCACCGACGAGAAGCTCGCCGCTCCCTTCATCGAGGAGCAGATCAAGGAGATCCGCGCGTTGGTGGGAAACAAAAAAGTCTTGTTGGCGCTCTCAGGCGGAGTGGATTCATCCGTCGTTGCCGCGCTTTTGATCAAGGCGATTGGACGAAATCTGGTCTGCGTACACGTCAATCACGGTCTTTTGCGCAAGGGAGAGCCCGAGCAGGTGGTGGAGGTATTCCGCAATCAGATGGACGCAAATCTGGTGTACGTGGATGCGATCGACCGTTTCCTTGATAAACTCAAGGGCGTGGAAGAGCCCGAACGGAAGAGAAAGATCATCGGCGAGGAGTTCATCCGCGTGTTCGAGGAAGAAGCAAGAAAGCAGGAAGGCATCGAGTTTTTGGCGCAGGGTACGATCTACCCCGACATCATCGAAAGCGTCGGCGTGAAGGCACACCACAACGTCGGAGGACTGCCCGAGGATCTGCGATTCACACTTGTCGAGCCGCTGAAATTCCTTTATAAGGACGAGGTTCGCGTGGTCGGAAAAGCACTCGGCTTGCCCGACAACATGGTTTACCGTCAGCCCTTCCCGGGTCCCGGACTTGGCGTTCGTTGCCTTGGCGAGATCACCAGAGACAGACTGGAATGCGTCAGAGAATCCGACGCGATCTTAAGAGAAGAATTTGAAAAAGCGGGACTGGAAGGCAAGGTATGGCAGTATTTCACGGCAGTACCGAATTTCCGTTCGGTCGGTGTCAAGAACGGCGAGCGCACATACGCGTATCCCGTCATCATCCGCGCCGTGAACACGGTGGACGCGATGACCGCAACCATCGAGCCCCTGCCCTACGATCTGCTCGCCCGCATCACCGATCGCATCACGAACGAGGTAGAAAACGTCAACCGCGTGCTTTACGACCTCACGCCGAAGCCGTGTGGTACGATCGAGTGGGAATAAGAATAAGGCTGATAAGCGGCTTGGAAGCCTTATTCCAAGTCGCTTTTTGAAATGGAACG
>JAZNXP010000164.1:0-3772 GCA_045593965.1 Eubacteriales bacterium | reverse complement strand
TACCTCCATCGGAAACTTGAGCGACGACGTTCATTTCGACCTGCTTTCCTGCTTGCAAAAGTCCATTCGCGGATCGGACGCGGACGCGGCGAGCTTTTACCAAGTCGGATCGTAGCCATGTCGTTCTGTGAGCCAAGGGGTTGCAACCTAGAGTTGTCTTCCTAAGACCGCTTGGCCTCCGACTTTACCTCCATCGGAAACTTGAGCGACGACGTTCATTTCGACCTGCTTTCCTGCTTGCAAAAGTCCATTCGCGGATCGGACGCGGACGCGGCGATCTTTTACCTGGCAAGACTCCTGCAAGCGGGCGAATTGCTCTCGGTCTGCCGACGCCTGCAGGTCATCGCCTCCGAGGATATCGGCCCCGCCTACCCCGTCGCGGCGGCGGTTACCCGTGCGTGCTGTGAGTCTGCCAAGGAGCTGGGAATGCCCGAGGCACAGATCCCGCTCGCAAACGCGGTGATCCAGCTTGCAACCGCCCCAAAATCCAATGCGGCGGAAACAGCGATCCTTGCGGCAAACGAAGCGGTCAAGGCAGGAAAAGGAACACAGGTACCCGTGCATCTGCAAAGTCCGCTCTTCAAGGGCTATCTGTATCCGCATGATTTTGAAAACCATTACGTCAAGCAGCAATATCTCCCCAACGATCTTCTGGGAACGACCTTCTATACCCCCGGTCCCAACAAGACCGAGCAGGCTGCGGCTGATTATTGGAAGAAGATCAAGGGATGATCGATCCCCCATCACAAAGGGACACCCGACGGTATGAACCGTCGGGTGTCTCTTTGTTTATTTGTTAAACATTGAGTACCTTACTCAAAAATTCCTGCGTTCTCGGATGCTTGGGAGCACCGAAGATCTGCTCGGGAGTTCCCTCCTCCGCGATCACGCCCCCGTCCATGAAGATCACGCGATCGGCGACCTTGCGCGCAAATCCCATTTCGTGCGTTACGATGACCATGGTCATTCCCTCATCCGCAAGCTCGCGGATCAGGTCAAGAACCTCTCCGACCATTTCGGGGTCGAGAGCCGAAGTCGGCTCATCAAAGAGCATGACCTGCGGATTCATCGCAAGCGCGCGAATGATCGCGATGCGCTGCTTCTGCCCACCCGAAAGCGTGGAAGGATATGCGTTTGCCTTCTCCTCAAGTCCGATGCGGCGAAGCAACGTCAAGGCTTGCTCCTTTGCTTCCTCCCTGATCTGCTTTTTCTTTGCCTTGGGAGCAAAGACGCCACCCGCTTTTTTGGTTTTGAGATATACGGGGGCAAGCATAATGTTCTCCAGAACGGTCTTGTTGTTGAAGAGATTGAACTGCTGGAAAACCATGCCGATGTGCTCACGATGTTTATTGATATCCACCTTCATATCGGCAAGGTCCTCGCCCTGGAATATGATCGAGCCCTCCGTGGGATCCTCCATACAGTTCAAGCAACGAAGGAACGTGCTCTTGCCGCTTCCCGAAGGACCGATCACGGCAACCTTCTCTCCATCCTTGATGGTAGTTGTAATTCCGCGAAGCACCTGATTGTCTCCAAAGGATTTTTTCAAGTTAATGATGTCTATCAACTTTTCCAAGCCTCCTCTCGAGCACTTTTACAAGCAAGGTGATCAGTCCCACGATGACCAGATAGCATGCCGCCAGCATCAGATACGGGATGATATACGCATAGTTGGAGTCTCCGATCTGACGGAACGCCTTGGTGATGTCCACCAACGCAATGAAGCTCACGACCGAGGTCTCCTTGATCAGCGCAATAAACTCGTTTCCGAGCGTGGGGAGGATGTTTTTGATCGCCTGCGGAATGACGACCTTGAGCATGGAGATCCAATACCCCATTCCCAATGCGCGTGCCGCCTCCAGCTGTCCGATGTCCACTGCCTGAATACCGCTTCGCATAATTTCGGAAATATACGCGCCGCTGTTCATACCGAACACACCGATCGCAACGATGATCGCGTCAGCCTTGATTCCAAGCGCGGGGATCAATACGAAATATCCCAGCAATAATTGCACTACAATGGGGGTTCCGCGAAAGAACCCCACATAAATGTCACAGATTTTTGAAAATACCTTGGGAGCCGTTTTATACTTCGGGATCATCTTGATCAATGCGATGACCGTACCGATGATGATACCGATCATCAATCCGAATACGGCGATCTGCAGAGTCACAACAAGTCCGTCAAGCACGGTTTTGTAGCCGTTATAAGTAATAAACTTACCGTAAAACAGCTCCCATTCCTTTTGCCAATCAATATTCATGATTTATCAATCCGAACGTATTACGTTTCAAAAATTACTTCTTGGTCTTCAGTCCCTCAAGAACCGCCAGAACCTCCTCGGTGGTCTTGCAACCGTCAAAGGTAGTGTCATCTTCCTTTACGATGATAACCTGGTATGCGTCGGTGTAATAAGCCTTGGTGAAGTTTACAACCTGCTTGCGGGCTGCGTTGATGGTCATACCTGCGATACCGATGTCAACGCCGTTCTTGCCAAGAGAGGTCGTGATGGAGTCGAACTCCATGTTTACGATCACAAGCTCCATCTGAAGCGTATCTGCGATCAGCTTTGCGATCTCCATGTCGATTCCTGCAAAGCCGTTACCAACGGTGAACTCAAAGGGAGCGAACGCGGCGTTGGTCGCAACAACGAGCTGATCCTTGGATGCGTCATAAGTACCTGCGGGAATGATCTCACCTGCCCAGTTTGCGGCACTGTTGTCGTCAACGTCTGCATACTTTGCGAAGATCGCGTCGATCTCTGCCTGCTTGCTTGTAAGCACTTCGTTGATCTTGGTGAGAAGCTCTGCCTGGTTTTTGTCAACCGCGATACCGTATTCCTCAACGGTCAGCGCAATGTCGATCACCTTGGTGCCCGCATTCTGAGCAACCAGGTTCTTTGCAACCTCGGCGTCAATAACAACGTAGTCCAAAGAGCCGTTGAGCATATCGGTAACCGCAAGACCTGCGTTATCGTAGGACTTTACTTCCACATTGGAATAGCCACTAAAGCCCCAATCAGCGTCACCGCTCATGAAGCTCCAGCCGGTGGTTCCGGACTGAACGCCAAAGGAATACTTCTCTCCTCCGTTACAGGAAGCAAACATAAAGGGTGCGCAAGCCAACATCATGACTGCCAGCAACAAACTAATGATTTTTTTCATTTCTTTTTCCTCCGATTTTTATTTTGGTAAACACAATTATAACGCATAATTATTCAAATGTCAATACCTATTTGAAATATTTTTTTCAAATAATAAACAAATAAATAACAATTGGGTGAATTTTTTTGCATTCTTCGTTGTATAACATTCAAAAAATGCATAATCTCGCGTTACAGGGACAGAAAAAGGGCGGAAATACATCTCCAAAGACACAATTTTCCCCCTTTACGAGGATTTTGCTTGTCGCAGAAAAAGCAAAAAAGAAAGCGGTACTGCGATTGCAGTGCTTCTTTCACTTGTGGGAATTTCGCCTGCGGCGAAGATACCCTCGCCCTGCGCCTGCCAAGCAAGCTTGCCGATCTTCGGGCGGGGTATGCGAACCCATATTCAAAACGCTCTGCGTTTTGAGTGGGTTCACGAGGGGTTACAAAAAAGAAAGTGCACCGCCTTTGCGGTGCGCTTTCTTTTTGGTGACCCCTACGGGAATCGAACCCATATCTTCGCCGTGAGAGGGCGACGTCTTAGCCGTTTGACTAAGGGGCCTTGCCTTGACGACTTGCTTATTATAGCACACTTTTTTTGAAATTGCAATAGGTTTTTGAAAAAA
>JAZNXP010000163.1:0-11238 GCA_045593965.1 Eubacteriales bacterium | reverse complement strand
TCTGTAGTTTTATTTGGGATCATATCCCGACCTCGGACGCGCAATGCGCGCCCCTACAATGAATTTTGCGGATAGTTTTGAACTTTTTGCAAAAGCTTGAACCACCGCACCGAACAAACGTAAGGCTCCCTTGTGTAAAGGGAGCTCCCGACGGAGTCGGGTGAGGGATTGTAAAGTAGCCCTCTCCGTCACGGCAAGCCGTGCCACCTTCCGCGACACTTGGGAGACTCTATATAATACCGTGAAGATTTAAAAACGGCAATAAAAACCGAGGAAAATTTTAAAACGGCGATGTAAAGCAATAAAAAAAGAGAGCTTTTGCAAACTCTCTTGATGTGTTATTTACCGTATTGGTTGCGGCCTTGTCCGCTGAAGTCGAGCACGCCTTCATCGACCATGGCACGGCGAAGCTCACAGTCGCCGCCGAGCGAGAATATAGCCCAATCGAGGACCGTGCTTGCGAATTTACATAGCTTTTTCATAACTTCCTCCTATGTGATCCCGCATGGTTCACGGAATTTGCCGTGTGCGCGGATCTCGGAACTTGGCGGTGTATGCCGCTTTCATTGCGTATATTTTACCACAAAAACCTGTCATTGTCAACCGAATTTCTGATTTTTGTGCATTTTGCCACCTAAAAATAAATGTTTTTGGCAAGAATAGGGATATTTTTCTTCAATTTATGACAAGAAAGGATAACATCATGAATTTTATTTTGGCTTCAAAATCTCCCAGACGGAGCGAGATCCTGCAAAATCTGGGCATTCCCTTCACGGTTGTGACGGCAGAGACCGACGAGAGCAGTGAGGAGAGAGACCCCTGCCGTTTGGTTGAGGAGCTGTCCTTGCGTAAGGGAGAAGCCGTGCGCGAGCTGCTACGTGCGAGAGGAGCGGATCTGAAGGATACGGTCATTATTTCCTCGGACACGGTCGTTGCGGTGGAGGGGGAGATTCTCGGCAAGCCGCGGGATGCGCAGGACGCAAAACGGATGCTGGGACTGCTGTCGGGACGTGCGCATGAGGTCGTCAGTGGGATCTGCCTGTTGAGCGAGGACCGTTACGGCGTGAGCCACGAGGTCACAAGAGTCATCTTCGAGCATTTGGATGAGGCGGTGATCGAGCACTATATTGAGCGGACAAATCCGTACGATAAGGCAGGGGCGTATGCCATTCAGGGAGAGGCGTCTCTCTTCATTTGCGGGATCGAGGGAGACTATTTCAACGTGGTCGGACTTCCCGTTCACCGTTTAGGAACGCTCTACCGCGAAATTTTCTTGGAAAATTTGCTCTGAGGGGTAGCCAAATAGTAATATTTATGCTATAATATAATTTGATTATAGCTTTTTACCGCAAAAAAGACGGAAACCGACATTGGAAAGGGGGCTTGGCGAATGGCAAAACAGATTGGCATCGATCTTGGAACGTCAAATACAATGATCTTTCAAAAGGATAAGGGAATCGTTTTGCGCGCGCCGTCGGTGGTGTGCATCGAGCGCGGAACGCACGACGTGATCGCCGCGGGAAAGAACGCCAAGCGGATGCTGGGGAAAACCCCGGGCAACATTCGCGCGCTCCGTCCGCTCAAGGACGGCGTGATCACGGACCTTGAGGTCACCTCTCTGATGCTTCGGGATTTCTTCACGCGATTGGATATGACGTCCGTCTTTAACCGTCCTTCGGCACTGGTCTGCATTCCGTACGGCGTGACCGAGGTAGAAAGAAGAGCGGTCGAGGATGCGACCTTTGAGGCAGGCGCGAAAAACGTGGGCTTGATCGACGAGCCGATCGCGGCGGCTGTCGGCGCGGGCATACAGGTCTCCAAGGCGAGAGGCGCGATGCTGGTCGATCTTGGCGGCGGTGTATCCGAGACGGCGGTGCTGAGTCTTGGCGGTGTGGTGCAATCCAACTCCATCCGCATCGCGGGAGATGAAATGGATCAGGCGATCGTGACGTATCTCAAGCAGCATCGAAACATTCTGATCGGCGAGGTCACCGCGGAGCGGTTGAAATGCACGCTGGGAACGGCGATCGAGGGGATCGACAGAGGCACGATGGAGGTCTGCGGACGCGATCTTCGCACCAAGCTGGCAAAGACCGCGCAGATCACGACCGAGGAGATCAGACGCGCCCTGCAGGAGCCGCTCGCCGAAATTCTGACGATGATCAAAAATACGCTGGAGGAAACGCCCCCCGAGCTTTCCGCCGACATTTTCGATTTCGGTATCGTGATGGTGGGAGGCGTATCCCTGCTCCCCGGCATCGATCAGGCACTGCATAAGAAAACGGGCATCCGTGTTACGGTGGCAAAGCGTCCGATGGAAAGTGTTTGCATGGGACTCGGACGGATGCTGCAAAGCACGGGCGGAGATTTTTCCGAATTCGTACGCTACAAGGTAAAATAAACCCGACAGGAATGAAACAAAGACAGTCAAATATTGGCTGTCTTTCTTTCTCAAAGATATTTCAATTTCTTTTCAAAGGAGAGCATTATGGATCAATACGAATACAATCATACCCCGATGCCGAACGGCGATGGCGGTCAATGGGATCCGAGCTTGGGCGAGACGGGAGAGGTGAAGCCGCCTCGCAATCTCGGACGGATCAAGCTGCAGATCGGTATGCCGCTGGTCGCGGTGGCATTTATTTTCGTTTGCTCGATCGTTTCTTATAACGTCTTGGCGGTGCTCGCATATCTATTGATGCCGCAGTCGCCGCTTCTGGAGGAGATGTGGTTTTCGATGGCGTTGTCCTCGTTCTCCATGTACGGCATCGCCATGCCGCTTTCTCTTCTGCTCTATCGCTGTGTCCCTGCCAAACCGATCGAAAAAAGAGACATGAGCCTGCCCACGCTGCTCGGCGTGATCGGCATCTGCTTTCTTCTGACCTACGCGGGCAGCTACATGGGCAACTTCCTCAACACCCTGATCGGCATGTTCACGGGAGAGATGCCCGACAACGATCTGGCGGAAACGACCTCGCAGATGTCGTTTTGGTTCAATTTGCTCTTTACCGCGATCTTGGCTCCCATTTTTGAGGAGATCTTCTATCGCAAGCTGCTCCTGGATCGCATCGCGCAATACGGAGAGCTTCCCGCAATTCTGATCTCGGGCATCGGCTTTGGCTTGATCCACGGCAATTTTTATCAGTTCTTCTATGCGGCAATGGTGGGCATTCTGCTCGGCTACGTCTATCTCAAAACGGGAAAGCTCCGTTATTCCATTGCTATTCACATGATTCTGAATTTCATCGGCGGCGTTTATACCTCGGAAATGCTCAAGGAGCTGGAGCCCTATTATGCCGCGAACGGAAGTGCGCTGGGAATGCTGCAGAGCATCAACGGCTTTTTGATGATGTTATCCTACTATTTCTTCATGGCTGCCGTGATCATCGGCGGCATTACCGCAGTCATTCTTCTTTGGAAGCGCATCTCCTTCCGCCGCGCCGAGGATCCCTTGACGGGGAAGGAATGGACGAAGGTGCTGCTTCTCAATCCCGCGACGTGGATCTTCCTTTGCGTGGTCGTATTCATGTTCGTGCTTGCGTTGCTGTAAACGCTTTTTGAGCTTTATTTTTTGAGAAAGGAGAGGTGTTATGAAACGGAGTGGACTCTGGCGTTACCTTGCGGTGGCGGTGGTATTTTGTCTGGTCTGCGTGATTTATCTGGGCAGACTGTTTTACATCCAGATCTCGGGACGTGACGCCTCTTATAACAGCGGAACGACCACGCGCGAGGTGACCGTCAAGGCGGTGCGCGGACAGATCTACGATCGCAACGGCAAGGCACTTGTGACGAACGCGTATTCCTACGATCTGACGATCAGCGCGTCTGCCTTTGCCAACATGAGCGCGGTCTATTCCAACGAGGTCTGCCTGAAGCTCCTTTCTGCCCTGAAGGACTGCGGAGAGAGCGAAAAGCACGTGGAAAAATACTTCCCGTTCCAAGGGGAATATCCGTATTATTCCTTCAGCGACGCGGTCGAACGTCAGGACACGGTGGAATATTACCGCCTAAAGCGCGTCCTGAACGATCTGCATCTGGATGCTGACACGAGCGCGAAGGAGCTGACGGAATATTACGTCAAGACCTACGATCTGCTCTCGACCGATGCCCAAGGGCAGAGACGGTTCAGCGACGATGAGGTCGATCGCATCATCCGTCTGCGCTACGACATGGACGCGTTGCGGTTCGGCTCCGCGGATTATTGCGTCGCGGAGGACGTGGATCTTCCGCTGATGACCTATATCAAGGAGCTGTCTCTCTCGGGTGTGACCTTCACCGTGGAGGCATCGCGTGTTTATAATTATCCCGGTTACGCATCCCATATTCTCGGCACGGTCGGACCGATCTACTCTGAGGAATGGGAATACTACAATGAGCAAGGCTATCTCATGAGTGAGATCGTCGGAAAAACGGGATGCGAGTATGCTTTTGAAAAATACCTGCGCGGCACGGACGGTGTTCTGAAGATCGAGGAGGACGCGGCGGGAAATATTGTCAGCATGAGCGTCAAGGAAGCTCCCGTTGCGGGAAACGATATTTATCTGACGATCGACATCGAGCTCCAAAAGGCGGCAGAGGACGGACTTGCGGAAAACGTGCAATACGTAGTTGACCGCTCGAAAGGCATTGCGGAATACGGCGCGGGCTGTAACGCGGGCGCGGCGGTGGCGATGAATCCCGATACCTTCGAGGTGCTTGCCATTGCTTCTCATCCGACGTACGATCTCAACACGTATAATCTTCTTTACGATCAGCTTGCGTCGCAGGATGGCTCTCCCTTGCTCAACCGCGCGCTCAACGGTATGTACGCCCCCGGCTCGACCTATAAGCTCGGCGTGGCTGTTGCGGCGATGATGGAAGGGGAGATCGATGCGGATTCCTTGCTGGAATGCACGGGAACGTATCTGCGTTACGCGCCCTCATATACGCCGAAATGCTCAACCGTGGATACGCACAGAGGTCACTTGAACGTGGTCAAGGCAATTTCGGATTCCTGCAACTGCTTCTTCTATGAGATCGGATACCGCCTTGGCATCGAGGATATGAATCGATATATGAGTGCCTTTGGATTTGGTGAATCCACGGGCTTGGAGCTTGGTGGACAGGTCGGTGTTCTGGCAGGGCCTATGTACCGTCAGGAGATCCACGGAGATCCGTGGACCGACGGCACGACGCTTTCCGCCGCCATCGGACAGGCAGACAATCAAGCAACACCTCTTCAGCTCGCTTGCTATCTTTCCACGCTCTCCAACGGCGGAACGCGTTACAGCGCGCATCTGCTCAAGGAGGTCAGAGCGGTCAGCACGGGTGAGATCGTTTATCAGTACGGACAGGACTCCGTGACCGTGCTTTCGTCTATCGATATTCCCACAGACGTTCAATCAAAGATCTTTGAGGGAATGAAGAATATGGTCACAAGCCATTCGGTAGCAAGCAGTGCCTTCTCCTCTCTTCCCGTAACGGTGGGCGGAAAAACAGGTACCGCGCAAACTCCGAACGCTTGTGAAAACGCGCTCTTCGTTGCCGCCGCGCCCTATAACGATCCCGATGTCGTCCTTTCCGTTGTCTTGGAGCAAGGCTATTCGGGACAGTATGCCAGTATCACCGCCGCGCGGATCCTGGAGCAGTATTACGGCGTAGAAGAATAACGTGACCTTGAAGGCGAAGGCAGAAAGGATACATCATGAGCAAGAATTATCTTGTGCCCGACTATATGTTTGGGCATTATTGGGAGATCACGCCCGATTTTTTGCGTTCGATCGGGGTCAGGGCGTTGTTGATCGACATTGATAATACGTTGGCACCTTACGAGCAGGACGAGCCCGACGATCGCATTCGCGCGTGGTTTCGGGAGCTTCGGGAGAACGGGATCGCGGCGGCGTTGGTATCGAACAATCACGCGCCGAGAGTGGAATTGTTCAATCGAAGTCTTGGGCTGTTGGCGTATGCGGACAGCGGCAAGCCGAGCAAAAAGACGTTGCTCCGCGCGATGCGGGAGCTTGGCGTGAGGGCGGAGGAGACGGCGATGCTGGGAGATCAGCTTCTGACCGACGTTTACGCGGGAAAGCACACGGGCTTGCGCGCGCTGACGGTTCCGCCGATCAAGGACAAGACCAATTTGTTTTTTAAATTCAAGCGTTTATGCGAGCGTCCGTTTATACGGAAATACGCAAAAGCGCACGGATATCAACCCTTTATGAGCTTTTGGAAGGTGAAGGAAAAATGAGTCACGCAACGTTTGGACCGGGTGGAAACGGAGATCTGTTTTACGCGGAGGGCTATAAATCCACGATGCAGGCGTTCGGCTGGCTGAAGGGCTATGGGCTGGACGCTTACGAATACGAGGCGGGGAACGGCATCACGGCGAGTGACGCCACGCTCCGCGCCATTGGAGAAAAGGCGAGGGAGCACGGCGTTCTGATGTCCCTGCACGCACCGTATTTTATCTCGCTTGCGAGCTTGGAGCAGGAAAAGAGACAAAAGAGCGTGGACTATATTCAACGCTCCGTTCACGCCGCGACCCTGCTGGGAGCGGATACGGTCGTGATCCATTGCGGAGGCGTGGCGAAGATCTCCCGAGAGAAGGGAATGGAGCTTTCCAAGGAGACGTTGATGATGATTGCGGAAGCTGTTGGAGAGCCGCCTGTCCGTCTCGGCTTGGAGACGATGGGAAAGCTCAACCAGCTCGGCACGCTTGAGGAAGTGATCGAGCTTTGCAAGCTTTCTCCGATCTTTTCTCCCGTCGTTGATTTCGGACATCTCAACGCGCGTGCGATCGGCGGCGCGTTCCCCGACGTGGACAGCTACCGTCGCGTATTTGATACGATCGCGACGTCCTTGGGGGATGATTTTGCAAAAAAACTGCACTGTCATTTTTCCAAGATCGCATACACGTCCGCAGGAGAAAAGCGGCACCTGACCTTTGCGGACACCGAATTCGGTCCCTCCTTTGAGCCGCTTGCCGAGGCGATCGTAAAGGAAGGGGTGTCTCCGCGTATCATTTGCGAGTCGGACGGCACGCAGGCGGAGGACGCGCTCTATATGAAGCGTTGCTGGGAAGCGGCGCAAAAGTAAGCAAACATAAGAAGGATTATTTTGGAGAAACGATTATGAAATTATGGATTCGTATGGCGGCGGTGCTGATCTGCGCCGCTTTGATGTGGATCTGTTGCGCGTGTAGTGACGCGGACGGAGAGGAGTTGGAAACGATCGATCCAAATTGGACGACGGTCGCCACGACCGAGCGGCAGGAGATCACCGATCCCGAGGGCGTCAGCGATGCTACGTTCGTGCGCAGCACGGAGCTTGGGGACAACATGGAATTGACCGTATGGCTTGCCGAGTCTCTGGAGCGGATCCAGACGAGATATACCGTGATCTGCTCTCGGGACGAGGGCAGCGCACTCTGGCATTGCTGGTTTTACGCGGAGGGCGGACGCGCGACCGATGCGCTTGCGTTCTCCAAGGACGCAAATGAAGCGGAGCTTTATCTGATCCGCTATACGCAGAGCAACGCCGAGACCGATGAGGACGGAAATCTCCCCGACGCCGAGGGCGTGTGGTATTTTACGTTGACTGCCGAGTCGCTTCCGCAATTTGAGGTATTGAAGGATGGGGAAACGTCGGGTGTTCTTGTGACGTATGCCGACAGCTCCGTTGCGCGTTGATTTTTTGGATGACCGATGACAATGAAAGGACAACCTATGAATTCGAACAGACCCGATTCCGTCCGCGTGGACGGAGCAGAAGAAGAACTGACCTTATCTCCGCTGGAGCGACAATATCTTGCCGCGAAGCGCGCGTTGTTTGAGAAGGCGTATTCCTCTCTCAATCCCCGTCAGCGCGAGGCGGTTTTTACCGTCAACGGCCCTCTTTTGGTTCTCGCGGGAGCGGGAAGCGGAAAGACAACGGTGCTTGTGCGCCGCATCGCGTTTATCATTCGGTACGGAAACGCGTATATGAGTCATTACATCCCGTACGGCTTGGATGCCGAGACGGTTGCGGGGTTGGAGGCGGCGATCGCTCTGCCCGAGCAGGAGATCGGTGCGCATTTCCTTTCGGCGTTTACCGCAAACGCGTGTGAGCCGTGGCGTGTGCTTGCCATCACCTTTACCAACAAGGCGGCGAACGAGATCAAGGAGCGACTGCGCTCGATGTTCCCCGAGAACGAGGAGATCGCGAGCGAGATCTGGGCGGGAACCTTCCATTCGATCTGTATGCGCATCCTGCGCAAGCACGGCGACAAGGTGGGATATGCGCAGGGCTTTACGATCTATGACGAGCAGGACAGCAAAAAGGCATTGCTTGCCGCGATGGAGAGATTGGGCATTGACGAAAAGACCCTGTCCGTCAAGGTCGTACAAACGGCGATCAGCCGTGCCAAGGATCGCCTGATCGGTCCCGACGATTTTTACGCCGAGGCAGGACAGGATTTCAGACAGAAGCAGATCGCGCGCGTGTACGAATCCTATCAGATGACGCTTCGCGAGTCCAACGCGTTGGATTTTGACGATATCATCATGCAGACTGTGCTTCTTCTGGAGAAATACGACGAGGTACGGCAGGAATATCAAAGACGCTTCCGCTACGTTTGCGTGGACGAGTTCCAGGATACGAATCTGGCGCAGCTCAAGCTGACCGTGCTGCTCTCGGGCGGCTACCGCAATCTGATGGTCGTTGGAGACGATGACCAGAGCATTTATAAATTTCGCGGCGCGACCATTGATAACATTCTTTCCTTCGATCAGATCTTTGAAGACACGAAAACGATCAAGCTGGAGCAGAATTACCGTTCCACCAAGACCATTCTTGCGGCGGCAAACGCCGTGATCGCGCACAACAAGGGAAGAAAAGGGAAGGAGCTTTGGACGTCGGGCGAGAAGGGTGCGGACATTCTTCTCAAATGCTGTGACGATCAGAACGCAGAGGGTCGCTGGATCGCGGATCACATTCACACCGCCGTCGCAAAGCACGGGGCGTCATATAAGGATTTTGCGATTCTTTACCGCACCAACGCGCAGTCGCGAAGCATAGAGACGTCGTTCAAGTATTCCGCGGTGCCGTACCGTGTGATGGGTGGCACGCGCTTCTCCGACCGCAAGGAGATCCGTGACGTCGTCGCGTATCTGCAGCTGATCAATAACCATGCCGACAACGTGCGCCTTGCGCGCATCATCAACGAGCCCAAGCGAAAGATCGGTGCCAAGACCATGGACGCCATCGCGCAGATCGCGCAGGAGGTGGGGTGCAGTCAGTTTGAAGTCATCGAGAACGTGGAGCGTTACGTCGCGCTGGAGCGTTCCCGTGTGACGCTGACCGATTTTGCAAGGCTGATCAATCAGCTGACGCTTCTTTCCCAAACGCTTCCCTTGGACGAGCTGTTTGACCGCGTGATGGAGATGTCGGGCTACAAAAAAATGCTCGAGGACGGCGGACCCGAGGAGCTGGATCGCTTGGAGAACCTGAAGGAATTCAAGTCGGGAATTCTGGAGTATATTGAGGGACACGAAAACCCCTCTTTGACCGAATTTCTCGAAGAAACGGCGTTGGTTGCCGATATTGACAACTACGATGAAAGCGCGGAGGCGGTCGTGATGATGACCGTTCACAGCGCAAAGGGCTTGGAATTTCCCGTCGTATTCCTCCCCGGAATGGAGGACGGATTGTTCCCCGGCATGAAGACCGTGATGGAGGGGGATGCGGAAATGGAAGAGGAACGTCGCCTTGCCTACGTTGCGATCACACGCGCCAAGCGGGAGCTGATCATTCTGCATACCAAAACGCGCCTCTTGTATTCGCAAACGATGTATAATCCCATTTCCAGATTTGTCAAGGAGATTCCCGAGGAGCTGATCGAGAAATTGGATCCCGACGAGTCTGCGTCCTATCAAGCCTCTCCGTTCGGTCGCTCCGCTTACGGTGCGGGCTACGGACACGGCTACGGACCGAAGGAAACACCGATCCCGCAACCGCGGACGTATTTCTCCGCAACCGACGCGGGCAAAGTATCCTCTCGCGGCTCCTTCGGACGTCCCGCTCCTTCGGGTGAACGAACGGGCTTTGGAAATCCGTTCTCCGTCGGCATCAAGAAGCCGATCGCGGACAAGAAGAAGCCCTTGCTCCAAGCGGGAGACCGCGTCAAGCACGCAAACTTCGGCGAAGGCGAGATCATTTCCGTCAAGCCGATGGGCGCGGATACCCTCTATGAGATCATGTTCGATAAAGTCGGCACCAAAAAGCTCATGGCGACCTATGCCAAGCTGACCAAAATCTGAATTTTGACTGGTTTCGGGGCGCGGTTTTTAGGGACGCGGTTTTTAGGGACGCGGTTTTTAGGGACGCGGTTTTAGGGCGCGGTTTTTTAGGGGAAACTTTTTGAAAAAAGTTTCCCCTATAACCCCTTCAAAAACTTTCACGGCAGAGGTTTTGGCTACGTTTGGAAAGCCTGTGCAAACACACTGCTTTCGTCGTAGTGTAGCGGAGTGAAAGTTTTTCTGAATTTGATAGAGATAGTCCCGATCGTCAGTTGGTTTACTGCATGGGGAAGTCTTGATCACAGTCTCTCAGATTAGCTCCCGCAAGCATTTTGGTACCGCCACCCAAAATGCTCCACGAATTTAGTTTCGGTTCAAAACTGTTTGCTTTATTGATCGTAGGGAACGTGCGTCAAGGCTGTCGCCGACGTTCCGCTATAAACAATGATTGCGGTTTTAGGGTCGGGATTGCCAAATAATCGTTTTGCTTTTGCTGCCGTGAAAATTTTATGCTTTTCGGAACGTCGAGGTTCTCGCTGTGGCTCGGTCACACCACGGCTCTGACACCACCCCGTGGTGTCATTCACTACCGTGGTGCCGCTCCGCTACGCCGTTCCCTACAAGATTGATATAATTTGACACTTTTACAACAGCTTTAAGCTTTTGCAAAGTTTTATAGCTGTTTTCGGCACTTCATGAAAGGCTCCACCTACTTGTAGGGGGAGCTGTCGCGAAGCGACTGAGGGGGTCGGATCGGCACACGACCGGGGTGAAGAGGATCCGCCGCAGCGGAGCTACGAAGCCCCACCGCAGGTGGACACCACCCAAATGCTCCAATCCGTAGGGGCGACCTGTGGTCGCCCGCCATAAAATGTTACGAAAAACAAACACGGGCGACCGCAGGTCGCCCCTACGGGAAATAAACGGACGGGTTTCAACCACCGCAGAATTTTGGAGCAGCATACTGTACGAACGTAATCCTCTC
>JAZNXP010000162.1:0-6488 GCA_045593965.1 Eubacteriales bacterium | reverse complement strand
CGTACATATCAAGGCTTCCCGCGTCGGTGCGGTGTCCGCACTCGCAGAAGTCGTGCGTGCCGCTCAAGAGGATCTGGCGAAGGTGAACGAAATAGGAACGGGGGGCAAGCTCCTTTGCCATTGCTACCATATCGTTGTTGCGTCCCGCTCCGAGAGAGCCCGTGCAGAGCGTGATGCCGTTGTGCGGATTGGGGACTGCGGAGAAGAGCTTGCGGTAGCTGTCCATGCCCGTGATGATACGGGGGAGTCCGAACATATCCCACGGCGGGTCATCGGGGTGGATCGCCATGTTGATGCCTGCCTCGTCGCAAGCGGGCATAATGCCGTTCAGAAAGTAGACGAGATTGTCAAAGAGCTGCTCGTGCGTCATACCGTTGTATGCGTCAAGAAGCGTGTTCAGCTCTGCAGGGGTGTAGCTTTCGTCCCAGCCGGGCAGATGCAGATCGTGAGGATCCAAGCGCATCAGCTCGTCGTGGCAGTAAGAAAGCGCGTTCGAGCCGTCAGCGGCAACGGTGTGCAGATTGGTGCGGAGCCAGTCAAAGACGGGCATGAAGTTATAGCAGATGCAACGCACGCCGACCTTGCCGAGGTTGCGGATGGTCTGCGCATAGTTGGCAATGTAGCGGTCTCTTGTGGGACGTCCGAGCTTGATGTCCTCGTGAACCGGAACACTCTCGATGACCTCCATCTCAAGGCTTTCCTTGTCACAATGCGCCTTCAGACGAAGGATGCGGTCCATGTCCCACACCTCACCGACGGGAACATCATAAACAGCGGTCACAACACCGCTCATGCCGGGGATCTGACGGATATAGGAAAGGGGAATGGAATCGCCTTCGCCATACCAACGAAATGTCATTTTCATAGATCAAATCTCACTTTCAAATTTAAATTTAAATAAGAGCAAAGTATTGTTCAATCAAAGCCCGAGAACGGATGCGACGTTGCCGTAGCAAACGGCATACATCAGATCCTTTGCCTGCTCCATGCTGTATTCTCCGCGAGTGACGTAGCCGCCGACGACGTCCGCAAGGATGCGGCGGAAGAAGTCAAAGCGGACGTAGCTTGCGAAGGAACGGCTGTCGGTCAGCATACCGAGATTGGTTCCGAGGACTGCGTATTCCGCGGTGTTCTCCAGCTGACGGCGAATACCGAGAAGCGTATCGTTGAACCACCAAGCCGCGCCGATCAGAACGCCTCTGAATGCGCCCGAAAGGGTTGCCAAAGCGGGGACGGCGGCAGGATTGAGGGTATAGAGCACGGTCGTGGGGAGCGCGTTCTTTGCGGTCAGCTCATCAAGGAAGCGGACGAGGTTATCGGTGTCAACTTCGCCCCTCATGATGTCAAAGCCCGCATCTCGTCCCACCTTGGGGAAGAGTGCGCTGTTTACGTTGCGGAACGTAGCGAAATGCAGCTGCATGACCATGCCTTCTTTTGCGTAAAGAGAAGCAAGGAAGCCGAGCAGATGGGAGAAGAGGACGTGCTTTTCCTCTGCCGTCAGGGTCTCGCGACGCGCGTAAAGGGAAGCGGCGGTTGCCTCGTCAACGTTTGCGATGGGAAGGTAGTCCATACCGTGATCGGCAATGCGACAGCCCTTTTGACGGAAGAAGGCAAGGCGGTTTTTCAGAGCATCCTTCAGATCCGCAAGCGTGTCAAGCGATTTGCCCTCGATCTTGGAGAGCGCCTCGATCGACTCTTGATCCATGCCGAGGACCTTGTCGGGACGGAAGGTGGGGGAGACGAGTGTCTCGCCGTAGGTTCCGTGCGCTTCAAGAGGAGAGGTCGCATCATCGGTGGTCGCGATGAATTGCACGCGGAATTTTTTGAGGATATCCGCAACCGTAAGCTCCTTTAAAACCTTGTTTGCCTGCTCGTAGATGCGCTCCGCGCTTTCCGAGCAAAGCGGCTCGTTGATGCCGAAGAGCATCTTCAGCTCCATCTGTGTCCAGTAATAAAGCGGACTTCCGCAAAGACGGGGAAAAATCTCGGCGTATTTGAGATATTTTTCATGGAAGGACGCGCCGCCCGTGACGTAGTATTCATCCACGCCGCAGAGCCGCATCGAGCGCCACTTGTAATGGTCGCCGCCCAGCCAAAGCTCTCCGAGATCGGAGAAGCGGTAGTTGTCGCGGATCTGAAACTCATTGAGGTGACAGTGATAGTCAACGATCGGCAGATCCTTCACGCCCTCGTAAAGCGCGACTGCCTCCGCAGAGGACAGAAGAACATCCTCGCCAAAAAACTGTTTCATAATCGTTATCCTTTCCGTTTGGATTATTCGGGAACGTCGATGCGTTCGCCGTTTGAGGTGTACATGCCAAGGATCAGCTGAACGACCTTGCCGCCCTCCTCGGCATTGATCGGGAAGGGACGTTCGGTGTGCAGACAGTCATAAAAATCCGCGATCAGCGTTTTGTGTCCGTTGCCCCATTCTGTTTTTCCGATGCCTTCCTCGCGCTTTGGGGGAGGAAGGGTCTGATTGTTGAGTGTAACGGTGAAATTGCCACCCGTTACCAGATCGCCGTTTTTGAGCTTGAGCCAATGCTGGATGGGGAAGTCCGCGCCCGAGGCGGTGGTGGCAAACAGATTGAAGCGTGTGCCGTCCGCAGTCTCAAACAGCGCACTCGCCGTGTCCTCAACCTCGATCTCACCCTTGAGGTGATCGTTGAAAATATGGGATGTGACGAAGGCGGGCATGCCGCACATCCATTGGAGCATATCGAGCGTGTGGAGTGCCTGATTGATCATTACGCCGCCACCCTCTTGCTCCCAAGTGCCTCTCCAAGCACCGGAGTCATAATAGCTTTTGTCTCGCTTCCAAAGCACGAATGAGCCCGCCGCGCTCACACCCTGCTGCGCAAATTCATAAAGGCGCAGGATGTTCTTTTCATAACGGTTCTGCAGACAAACGCCGATCTGCGCCGTGCTTTCCTTGGCTGCCGCTCTGACTGCCGCCAGCTGCTCCATGGAGATCGCCAAGGGCTTTTCACAAAGCACGTGAATGTTCTTTTTGAGTGCTGCGATGCTCATTTCGGCGTGGAGGTAATGAGGCGTACAAATATGGATCGCGTCGGGGGCTTCCTTTTCCAGAAGCTCACGGTAATCGGTATAAAGCGGGATGTCTCCCAGTTCAAATCGCTCGGCGGCGGCTTTTGCGTGGGAGAGATCCACGTCACAAAGCGCGCAGACCGTTTGCTTTGCGGCAAGGATCGCGGAGATGTGATTCCCGCTGATCGCGCCGCATCCGATGACAGCGACGCGCAAGGGACGGTTATATACGGAATTCATAAAATTTCCTCCTTTTGAGAAGAAATGGGATCAGGATCTCTTGGAGCCGTAGGTTCCTTCGGTGTCGAGCACGCGGTCACAGCCGCTCTTTTGACGACCTGTTGCAATTCTCTTGTTCAATTCCTCAAGGTAGAGGTCGTCATCCACAGGGATGGCAACGTCTCTGCCAAGCCAGGTGGAGAGAAGCATGGAGTCCATAAGCTGAACACCGCGGATACCCTCCAAGCCGTTGACGAACAGGGGCTCGATGCCGAGGATCGCGTTTGCGAAGTTGTTCAGGATACCGATGTGTTGAGGGTTCTTGCCGTCGGTCTCGATCTCGAACACCTCGTGATTGGGCTCGCCGAAGCCGCCCTCCCACGTCTTGCAGAATTCACGCTCGGACATTTCAAGCTTATAGAAGGTCAGCTTATCGTTTTCGCAAACGAGCTTACCCTTATCACCGATGATCTCGAAGCGGTTGGTGCCGGGGGTATCGCCCGTGGAGGTTACGAACACGCCCGTTGCGCCGTTTTCGTATTCAAAGTATGCGGTCACGTCGTCCTCAACCTCGATGTCGTGCCATTTTCCGAAGTGGCAGAAGGAATGTACCTTCTTGGGGAGCATACCCGTGATCCATTGGAGCAGGTCGAGCTGGTGAGGACACTGATTGAAGAGAACGCCTCCGCCTTCGCCTCTCCAGGTTGCGCGCCAATCGCCCGAATCGTAATAGGACTGTGCGCGATACCAGGTGGTGATGATCCAGTTGATACGCTTGATCTCACCGATGTCGCCGTTCTGTACCATTTCGTGCATCTTGCGATAGACGCAGTTTGTACGCTGGTTGAACATCATGGTGAAGAGCTTGTCCGATTTCTCGGCAACGGCGTTCATTTCCTTGACCTGCTTGGTATAAACGCCTGCGGGCTTTTCGCAAAGCGTATGGACGCCTGCGTTGAGCGCGTCGATACAAATGGGCGGATGGAAATAGTGAGGAACCGCAACGATGACCGCATCGATCAGTCCCGATGCCAGCATTTCCTTGTAGTCAACGAAGGTCGCGAGATTCTCGCCGCCCTCCATTTTCTTGACGGCTTCCATTTTTTCAGGCTTGAGATCGCAAATGGCGGTCAGAACCGCGTTGTCGATCATACCGCTCAGGAATTTGTTTGCATGTCCCGAGCCCATGTTACCCACGCCGATGATACCAAATCTTACTTTTTCCATGTTTTGTTTTCCTCCTCGTGATAGCCGAGCGTTGTCAGCATTGTTTTCAAATGTGCAACGGCGCAATCAAACGCGTCGTCATTGTTTTCGAATTCAATTCCCGTGCGGAGCTGGTGAGAGTCGATGCGGGAATACGCGTCGAAGATCCGCAGATGCGGCTCGACCGTCAGGAACATCGTTTTGTCCGTGCTTGCATCCACGCGGCGAAGGACCTCGGCGACCTCTCCGTCGCCCATTCCTGCGGGAACGATGCATTTTTCCGCCATGATCGCGTCCTTGATGTGCAGATACTCCAAGGAAGGAAGCGTTGCTTCAATTCCCTCGATGGGATCGCAGTCGTTCATGACGTAGTTTGCGGGATCGAAGATACCGCGCAGACGGGGAAGGCTTTCCAGAAGATCGCGGACCTCCTTGGGGTTTTGTCCGTAGATCTTGCTTTCGTTTTCGTGACAGAGGATCACGCCGACCTTTTGCGCTTCGTCAAGGAAGGCGTTCAGTCTGCGCAGGACCTCGTCTCGGCACTGCGCCAGCTTGTCCTGCGTGACAAAATAGCTGAACATACGCATGTATTTTGTGCCGAGGATCTGACAGATGCGGAGCGCGTGACGGAATTCCTTCATCTGCTCCTCAAAATCGCCGTCGATCTCACGCTTTCCGATGGGAGAGCCGAAGGACGACACCGCAATGCCTGCGTCGTGGAGCTGACGCGCGATGGCGTTGATCTCTTCCTCTGTCTTTTCCAGAATGCCGCCGCCTACGTTTCGGATCTCGAGATAACGGATGCCGTTTCTTTTGAGTGCCTCAATCTGATGCGAGAGCTCCGCTCCCGCTTCGTCCGCGAATGCGGAAATGATAAACTGTGCCATAATGGATCCTTTCCGATTTTTTATTTGTTATGCGTCAGTGAACGATGGGACGCAGATGCGCAAAACTCTTTGCCATTTCCGCAAACGCGTCGGGAGTGTCCACGGCGTTGTCCTGCTCGACCAGAACGTTCTGCACGTCCATCTTGACGCACGCCTCGTAAATGGTCTTGAAATCGAGCGTGCCGCTGCCGCAGGAGCAGATGCTTCTTGCATCATTGCTTGCCAGATCCTTGAAGTGGATGTTGGTCAGACGCTCCTTGCCAATTTTTGCAATGTAGTCAAGTGCGGAAAAACCTGCGAATTCGACCCAGTAAGTATCCATGATAAAGCCCCAATCGGTGCAACGCTCAAGCATCACGTCAAGCACCAGACGGTCGTCTCCCGCAGTGGGAGTCAGCTCGAAGGCGTGGTTGTGATAAGCAAAGCCGAGTCCCGCGTCGTGAATTTTCTTGACGGGCTCTTCCATCACCTTGAGAAATTCGTCAAGACCCGCAAGGCTTCCGCGATAGGCGTCGGGCATTACGCCAAGTCCGATCACGGGGCAACCGAAGGTCTTGTGATCCTCGATCAGAGCCTCCGTATCATGAATGATACGGTCGATGGGGGAATGGGTAACGACGATGGGGAGCTCACACTCCTCGGAGATGCTCTTCAAGATCTTTGCGTCCGTGGGAGCGGCACCCGAGAGCTGAACGTTTTCATATCCGATCGCTTTCACCTTTTTGAAGGTCTCGCGAATGTCCTCGGGCGTTTGCAGGTACGTGCGCAGGGAATACAGTTGTGCACCAAGCTTCATAAAAATCATACCTCTCTTTCGTTTGGACCGAAGGTTCGTTTTTTCGATCTCTTTGTTTTTTTACTATCCAATCTCATTATAGTATTTTTTTCAGAAAAAAACATTGAGAATATTGCAAATGATATTGCAAATATTGCCCTATTATGATATAATATGCGCAGAAAGTCTTGCCGCGCAAGCCTTTGGGCGTTGCCCCATGCGCACTGCCGTGCGCCTGCGCCATTGATGCAAGGCGTAAAAATGCCCTTGCAAGCAAGCATTTTTACTTATGATATAATATGCGCAGAAAGTCTTGCTGCGCAAGCCTTTGGGCATTGC
Organism: Eubacteriales bacterium; assembly: GCA_045593965.1. Lineage (GTDB taxonomy): Bacteria > Bacillota > Clostridia > Oscillospirales > CAG-272 > UMGS1865. The sequence continues at coordinate 14 of JAZNXP010000162.1, read as the reverse complement.
CCCATGCGCACTGC
>JAZNXP010000161.1:0-2002 GCA_045593965.1 Eubacteriales bacterium | reverse complement strand
TAAAGCTTTTGAGCAAGGATTCACGCACGAGCACGGCGGATATCGCCGTGATGCTCGGCATGGAAGAGAAGGACGTGATCGCCGAGATCGCCCAGATGGAAAAAGAGGGCTTGATCCGAGGATACAAGGCGGTCATTGACTGGGATAAGCTGGACAATGCATACGTGTCCGCCATCATTGAGCTGAAGGTCCCTCCCAAGGCGGGACTGGGCTTTGAGGACGTGGCGGCGAAGGTGATGAAGTACCCCGAGGTAGAGTCGGTCTATCTGATGTCGGGCGTATATGATCTGAACGTCGTCGTCAAGGGCAAGACCTTCCAGGAGGTCGCGAAATTCGTTGCGAAGGAGCTCTCCACCATTGAATCCGTAACGTCCACGGCAACGCATTTTGTGCTTCGCCGTTACAAGGAGCTTGACGTCGAGCTGCTCGGCGCGGGCAAGGACGAGAGAGGCAGCTATCTGTTGTGATGGATTACGGCAAGCTTTTATCTCAAACCGTACAGGAGCTCAAGCCGTCGGGTATCCGCAAGTTTTTCGACATTGCGGAGACGATGGAGGACGTGATTTCTCTGGGTGTGGGCGAGCCTGATTTTCCCACTCCGTGGGAGATCCGAAAGGCGGGCATTCTTTCTTTAGAGAGCGGAAAGACGCGCTATACGTCCAACCGAGGATTGGAGCGGCTTCGCGAGGAGATCTGTACGTATATGTCCCGAAAATACAGCGTTGATTATGACAAAGCGACCGATGTCCTTGTGACCGTTGGCGGCTCGGAGGCGATCGATGCCTGTCTGCGCGCGATCACGGATGCGGGGGACGAGATCATCATTCCCCAGCCGAGCTACGTCTGCTACGAGCCGATCACGCGATTGGTCGGCGGCGTTCCCGTGATCATCGAGACCAAGGCAGAGAACGATTTTAAGATCACCCCCGAGGAGCTTCGAGCCGCGATCACGCCGAAAACGAAGGCACTCATTCTTCCGTATCCGTGTAACCCCACGGGCGCGATCATGGAGCGAGAGGATCTGGAAAAGCTCGCCGACGTGCTGAAAGGCACGAACATCCTTGTGCTTTCAGACGAGATCTACGCCGAATTGACCTTTGGCGGCAAGCGACACGTTTCGGTCGCCGCGATCGAGGGCATGAAGGAGCGGACCGTTGTGGTACAGGGCTTCTCCAAAACCTTCTCCATGACGGGTTGGCGACTCGGCTTTGCGTGCGGACCCGCGCCGATCATATCCCAGATCACGAAAATACACCAATACGCCATCATGTGCGCACCGACGACCGCGCAGTATGCCGCGATCGAAGCACTCAAGAACGGAGACGCGGCGGTGGAGAATATGCTGTCGGAATACGATATGCGCCGCCGTCTGATCGTCAACGGATTTAACCGCATCGGACTCTCCTGCCGTGAGCCGAAGGGGGCGTTCTACGCCTTTCCGTGCATCAAGTCCACGGGACTTTCGTCCGAGGAATTCTGCGAGCGGTTGCTTTATTCCGAGAAGGTGGCAGTTGTTCCCGGCACCGCCTTCGGAGAGAGCGGTGAGGGCTTTATCCGCGCGTCGTATTGTTATTCCACGTCTCATATTCTGGAAGCGATCTCCCGCATCGAGCGGTTTTTGAAAACGCTCTGACGGAGAACGGTTACAGAGCAGGGAAGAGACGTCACCGCGCCGCACCGCCAAATTTCCCGTAGGGCGGTTTGCCGTGACGGAGGATTGTTTTATATTTTTACCGCAAGGACAATCCCTCACCCGACTCCGTCGGGAGCTCCCTTTACACAAGGGATCCTTACGTTTATGCGGTGCGCAATTTTAAAATTTTACGACAGTTTATAACCATTCGCCAAGGCTTCGACTCCCATCAATCTTGTAGGGAACGGTGTCCTCGACGTTCCGAAAAGCATAAAATTTTCGCAATAGCAAAAATAAAACGATTGTTTGGCAATCTCGCCCCCAAAACGCAATCATCGTTTGTAGCGGAACGTCGAGGACGCCGTTCCC
>JAZNXP010000160.1:0-7860 GCA_045593965.1 Eubacteriales bacterium | reverse complement strand
GAGGGAACCAAATTCGAGGATCTGCCCGAGGATTATGAGTGCCCCCTTTGCGGCGTCGGCAAGGATCAGTTCAGCGAAGAGGCGTAAGAACTTAAAAAAACAAGAAGGGTCGGGGAATATGCTTCTCCGATCCTTTTTGCCGTTGTCTTGACAAATCGGTAAAAAATGTGTATAATGGAAATGCGAATCCGTTCTACCTGCAATGCAGAACCAAGCTTGAAAGGAAAAGAAACCATGAACCTCAAAAGACCGATCAAAAACGTGATGATCTTCGGCGATAGCTACTCCACCTTCGAGGGCTACATTCCGAAGGGCTATGCCATTTATTATACCAACGCGGGACATGAAAAGACCGACGTGCGGCACGTGGAGGAAACGTGGTGGCATAGACTTTGCAAGGATATGGAGCTTCATCTCGTTCTGAACAACAGCTGGTCGGGCTCTACCGTGGGATATCTGGGATACAACGACACGGATTGCTCCAAGACGTCATCCTTTATCTACCGTCTTGATCGCTTGGTCGAGGAGGGCTTCTTCAAGGAAAATGACATCGACACGGTTTTCGTATTCGGCGGCACGAACGATAGCTGGTCGGGCAACAAAACGGGAGATGTCATGCTCTCGGATTGGACGCGCGAGGATCTTTATCTCGTTTCTCCCGCGATCTGCTATTTTGTGCATCGCTTGACCGAGGTGCTTCCCGATGCGAATATCGTTTGCATCGTCAATACCGATCTGCGCCCCGAGATCGGGGAAGCAACGCGCGCGGCGTGCGAGGCGTTCGGCGCGTCCTGCCTGACCTTGGAGTACCTGAACAAAAAATGCGGACATCCAACCATTCAGGGCATGGCGGATATCGAGGAGCAGCTTCTTGCGTTTTTGAAATGAATTGATTTTTTCGGGAGCTTTACCCGATAAGACTTTGTGAAAACAGGAGGAAAACACCATGAAAGCACAGCTTTCCAAGGAAGCGAGACGGATCATTCGCGGATACCGTTGGCTTGTCGCGGCAATGATTGCCGTAATGGGAGTGTTCGTCGGCGTTTTGATATACCTGATATGGGGATTGAATATTGATATTACCCTGTGGTCTTACGTATTGGTAGCCTTGTTTTACATTGTTTGGGCTTGCGTGTTTGTGATACTGGCAAACCGCTATTTCCAAAATCATATTAATTCGTTGATCAATCGGGACGGCAATGCCGCGCTTTACCGCGAGGTGATCGAGGGCGGACGTCTTTATAACAACTCCTATACGGGTTTGATCAGTGCGTATTATTTTTCCGGTGAATACGGCGACCTCGTTTCCATTGCCGCAACACAGCTCCAAAAGAAAAAGCACCGCAACGCAAGCTACGTCTATTTTTTCGAGCTTGCAAGAGTCTATTTTTCGGTCGGTGACGTTGAAAAGTTGGAGGCGGTCTGCGACGGCTTTGACCGTTACGTCGCAAGTCGCGGAAAATGGATGCGCAAACAGCTCGAAAAGGCAGGCGCTATAAGGATTATGCGGTATTATCGTTCTTTCATCGGCGGTGATTTTGAAGCGTGCTATGCATATCTGGACGAGAAGGATCAGAAGGCAACATCGGACTACATCCGGCACGGAAACGCGTTTTTGCGCGCGATCGTCCTTTATCGTGATGGACGTCTTGAAGAGGCAAGAGAGCTGTTTTTGAGCTCAAGAGATCATCTGATAGGAGTTCATTTGGCAGTTCTTGCGCAGAAGTGGATCGAGCGCATCGACCAAGGACTTCCGCTTGGGATGATCGAGGAATATCTTCCGCAGGAATGGCAGAAAACAGAACCTCGATTTGTGGTATCCAAGGTCATTCGGATCGTGATAACCGTAGTGGCGGTGCTTCTCATTATGACGTCCATTGGTTTCAGAATTCGCACAAATCGGGAGGAAGCGGAATACTTAACCTTTCTGGAAGACACCGTCGGTGAAAACGAAGCGTACGGTGACGTGGATGCATTGACTTGGATCTTCTGGGAGAATGATGACGGAACGAGCGATGAGCTGATTGCAGTGTATGAAACCGAGAAGAAGGGCTTGCTCGTCGGCTCGATCTACATCAATGATGACGACGAGTCTACCTGCTGTTTCGATCCGATGGTCGAGGGAATGGAGTATGACAAGCAATATCACGGACTCGGCATCTGCAGTAATCGCATCTTTACGTTTGCGCTTTGCAAAAACGAAACAGAAATTCCAAAGGATGCCTACGCTTATTTTGAATTTAGGTATAACGGTAAGCAAACGTATTTTTATATGATCGCGTCCCCGAATTCTTATGAAAATCGGTAAGTCAACAGCGGATATTGAAAAACAGCTTCTTGCGTTTTTGAAATGATTCATTTTATAAAAAAGCCATCTTTAAAGGTGGCTTTTTGTAATTTTCTGTCTCGTTTTCGGGCATCCTAATCAAAAAAGGGGTGTTTTGGATGGAGTGTCAAAGAATTGAGTTGTACGGTGTCGCCATTGATGATGTGACGGTGACGGAGGCGGTCGGGCGCGTATTGGACGGAAGCTGTGAAGGGGAATTGGTGTTCACGCCGAACGCGAAAATGCTCATGCGGTGCAGAAAAGAGCCGAAATACGCGGATCTGCTCAACCGTGCCACGCTGTCCTTGCCCGACGGCGCGGGGGTACTGCTTGCGGCAAAGCGGAAGGGAACGCCTCTGCGCGAGCGCGTGGCGGGAATCGAGCTTGCCGAGGCGTTGCTTTGCGAAGCGGCAAAGCGCGGAATGCGTGTCTTTTTCCTTGGTGGAAAGCAGGGGGTTGCCGAGCGTGCCGCCGAACGGCTTTGTCGGCAGTATGAAGGGCTTCGCGTTTGCGGTTGTCACGACGGATATTTTGAAAAGCAAGGGGAAGAAAACAGGAGATTGCTCGGTCTGATCAATGCCGCGCGCACCGAGGTTTTGTTCGTTTGCTTCGGTTTTCCCATGCAGGAGGAATGGCTTGTTCAAAATCTGTCGTTTCTTCCGTCCGTTCGCATCGCGCTGGGCTTGGGTGGAAGTCTTGATGTGTTCGCGGGGGACGTCAGACGCGCACCCAAGATGCTGTCGCGTTTCAAGCTGGAATGGCTCTGGCGAATGCTGCGTGAGCCGAAGCGGCTGCGGGATCTGCCCGAGCTGATCCGCTTTTTTCTCCTCGCACCGAATTGAGTGCAATGCCTTTTGCTTTTTTTGATCGGGGAACGAAAAAACCTTTGAAAAAATCGCAAAAGGCATTGCTTTTTTTCTGTATTTATAGTAAAATGAAAGGGAAGTCGGGCATCAAAAGCAGCTTGACTTCAAGGAAAGGCGTTTTTCTATGATCAAGGTAGTCATTTTCGATATGGACGGAACGATCTTCGATACCGAGGTCGTCTACCGCAAAAGCTGGGTCTCGGCGGCAAAGGAATTGGGCTTGGACATCGACATTCTCTCCGAGCTTCCCAACATCACGGGGAGAAATCATGCCAATACCGAGCAGTATTTTGCGGAGCATCACGGAGCGGATTTTCCGTTCGCACGTTTGTTTGCGACCATGTGGACGCATTCCGATCGCGTGCTGGAGACGAACGTCCCGACGCGTCCGTATATTCCCGAAGTCTTGGAAGCTCTGAAGGCGGACGGTTATCTTCTCGCCATCGCAAGCTCGACCAATCGCGAGCGCGTGGAGCGATACCTGCGCGTGAGCGGATACACGGATTTTTTTGATGCCGTGATCTCGGGTGAGCGGGTAAAAAACGGCAAGCCCGCGCCCGATATTTTCCTTCTCGCGGCAGAGACGCTTGGCATCTCTCCCGAGGAATGCGTTGTGGTGGAGGACTCTCGGCAAGGCGTGCTTGCGGGCATCAACGCGGGAATGCCAACCGTCATGATCCCAGAGTTTCAGCCATGTACGGACGATCTAAAAAAAGGACTGTGGCTCTGCTTGGATACGGCACGGGAGTTGCCCGAGCGGATCGCGGAATACAACGCGAGCTTTTAAGTTTTTAAAAATCAAGTTGAAAATTATAAAGTTTGAAATATGGAGGTTCTGTTATGATTTCAAAAGCATTGGCGGAGTCCGTGCTTGCCTGCGCGATGTCGGGCGGAGCGGATTTTGCGGAGATCTACGGGGAGATCACCCGTAACAACGTAGTTTCCATGATGGACGGCAAGATCGATCGCGCCAACGATACACTCGTATCGGGCGTGGGCATTCGCGCCTTCCTCGGCACGCGCACCGTATTTGCGTCCACCTCGGATCTTTCTCCCGAGGGACTGATGAAGTGCGCGCGCTCGGTCGCCGTTGCGACGGGAGAGCTGAAGCATACGGTCAGCATCCGTCTGCAGGAGCGCATTTTCCCGAATATTCATCCTGTAAAGATCCTGCCCACGAGCGTTGAGGCGAAGGTCAGAGCCGATCTGCTTCGCGCGGGCGGTGAAGCCGCAAAGGCATACGATCCCGCGATCGCGCAGGTCGTAGGCTCTCTGGCAGGTGTGGATCACACCATTCTGGTTGCCAACACCGAGGGACTTTATACCACCGACCGTCATATCCGCACGCGCATGGCTGTTTCGGCTGTCGCAAGCAACGGAAGCGAAAATCAGACGGGCAGCTGCTCTCCCGGAGCGGGCGTCGGCATGGAGTTCTTTGAGACCGTTAACCCTGCCGACATCGGAAAGGAAGCCGCAAGACAGGCAATGGTCAATCTGCGCGCGGACTACTGTCCCGCAGGCACGATGACGGTTGCGATCGAGAACGGCTTCGGCGGCGTTATTTTCCACGAGGCTTGCGGACACTCCCTGGAAGCAACCTCGGTTGCCATCGGCGCGTCCCAGATGGCAGGCAAGCTCGGTCAGCAGATCGCCAACCCGAAGGTCACCGCGATTGACGACGGCACGATCCCGGGTGCTTGGGGCTCTGTTAATATTGACGACGAGGGTACTCCCACGCAAAGAAACGTGCTGATCGAAAACGGCATTCTGAAAAACTACATGATCGACCGTCTCGGCTCTCGCCGCATGGGAATGCCCATGACGGGAAGCGCACGCCGCCAGGGATACACCTACGAGGCGACCTCCCGTATGACGAACACCTTCATCGATAACGGTCCCGATAAGAACGAGGACATCATCGCTTCGATGGAATACGGACTTTACTGCCGTTCCATGGGCGGCGGCTCTGTCAATCCCTTGACGGGTGCGTTCAACTTCTCGGTTTCCGAGGGATACCTTGTCAGAAACGGTAAGATCTGCGAGCCCGTACGCGGCGCATCCTTGGTCGGAACGGGATCGGAGATTCTGCAGAACATCGACATGGTCGGACAGAACCTTGCCAGAGCGCAGGGCATGTGCGGCTCTGCCAGCGGAAGCGTTCCCACCGACGTCGGACAGCCCCTGATCCGCGTGTCCACCATTACCGTAGGAGGTCGTTGAGATGAGATTTGAAGAATTGAAGCAAGCCCTGACCGACGCCGCCGAGCGCGCAGGGATCAAGGAATATGAAATTTATTATCAGTCCGAGGACAGCATCAGCGCGGAGACCTTGAAGGATGAGATCAGCGCGTTTTCCTCTGGATTTTCGGGCGGTATCTGCTTCCGTTGCATCGTTGACGGCAAGATGGGATACGCATCGGGCGAATTGATGACGAAGGAAGCGATGGAGGAGCTGGTCGAGAAGGCAAAGGAGAACGCCGCTTGTATCGACAACGATGACGAGGTATTCATTTTTGAAGGCTCCAAGGAATATGCGAAGCTTCCTGAAAGAGAGGTTAAGCTGACCGACGCGTCCACGCTTCGCGAAACCGCTCTGAAGCTGCAAAAGGACACCTACGACACAGACAGTCGCGTTGGTGACGGTACGCAGACCGCGGCGATCACTTTCGCATCCGAGATCCACCTTTGCAACTCCAAGGGACTCAACCTTTCCAACCGCCTCGGCACGTCCGTGGCATACGTCAATGCCGTTCTGCGCGAGGGAGAAGAGGCACAGGAAAGCTTTGAATTTGCCGAGGGCTATTGCTATGACGATCTGAAGGCACTTCCCGCAATGGCGGTGGAGAGTGCACTCAATAAGTTCGGCGCGGGCAGTGTTGAAACGGGCAAATATGACATCGTTATGCGCGGCAAGGTATTCCGCGATTTCCTTTCCACCTTCGCATCCGTGTTCTCCGCAAAGAACGCGCAGAAGGGACTTTCTCTCCTTGCGGGCAAGGAAGGTCAGACCATCGCGTCCGAGTGCGTCACTCTTGTGGACGATCCGATGAGAGAGGGCTGTCCCATGCAGACGCCGTTTGATGGCGAGGGCGTTGCGACCGCGCGCCGCGAGATCATTTCGGGCGGTGTGCTCAATACGCTGCTTTACGACCTGACCACCGCGAAAAAGGCGGGCGTGGAGTCCACGGGCAACGGTCAGAAGGGAAGCTACGCGTCTCCCGTAAACATCGCTCCGTACAGCTTCGGTATCCAAGCGGGCAACAGCACGCGCGAGGAGCTGTTCGAGGCAGTTGGAAACGGTGTGTTCATCACGTCTGCCAAGGGCTTCCATGCGGGAGCAAACCCCGTAACGGGAGATTTCTCGATCGAGAGCGAGGGCTTCATGATCCGCGACGGCAAGAGAGCGGAAGCGGTCAAGTCCTTTACCATCGCGGGCAACTTTTTCGAATTGCTCAAATCGGTTGACCGTCTTGGGGACACGATCGAGTGGGGACTCCCCGGCTCGCTGACCATCTTCGGTTCTCCCGACGCGCTCATTCGCGGCGCAAGCATTGCGGGTAAATAAGTTCGATTGATTCGATCGAAAACAACGATCAGAGAAAGGAGAGAGTATTTGAAAATGCGAAGCAATACGTTCAAAGCGATCTTTTTATGCTCTCTCCTGCTCGTGCTTCTGGTTGCGTGTACCTTTCCCGACGAAGGAGATCCGAGCGCGAACGGAACGACGGAAAGCTCCGTGACGGACGCTGCCACGGTTGCGACGCTCGGAACGGTGACAAAGCCTGTTACCTCGACGACCGCAGCACCGACAACGGCGGCTACCACGGTTTCGATCCCGACCTCGTCGGTGACCGACACGACCGCGCGTACGACAGAAGCAACGACTGTACGCGGTCCGATCGACGACGGCTTTCCCAACGAGACCGAGGACGGCGACACAAAACGGTATTGAATAACGGAGAAAAGGCGGATTTACGGTTGTAGATCCGCCTTTTTTGATAAAATAACGGCGTGAAGAGAAAAGTTTTCAAAAAAACATTGAAAAAAAAGCGTTTTTGGTGTATGATATAAACTGAATTACTGTAGTTTGGAGAAAACGGATTTCTATGATTCCAAAGATTTATACCGTATCGGATCAGTTGACCTTACGCGTATGCAAAACGAAAAAATTCAAGGCGGGAACGCTGTCTGTTCTCACCGCGTTACCCATTCAAAGAGAGAAAGCATATCTGACCTCCTTACTTTTGGCTGTCCTGCGCCGCGGAACCGAAAAATATCCTACCTGCGCCGACGTGGACAGACGGCTGGATTATCTTTACGGAACGGGACTTTCCATTCGCAATTTTTATCGCGGAGACACGCAGGTGATCGGTATTTCCGTCGATTTTCTGGATGCTTCATATTTGCCGATGTGCGGCGAATCGATCCTGGACGGTGCGCTTGACGTCATGTGTCAGCTCTTATTCCACCCCCGTCTGGATGAAAACGGACGTTTGCTTGAAGCATACGTGGAACGGGAAAAGCGACTGATGCGCGATCATATCCGTGCGCGAAAAAATCATCCGCGCGCATACGCCTCGGAGCGCTTGCGTGAATTGCTTTACGAAAACGAGCCCTGCGGTACTCCCATTTACGGAAGTGAGGAGCAGGTAATGGCAGTTGATGCCG
>JAZNXP010000159.1:0-6853 GCA_045593965.1 Eubacteriales bacterium | reverse complement strand
TGATACTCGTTTTTCCTTCCCTTGTCAATTGTTTGACAGCGACTTTTCTTCGTGATATACTAAAGCATATCGCATAGGGAGGTCTGCTGCCATGAAACTGATGATTGCATCCGATATACACGGTTCCGCCTATTATTGCCGCCGTCTGCTGGACGTCTTTGAGCGCGAGGGCGCCGATCGCTTGCTGCTGCTGGGAGATCTGCTCTATCATGGACCTCGCAACGATCTGCCACGCGATTATGCTCCCAAGCGCGTTATCGAGATGCTTTCTGCGATCAAAGAGGATCTCTTATGCGTACGCGGAAACTGTGAAGCAGAAGTGGATCAGATGGTTCTTCCATTCCCTGTTCTTGCTGACTACGCATTGCTCGACGTCAACGGTCTGCGCATTTTCGCCACGCACGGGCATCACTACAGCGAGGACAATCCTCCCCCTCTGAAAAACGGTGACATTCTTCTTTGCGGACATACCCACGTCCCCGCCAATCGCGTTCACGAGGGCTTCACTTATCTCAATCCCGGCTCAGTCTCAATTCCAAAGGAAAATTCTCATCACGGATACATGATTTTAGAGGATCAGACCTTCCGCTGGAAGGATCTGGACGGAAACATTTACGATATTTAATATATTTAATAAAAAGCAGTCGCTGCAGGTAAAATTCCCACAGCGACTGTTTTATATCTCCTTTAAAAGTTGCTCTAAAAGAGCGACCTTTTCATTGGCATAATTATACGCGCCCTTGAAATCCTCGGTCTCACGGCAACAGATCTCCAGCTCGCAAAGAACAGCATAAAGGCTGATCTCATTCAGTATCTCGTCGGATTTTAAAAGCCCCATCAGGCTTTTCTTAGCTTCAGAATAGCTCTGATCGATCATCAACATCCGAATGCGGAGATGCGTCGCGTAAAAGGAATCAGAAGCCATTTTTGCAAGACAACACTCTGCCTGTGCCGTATCACCGTCATCCAAAGCCTCCAGCGCATCCACGTAATCGGAAAATTCCGAAACATACTTTACTTCAAGCTCAGCCTCTTCATCAAGGATGTCAGAATACAGCGTCGGAGAAAGTCTGCGCATATACCGAAAATACGTCTTTGCCTTTGCTTGTACGCAAGCCGCGGAATACATCGTTTTCTCTGCGTATCCGACTGCCTCGTCAAAGAAACGGCAACAAGCCCTCAAATGTCCGCTCCAGAACTCCATGATCGCGATCTCCGTATCGCAATCAGCCAGCAACAAGCAAATCTCATCGTCAGGCTCGGGACAAGAGGACACGCACAAGCTGCGACACCCCCACCAATCTTCCGCCATATACGCGCGTTTGATATTGGCAAAGCTGTTCATCTTGCGGTACAAAAGCTCGTCGCCCTCCTCAGCCAAAAGAAATCCCGCGGGAACGTTCAAGCGTGAGGCGATATACAAAATCGTTGAGAGCGATGGCTGTGCCGTACCGTTTTCAATACAGCTCAACATATTTCGGGTGATCTGCGTACCTGCAAGCTCACTTTGCGTCATCAGCTTCGCAACGCGCAGCTCCCGAATTTTTTCACCAAGCTTCACTTTGAATTAAAATTATGCCTCAACGACTGCCTGCGCACCAGAGGTTTCCTGCACCTTGTTCTTGCGCTTATTGCGTACGTGGCGTTTGATCTTGCGGATCACTCTCTTGGGAGCTCTCTTGATCTTCTTTGCCTTGTATGTAACCTTCTTTGCCAAAAGCTTGCAATCGCTTACAAAGCCTTCGATGCGACCTGCCAGAGTCTTCGAATAAATGAAACGATCCAACAGCTGGTACATACGGTCCATATTTGCGTCCACAACGTCTGCAATGCGATCCGCAGCTTCCGCATAAATGCCGTCTGCCGCATATCTTGCCTGATCGATGCGAACCTCATATTCATTCTGCGCCTTCTCCTCGATCGCCTTTGCCTTCGCGATCGCGGGCGCGAGAAGATTGGTGTAATCACCGTCCATCTTCTTCATCAGCTTATCGTAGAGCTCGATCTTTTCCTCAACAGACGAATCCTCGCCAACGACCTTGTTCAATCTTGCCTCCAGATCAACGATCTGCTGCTGCAAAACAGCCAGCTCAGCAGCTCTTTCCTGAAGCTTTGCCTCGGTTGCCTTTACGAATGCGTGAACTTCGTCCTTGTTATAACCGTTTACCTGATTCTTAAACTGAATGGAAATTTCTGCCATGATTAGCTCCTCCAATTTTTTATACAAATTAATGCAAAAATTCAAACACTTTCACACCTTATTTTACATATAATATCATATCATATTTCCCCTTCAAATGCAACAGTTTTTTTATCATTTTTGAAATTTGGGCATTTTGCACAATTCGCATCTTGATTTTTTTACCTCAAAACGGATTTTTTTTGCGATAACCCTCTTAACAATATCCAAAAAAAGTGATATAATATAAGACGAAAAAAATACTTTTAAAATTGAGGGACAATTATGCGCAAAACCAAAATCGTATGTACGATCGGCCCTGCCTCGAACAATGAAAAGACCTTGAGTGATATGTGTCTTGCGGGCATGAACGTTGCACGTCTGAACTTTTCACACGGCACGCACGAGGATCATAAAAAGAACATCGAATTGATCAAATCCGTGCGAGAAAAGCTCAATCTCCCCATTGCGATCCTGCTTGATACCAAGGGACCCGAATACCGCATCGGTATTTTTGAAAACGGTAAGATTCGGTTGAACGACGGCGATATGTTTACTTTCACCATTGAAGAAGTGATCGGAAACCAAAATAAGGTATCTGTCAGCTATAAGGGACTTCCCCAGGATCTGAACGTCGGAGACCGCATTCTGCTCAACAACGGACTGTTGATCTTCGAGGTCACGGAAACCACCGAAACGGAAGTACGCTGCAAGGTTCTCACGGGCGGAGAGCTTTCCAACCGAAAGAGCATGAGCTTTCCGAATAAAGTCCTCAAGCAGGTCTATCTTTCCGAGACGGACAAGCAGGATCTTCTCTTCGGCATTGAAAACGACGTTGATTTCGTTGCCTGCTCCTTTGCCTCCTGTAAGCAAGATCTTCTGGATGTCAAGCACTTCCTCGCCGAGCACGGTGCGGGGCATATTGAGCTGATCGCAAAAATCGAAAACCAGGCAGGCATTGACAATATCGAGGACATCTGCAGCGAATGCTCGGGCATCATGATCGGTCGCGGTGATATGGGCGTGGAGATCGCCTACGAAAAGCTTCCCGCGATCCAGAAGCATCTGATCACCAAATGCCGTATGCTCGGTAAGCGCGTGATCACAGCAACCGAAATGCTGGAATCCATGATCCACAATCCCCGCCCCACCAGAGCGGAGATTTCCGACGTCGCGAACGCCGTTTACGACGGCTCCAGCGCGGTTATGCTTTCGGGTGAAAGCGCGGCGGGAAAATACCCCGTTGAAGCAGTCGCGGCAATGGCAAGAATCACGGAAGAGACAGAAAAAAATATCCACTATGACGAAGCGTTCCGCAAGGACAATTTCAAGATCAAGGACAGCGTTGACGCGATCTCGCATTCCACCTGTGGCATGGCGATCGATCTTGGAGCCAGCGCGATCGTGGTCTGCTCGCATTCGGGCATGACCGTCCGCATGGTCTCCCGTTTCCGCTCTCCCGTTGACATCATCGGTCTTACCACCAATCCTTGCGTTTACCGTCAGCTTTCCCTTTCCTGGGGAGTAACTCCCGTTCTGACCGAAGCGTATCCCTCCACCGAGGTTCTCTTCTACGTCGCGAAAAAGACGGCGATCAAGACCTTCCGTCTGACCAAGGGAGAGCAGATCATCATTACGGGCGGCGCAACGAACGGCACCTCCGGCAACACAGACCTGATCAAAATCGAACATGCATAACATAAAAAATCACCGTGTCAACGACACGGTGATTTTTTATGGATCATTCGATGGTAGCCAAGAAAATACGGCAGGAATGCGTGGGAAGAATGGGAGAGAAGAAATCCTTATGAATTCCAAGGTCTTCCCCACTCATCACGTCGATCAGATGCAAGCCCTTTCCGCTGTGCGTAGGCAAGCCGATATCTGCCATATATACCTGCATTTTAGACTCGGCATCGGTCAGATTGAAAAAACCGAGCGCAAAACGGTTATCCGCAAGCATTTTGAACAGAACCATTCGTTCGTCTCGGGCATATCTTGAATTTTTCTCGAAATACGGCGGACGGCATTCGGGATCCTGATCGATCGCGATCAGATCCTTATTGAGCAACAGCTTTTTGCAAAACGGATCGATCTTGCGCAGATCCGCGCCGATCATCAACGGAACGGAATACATACACCAAATACCGAAATGGATCAGATATTCGTCATTCGTGCATCCGCCATTTGCCGCATATCCCTCACCTCTCATGCCGACAACCAGCATATCGGGATCGTTATAGCAGCCTTGCGCGGACTTGCAAAGCTGATCTCTTTGAGAAATGGCGATCTTTCGGATGGACGCAAAGCTATCCTGAATATCTCCCGTGGAACGATAGAGGTGCGCGCCGATGGAGCGCATCCAATCTCCGGGCTCCTCCTCTCCGCAGATCGCGCCCGAATATACGATATCACGCCCGACTGTTTTAAGTGCCATGGACATTGTTATATATGCCGACTTCTTGTTTCCGCATCCGGGGAAATGGCAGAGATCATACTTGAGATAATCCACGCCCCAATCCGCAAAATCCTGCGCGTCGGTATATTCATGTCCGTAGCTCCCCGGCTTGTTTCCGCAAGATTTCACTCCTGCCGCAGAGTAAATCCCAAATTTCAAGCCCTTGGAATGAACGTAATCTGCCACAGGCTTGATTCCATTCGGAAAACGGATCAGATCTGCTTGCAGATGCCCGTCGGAAGAGCGAAAATCTGCTTGCCATCCGTCATCAATGACCAGAGTATCGTAACCTGCGTCAAGATATCCCTCATCCGCCATCACGTCTGCCATTTCGCAGATCAGTTTTTCATCAATATTCATGCCAAAGGTGTTCCATGAGTTCCAACCCATCGGCGGCTTATTTACCATCATAGAAATTCTCCTTTCAAGTGGAAGTCGATTTCATTATATCCTTTCATGCAAAGAAAGGCAATGGCAAAAAGTAACGATTTGTTTGTCAAAATGTAACCTTCGGATAATAAAAAACGGCAGTCACGCAAAATGCGGATCACAGATAGGATCGCTTTGCGGACTGCCGTTCATAACAATATTTATGCTTTTTCTTCTGCTACGGCTTCTTGATCTTCCTCGGAAGCCTCTTCTGATTCTTCAGCCTTCTTCTCGACCGAAATTTCAAGCGTGCGCTTATCGTCAGCCTTGGTGACGCGGATCAGAAGGTTTTCATATTCCAATTCGTAATCCACCTCGGGGATGCTTCCGCACTTCTCTGCCAACCAACCGTTGACGGTTGTGGATTCGATCTCTTCGTCCTTTTCCAGATCAAAGTATTCAAAGAATTCATCGATCGAAACAGTGGTCAGAACCGTATAGATATTCTCTCCCGTCTCAACGATCGATTCTTCCTCAGTCTCGTCATCCTGCTCGTCCCAAATTTCGCCGACGAGCTCCTCAATGATATCCTCCATCGTAACAACGCCAAGCGTCAAGCCGTATTCGTTTACGACGACAACCATGTGCGTACGGTTGTTCTGCATATCCTTGAACAGTGCGTCAAGATGTACGGTCTCGGGAACGAATTCGGGCTGAAGGAATACCTCCTCCATCTTAAAGCCCGTGCGCATGCGCTTGAGCAGATATTCACGTGCGTGCAGAATACCGATGATATTATCCACGCTGTCACCGTAAACGGGAATGCGAGAATATCCCTCGGACTCGATCAAACGAAGCAGCTCGGTATCCGAAATATCCTTCGGCACAGCCACAAGATCGCTTCTGGGAGTCATGATATCCGCAGCGGAAAGACGCTCCAGCTTGAATACGTTCTTGATATACTCAATGTCATCCTGTTTCAGAGTTCCCTCGTCTGCGCCTGCGTCCAGCATGGTCACGATGTCCTCCTCCGAAACGACCTCATCCTTTTCGTTGGGATCAATGCGAAACAGGCGAAGGACCGCGTTGGTGGAAACGGTCAGGAACCAGATCACGGGCTTGAGCACCGCTGCCAGCACAGAGATCACGCCGCAGAAAGCCTTTGCGACCTTCTCCTTGTGCTTCATGGCGATGCGCTTGGGAACAAGCTCGCCAAGGATCAGCGTGAAGTACGAAAGAATCAGGGTGATCACGATGACGGAGACGGCATCGATCAATCCCAGATACGCCACGGACGTGGGAAATACGCTGATGAACCAATTGGTCAAACGTTCCGCGAAGTTATCAGCCGCGAAAGCGGAGCCCAAAAATCCTGCCAGAGTAATGCCGACCTGGATGGTAGAAAGAAACTTCGTGGGATCCTCCGTCATCTTCAGCATCTTGGCAGCCTTTTTGTCGCCGTCTTCGGCAAGCACACGTAGTTTGTTTTCATTCAATGAGATCACAGCGATCTCGGTTGCAGCGAAAAATGCGTTTAACAATATCAGGATCAGCTGCAATAATAATTGTCCTGCAATAGTCATTTTAGATGTAATCCTCCAATTCAATCAAAAAAGTTTTTCAGTTCGCTTCAAATCAATGTAAACGTGTATGCTGTCAACACAGCAGTACGATCGGAACGCGAACGGTTAACTTTTGACCGATTGTTTTACATCTGATACTCAAGTTTCCCTCTTCGGGGCAACTTCGAGGTAACGGATCCACAAAACCAACTCCTTTTCATTTTTATACATAGTATATTATATAGCAATGCCGTATGTTATTGGTTAAATTTTAGTTAATAAGAT
>JAZNXP010000158.1:0-17124 GCA_045593965.1 Eubacteriales bacterium | reverse complement strand
CTTGACAAGCTCGGTCTTGGGATCAATGGCGTTCATTTCCGCCAACGCTCTGTCCCAGTATTCTTCAAAATCGGCGGGGCGGGGGTTTCTTCCTTGATATTGCTTCAGCTCCTCAAGGGGCATATCTAAAATCGGCATTTTGAATTTCTCCTTTAGTTATCAAGCTCCAGCACCAGCGTACCGTTTTCCTCGCGGATCGGGATGAAGATGGGCGTTTCCTCTCTTCCGTAAGCGATGTGGTTGGGAGAGTGGATGGAGAGGTACTGTACGCCATCCTTCGCGGTGAAGATCATGCCGTGACCGCCGTCGTAAACGCCACCGCTCATCGCGCGGCAGAACAGCATCTTTTCCTGATGTACCCAAGGTCCTTCCACCTTGCCCGTGGTGCTCTCGGCAATGCCGACGGCATAGCTGTGTCCGTGAGGAGAGGTGGGGTCGGGCGTGAAGTTCGACCAGATCATGAGGAGCTTGCCCTCCTTGGTGGTGTACATAAAGCAGCCGTCGGTCACGTTATGATCCGACCATGCGGGATCGTTCGCGCGGAACAGCTCGATCGGCTCGGAAACCAGTCGGGTAAAATCGTCCGAAAGCTTTGCGACCGCCATCGCGCCGATCTTATCGGGCATGGACGTCCATTCGTGGACGAATACCATATAGGGCTGACCCTCGGCGTCGATATAAAGCGTGCCGTCGATGGTATCCCAGCCTGCGGGCGTCAGGGCGCCGTCCGTGATGAGCGTGTAAGGTCCTTCGGGACGCTCCGCGCGGAAGATCACGCAACCGCGGTTCTGCTTCACCTTGGATTTATAGGTGGTGAACATATAGTACGCACCCTTGTATCTGTGCACCTCGGGAGCCCAAGGGTTGGTCTCGAAATCCGCGGGGTATTCCACAACGACGCCGAGGTCCTCCCAGTCGCCGTCCAATTCGGTCGCGCGGAAGCAATGCCAATCCGTGCCGTAGGCGTAATAACAGTCGCCCTCCAAAAGAATGAAGGGGTCTCTCAAGCACTTGATCTTCGAAGTGATCATAACGATGTTCTCCTTCTGTCAGTTATTTTAAAATAGAGGGACGCGAACGTCCCTCTTTTGCAATTAAATTTTTGATCAGTTGAGCATTCCGTTCTCTTCCAGAGCAACCTCGAGGCGCTTCTTAGCGTCATCGGTGAGCGGGAAGAAGGGACGGCGAGCGGAACCGACGTCGTTGCCGGAAACAACGGTGGTGCAGTACTTAACCGCGCTGAGAAGTCCGACCTCGCAGGTGATGCGGATGACTTCGTTACAAGCGTGCTGAACCTTGAGCGCTTCAGCCATCTTGTTTTCCTTGAACAGCTTCTGGATCTCGATGAACTTCTTGACCATGTAGTTGAAGGAAGTACCGATACCGCCGTCTGCGCCCTGTGCCAGAGCGGAGAGGAAGCACTCGTCCTTGCCCGAGTAAACCCATACGTCGGAGTGAGAGCAGATCTGCTCCATGGTGTAGTAATCGGTAGCGGTGTACTTGATGTACTTGATCTTCTCATTGCTGAGCAGGCTGTCGAACTGAGCTGCGCTGAAGCCGCTTCCGAAGTTATAGATCATGGTGGGGATGTTGACGGAGTTTGCAAGGTCATTGTAGAATGCCTTTACTTCGTCGAACTTATAGCCATAGTAGAAGGGAGGAACAGAGGAGATGACGTCTGCGCCCTTCTTCTCTGCGTGTCTTGCAAATCTCTCGGTGTTGTGAGAGCCGATCGCACTGACGTTTGCAACGACGAACGCGCCGTCTGCAGCGTCGATGCAGGTCTCCATGACCTTTTCTCTCTCATCGTCGTTCATCAGGAAGCACTCTGCGGAGGATCCGCCGGGGTAAATGCCGTCTGCGCCGCAGTCAAGGACGAAACGAACGTGCTTCTTGAGAGCCTCATAGTTTACGGAGCCATCTTCCTTATAGGGAGTGATGACGGGGACTAAAATCTTGTTCTGCAATTCCTGTTTCATAATAACTCCTTTATTTTCCGTTTGTTCACGGTTTTTTCGTTCGGAATTTTTTTGGATAAAAGTCTGCTTCCACCGCCCGTGATTTACACACGGTTGCACGGCGAAAAAAGCACACGTTTCATCTTTACTTATATTTTATTACACTATTCATCCTCTTGCAATAACGATATTATTTAAAATTATAACAAAATTGCTCAAATTCGGTGCAATTTTCTTGTCTTTCTATTGACACCGACGTCTTTGTGTGATAAAATGATGCCGAGAAGGGAGGGAGACGGTATGGCGTATTCCTATAACCGATTTTACATCGGTGACAAACGGATCGCGGAGGCTGATTTTTTCAGAGCGGATCCGCTGTTCCTGACCTTCAGCGAGCTGCAGACGGGACCGCAAGAGGAGGCGCGCGCGCATCAGCATCCGTACATGGAATTTTTCTATTTCAAGAGCGGCAGAGGAATGCTTGATTGCGACGGCAGAGAGAAAGAGATCCGCGCGCATGACATCGTGGTCGTCAACGCGGGGAGAGAGCATTGCCTGTATTCGGAAAACAGCGAAGAGCCTTTGGTGTATTATAATTTTACGGTTGACCGTCTCAACCTCGGCGGCGCGACGCACAACGGCATTTCCGAGAATGCCTTTGAGCATCATTCCTTCGGAGACGGAGAGAACGCGATCTCTTTCACGATCCGACAGATCCTCTCCGAGCTGCAAAACGAGCAATGTGATTATTATTCCAAGGTGCAGGCGTTGTTCACCGTGCTTCTGATCGATCTGATCCGTTTGTTTCAAGCCCCCCGCGCGGTGGAGGAGAGCACGCATAAGATCAACACGAGAAAGCTTCTTTTGCAGACCAAGAGCTATATTGAGATGCACTATGCGGAGAGCCTCTCCCTGGAGCAGCTCACCCGTATCTCGCTGATGCAAAAGAGCTATTTTATGCATCAGTTCAAGAAGTATTTCGGCACGTCCCCCATTCGATATCTCAATCAGGTGCGCATCGAGAACGCCAAGCTGCTTCTGATCAACACCGATAAGCCCGTGACCGAGATCGCGGCGGACGTGGGCTTCAACACGCCCGCATATTTCAGCGAGATATTCCTGCGTGCCGCGGGTGTCACGCCCAGCGCGTACCGTAACCGCAATTCCTTGCTTTGAAAGATCATCTTTATTATATATACCAAAACCAACAGGAGAGAAATCATGAAAAAACAGTACATCAACGAAAAATTTCCGCATTTTTTGCACGGTGCAGACTACAACCCCGATCAATGGATCTTTGATAAGTCGATCTGGGATGAGGATATGCGACTGATGAAGGAAGCCAACTGCAACGAAATGACGGTGGGCATCTTCGCTTGGGCAACGCTGGAACCCAGAGAAGGGGAATATGATTTTTCTTATCTTGACGAGATCATTGAGAAAATCTACCAAAACGGCGGCAGAGTGGTGCTGGCAACTCCCTCGGGTGCGCGTCCGCATTGGCTGGCGGAGAAATATCCCGAGGTCCTGCGCGTCAACAAGCGCGGCGAAAAGATGATGTTCGGCACACGCCATAACCATTGCTTCACCTCTCCCGTTTACCGCGAAAAGGTCAGAGCGATCAACACGCTGCTTGCCGAGCGTTACGGAAAGCACCCCGCGGTCGTGGCGTGGCATCTCTCCAACGAGTACGGAGGAGAGTGCTTCTGCCCGAACTGCCAGGCGGCGTTCCGAGAATTCGTACGCGAGAAATACAATAACAACATCGACGCGCTCAACATGGCGTATTGGGCAAACTTCTGGAGTCACCGCTATGACAATTTTGAGCAGGTAGAACCCCCTATGGACAACGGGGAAGGAAGCATTCACGGTCTGAACCTGGATTGGAGACGCTTTGTTTCGCATCAGACGAAGGACTTCATCAAAAACGAGCTGGCACCCATCAAGCAGATCTGCCCCGAGGTTCCCGTTACCACCAACCTCATGCCCGCTTGGCGCGATCTGAACTACGCGGACTACACCGACGTGCTGGACTTCATTTCGTGGGACACCTATCCCGATTGGCACAAGCCCGAGGAGCATCACGCGCAATGCTATATGACCGCGTTCTGGCACGATTTCTTCCGTTCGCTCAAGCAGCGTCCCTTCATGCTCATGGAGCGCGCGCCCGGCGTGACCAACTGGAAGCCCATCAATAAGCTCAACCGTCCCGGCATGGACCGTCTGGCATCCCTGCAGGCTGTTGCTCACGGAAGTGACACCGTGCAGTATTTCCAATTCCGCAAGAGCCGCGGCAGCGTGGAGAAATTCCATGGCGCGATCGTGGATCACGTGGGAACGAATGAAACGCGTATTTTCACGGAAGTACAGGCAACGGGAGCGACCCTGAAGGCAATCGACGAGGTCGTCGGAACGATGCCGAACGTGCGCGTGGCGATCGTTCACGATTGGGAGAACCGCTGGGCGTTGGAGGACTGCCAATACTTCCAGCTTTACGAAAAGAAATACTGCGAGACCTGCTATGATTACTACCGTGTGCTTTGGGAAAGAGCAATTCCGACCGACATCATCAGCATGCACGCAGATTTCTCCAAATACGATCTGGTTATCGCTCCCATGCTTTATATGACCGACGATCAAACGATCAACGCGATCGAGGAATACGTCAAGAACGGCGGAACCTTCTATGCGACGTATATGCTCGGCATGGTCAACGAGACCGACCTTTGTCACCTTGGCGGCTTCCCAGGAGGCAAGCTGAAGGACGTGTTCGGCATCTGGAACGAGGAAGTGGACACCCTCTATCCCGGTGAGATCTCGCACGTTCGCTGCAACACCTGCGGTGAGGAGTTCCAAGGTATGGATTACTGTGAGCTTGTGCATCTGCGCGGTGCGAAGTCGTTGGTGGAATACACGTCGGAATTCTACGCAGGCTATCCCGCAATGACGCTCAACGAATACGGCAAGGGACGCGCGTACTATCAGGCGTTCCGCGACGACGGAAAATTCAAGGATAAGATCCTTACCTCGATTCTTGCGGAGCTGGAGATCAAGCCCGTTCTTCCCGTGGAGCTGCCCTTCGGCGTGACCGCGACCGAGCGTACGGACGGAGAGAACCGTTACCTGTTCGTTCAGAACTATTCGGGAACGCCCTTGACGCTTCCGCTTGACAAGGAATATTTCGACATGGAAGCCAAGGAGACGGTCACCGCGCTTTCCTTGAACGCGTACGATATGAGGATCATCAAAGAATAATATTTTGGGGAAGCCTACGCAGGCTTCCCCTTTTTTCTTGTTTAAAAATCGGGAAGCCTTTTTACAGCTTCCCGATGGAATGATTGGTTTATTCTTTCTTTTTGAATGCCCACGCGCAAGCACCGCAAAGCGTCAGGATCGCCGTGACCGTTCCAAGCGCGGTCGCACCGCATCCGCTTTCCTTCGGTTCATTTAAAGCACCCGTGGTAGCGACGGTCGTTGCGGCGGTGGTGCTTACAGTCGCCGCCGTGTCAAGCGTTGAATCGGTTGCCTGAGTGGTAACGGCGGTGGTCTCGTTCATCGGTGTGCCGCCCATGACGCGCTCGATCTCGGCTTGGATATAAGGCGTGATCAGATCGTATCCCTCGCTGGTCGGGTGGAGCAGATCGGGGAGATAGCGGACGGTGTGGGGCTGAAGCTTTTCTGTCAGCTCCGCGTTGTTGTAAAGGTCGATCAGGTTGATGTCATACTTTTCGCAGATCTCTGTCGCGACCGTGACGTATGCGGACATATCCGCCGCGTAGCCCACGTCATGCCCGGGAAGCGGGAAGCCCGCAACGTAGAAGATCTCGGCATTCGGATGGTTTTGCTTTGCGGTCAGAAGCAGATATTGCAGTCCTGCCGCATAGGTGTTGACCTTGGTCAGCGCGGCTTCGTTTTCAACGAATTCTCCCGCAACGATGTTGTGACGGGCGTCATTGACACCGCCGTAGATCACGATGACGTCAAAGCTCTGTCCCTTTTGAGAATTGAGCTGATCGACGATCCAGGATTTGTCGGATCTCTTGATCAGAGTCGCGCCGCCGACCGATTTATTGGTCACGCGCAACCCTGTGGAAAGCGCGATGCGTCCCGCAAAAGCTCTTCCCGTACTGGGAGCGAGAACGTCATAGGAGCCTGCGTTGATGGAATCTCCGATGAAGAGCGCGTTCTTTCCGCGCAGAACGCTGTTTCTGTGGATCGGAGTGGTGGCGTCAGCGTCAAATTCAGCAAGATAATTCCGATATGCCTGCTCTCCGAAGGGCGCGTTCCTGGTAACGACCGTCGCGCGGCAAAGCGCGTTGGGGGTGATCATGCAGACGTAGCCGATCTGCGCGGGAACGGTGTATTTCAAGATCAGTTTTCCGTCGTTCAGCGTGGCGTGTGTTTCGGAATTGGATTTGAGTACTCTGCCCGAACGGCTTTTGCCCTCGGGAGAATAGATGGTCATGTAATAGCTCTGATCGGGATCGCACGGGCCGAAATAAAGCACGTCACCCTCCGCGACCGCAATGGGAGAAGAGGTGTAAAACTCGCTGCTGGATTTCATTGCGTACGTCAGTCCGCTCGGATTCGGCTCACCGGGTGCCGCAACCTTGAACAGGTTTTCCGTGACGGTGTCCTCTTCCTCTGCCAGGATCGGCGTGATCAGAGCTGTCGCAAGCATCATCAGTGCCATCAGGAGGGGAACGAAGCGTTTTGCGATCTGTTTCATAATCGACTCCTTACGTTTGATTTTGTTGAAGATAGTCTTTTGCTTTTATTATATTCTTTTATATTGAATATTCAAATCCTTTTCGGAGCTTGGAAGGGGGAGAATCAGATGTCGTCCGCCAAGACCTTCCGCTTTTTCCAGATTCCCGAGAGAAAATAGATCATGCTCGGAATGGCGAAGCCGTAGGGCGCGAGCGCATATCCGAGGACGAATCCGAAAAAGCCGAACTTCCAAACGATGCCGAACAGCCAGCTCAGTCCGATGCGGAGCACCACGCCGTCCAAAAGGGCAAGCACCATGCTCAATCGCGCGTTTCCGATGCCCTGCACGAACGCGCCGCTGCCGCGCATTACGGCAAGGGCGGGGAAGATCCACAGGATCGCGCCGATGAAGGTTCCCGACATTCCGTGGACCAGGGGATCGTCGGAGAAGAGCATGAACATCTGCTTGCCGAAAAAGGCGTAGAGGAGCATGCAGATGACCGTAAAGCCCAGAGAGAAGATCCATGCGCAATAGACGGTCTGCTTGGCGCGCTTTTGCTCTCCCGCACCGATGTTCTGGCTGATCATGGGCATTGCCGCCTGCTGGATGCCCTGGGAAAGCTTGTTGATGATGTCATCAATGCGTATACCCGTTCCGAAGGTCGCCGATTCCACAAGACCTATGCTGTTGATCATGGAATTGACGAAGAGCATCGAGAGGTTGATGCACCCCGATTGAATTGCCATGGGAGTGCCGATGGATGCCATCATACCCATGTATTTTTTGTTGATCTTAAAGCTTGAGGGCTTGAAATCAAAGCCGAAGCTTTCCTTGCGGCGGTACAGATAATAAAGGGAAAAGAGGAACGACACCCCTTGACCGATGACGGTTGCCCACGCTGCGCCCGCAACGCCCCAGCCGAGGTATCCCGTGAACAGAATGTCGAGAATGAGATTGAGGACGGATGCGATTCCGATGAAGAGGAAGGGACGCTTGGCATCTCCCATGCCGCGCAGAATGGCGGAAACGACGTTATAGCCTGCCGTGAAGATCAACCCCGCGCCGCAGATCAGAAGGTAATCCTTTGCCATTTCGTAGGACTCGACGGGGATGTTCATCAGATTAAGAATGAGGGTGTGTCCGCAGAAGATCACGCACGTCATCACAAGAGCGAGGATGGCGATGAAGGAAAAGAGCGTACCGATGATGCTGTTCATTTCCTTTTTCTTGTCCGCGCCGATCGCCTGTGCCAGAAGGACCTGTCCCGCGCTTGAAAAGCCGAGGCAGACCATGGTAACGAAATTGACGATCTGACTGCTTTGCGAGACGGCGGAAAGTCCCGGGGTGCCGACGTATTCGCCGACGATGACCATGTCGATGGTACTATAAAATACTTGAAGCGCGTTGGACGCCATGAAGGGAAGCGCGAGCAGAATGAGCTGCTTTGCGATATTTCCCTTGGTAAAATCCTTGGATAAGCTGCTTTTGTTCACGGCACTCAAAGCTCCTTTGTGACCGTGACGGTCGCCAATGCGAGAGGATCGTCCATGATCAGTTCACCCACGCACGGAACGGAGATCGTTCCCGCATAGGGGTTTTTGATGCTGATCACGGGGGAGAGGACGGTCGCCTCGACCTCGCTTCTCTCGAAGCAAAGATCCGCATCGGTCAGCTCGCAGTCGATCAGACGCAATCCCTTGCAATAGCAGAAGGGCTGTGTTCCGCTGATCTTACAGTTGATGAACGTAATGTTCTCCGCATACCACGCAAGGTATTCTCCCTTGACGGTGCAGTTTTTGAGGATGACGTTCTTGGCGTGCCAGAAGGCATCCTTGGTATCTAGTGTACAGTCCTCAAGTGTTGCGTTTTCGATGTATTGAAAAGAATATTTTCCCTTCATGGAAAGTCTGTTTGCGACGATGTCCGATGCGCGCAGAAGAAAATATTCTCCCTGTGCCGTGCAGTTGGTCATTGTAAGTCCCGCGGTCGACCAGCCGAATTCCTGTGAGAGAACGTCGCAATTCAAAAGGCGCACGTCGCTGCATTCGCGCAACGCCTTGGTGCCGTGGAGCTTGGTCTTGGTGATCAAGACGTCATCGGAATACCACAGCGCCGCCCGACATTTCTCGGTCATTTCGCTGTGTCGGATCTTCAGATCCCGACAGTGCCAGAAGGGGTAGCGAAGGTTGCAATACGTCCGTTCCACAAGCACGTCGCAGGACTCCTTGAGTGCGCTCTCCCCGTCCTCTTCGCCATCAAAGGCGCAATCGCGCACGGTCACGCCTTGGGAGCCGTAAAGCGCGCGCTCCTCGCCGAAGCGTTGATTTTCATAGATCGTTTGTTGATAATCACTCATATTTCAACCGATTTTCTCCTAATCAGATAGTATCTGCTTTCTATTATAACAGAAATTTCACCGTTTTCCAAGAGAATATGATAATTTTAAAGAAAATAATTTTCGCTGCCAAAAGCACGGACGAAAGAAAGGGGAGCTCCGCATCAAAGGAGCTCCCCGATTGTTTGTGAAGATTATTTCAAAAAGGTTTTTGCAACAAGGTTGATGTAGAAGCCGCCAAGAACCGATCTTGCTTGGAAGCAGCACTGACAAGCGTCGGAGGCGTAGTACCAATCCGTGATCGGAACGCGGTCGAAGGACTCGCAGACCATGCGCTCGATCGCTTCATAGATTTTTTCCGTGTAAGCCTTGTTGTCGCTCATGACGGTCGTCCACGCCATCCAGTCGAGCTTGGTGTAATCCGAGCGGCTGTCGAGCGGTACGCCGTAACGCTTCATCTTCTCGGTGTAGACCTCGATCTCCTCCTCGGATACCTTCGGGTCAAACAGTCCAAGACCGAGCAGACGGTCCCAGATGATGTTGTACTTCATGCTCCAGCTATCCTCGCGGTCAAAGGTCAGACGCCAGCCCTTGCCCTCCTGCTTCTTTGCGTCCTTGACCCAACGCTCTGCCATATCCTTGGCGACGGTGGCGTATTTGGGCTCGTCAAACATCTGCGCGTACGCGCCGAGCGCAACGATCGCCTTCAGGCTCAGATTGCAGTTGTGCGCCAGATGTCCCGCGAAGTCATCGGTGCAAAGCTGATTTTCGGGATCGTAGCCGAATTCTGCGAGATAATCCGCCCAAGTGCGGAGCAGATCCTTGTTTTTCTCCGCCAGGGAACGGTCACCGTCCGCGCGGAGTGCCGCCGCCACAGTCAGGATCGCGTTTCCGCATTCCTCAACGGGCATCTGATTGGATTCATACACAACGCCGTCCTTCGCGGAGTAGACCTGTCCGTTGCAGAAGGGATAGCATCCGCAATCGTGGGGGGCGAATTTGTAGGGCCAAAGCGCGGTTCTCGCGTAGGCAAAGAGCGGACGCATCATCGCGCGGACCAGCTCGGGGTTGAGATGCAAAAAGAGGGGGATCGAGGGGTAGGTCACGTCCAGCGTTGCGAGACAGCCGTTGCTGAAGTTCTCCTTGGAAAGGAACATCAGTTCTCCGTCCACCTCGATCAGCTTGTGCGCCGCGATGACCTGACGGTAAGCGAGAGAACCGACGTTGGCGTATGCGGGGGAAATTTCTTCCATCTGCGCGATCAGCTCGGTATCGAATGCTTCGCAGCGTGCACGCAGGTCGTCCGCTTCCGCGACAGCCGCCTTAAGCATGGTGTCAAAATCACCGTAAACGGTCTTGTAATACGCATCGATCTGCTTGCCGTAATAAACGATGGATTTGACGTCGTCGTATGCGAATACGAACGTATCCGCAAGCTTCTTTGATCTTGCTGTGAGAATCGGCGGCCAGGATGCGTGGAAGGGCTTGCTTGTATCCACAATCAGAAGATTTTCGCGAATGTGCGGATGAACGGTGCTCAAACGGGTATTCAGAACACCGACCTTTGCATTGGGATGCACCAGGTGCAAATATCCCCAATCGATGCGCACGTCGTCGCCGCAACGGTTCAGAACGTTTTGCTCCTTTGCGCCGAGGAAAACGTGTCCGTCCTCTTGGGTGGCGGTGAAGTACTGACCGTTCAGGTCTCCCGCGATCTCTGCCGAAAGGTCAACGTAGACCTCAAATTCGTGTCCCTCTTCCTTTGGGGTAATCTCATAAAACATATAAGAAGCGGGACGGGAGAGAACCTCGAGACGGTCGGTCAGAAGAGGGGAAACAAAGGTCACGGTCATGTCGCAGGTCGGGTGCGAGAAGGTATAGACGGTCGTTGTGGGACGAACGACCACGGACGTCTGCTCAAGGACGGTCTCGTTTTCCTGAAAATTGCGGTTCAGGATTTGTGTTTTGCCCATAAAACGATGCGCAACACCGTCAATAAAAAGAACGCCGTACATAGAATGGGAACGTCCCGTCCAATGGCGGGTGTGGTCGCCGTAAAGCTGATCTGAAAAGCTCCAGATGCTGAAATACGGATCGGACGTGATCAACGGGATCGCGGTGGGGCGAAATGCTTGCTTCATTTTGTTTTTTCTTCCTTTCTTTCTTTTTTTGTGTGCGTTGCGTGCGCACATCTGTTTTCCTTCATTATAATGCATTTTTGAAACAAAAACAATGAGGTTTTCAATAAAAAGCATGAGGTTTTTGCGCATTTTGGAATTGCGGCATTTCGATTCCGACGTTGCTCTTCGGTGCGCGGACGTTGACATTTGCTTTTGTTTGTGCTACAATAGAAAAAAAGGGGGCGATCCGATGAAGGACTTCGAGGTCATTGATTTTCACACGCATCCGTTCAGAAGGGATGCGGATAATATTTGCTCACACAAGGAATGCTTTCCCATGTCCGCCGAGACGACGCTGCGGCTGATGGACGCATCGGCGTGGATGTGATCTGCGGCAGCGTGATCCACAAGATCGAGCAGGGGATGGATCCGTGGGAAGAAATTTGCGATATGAACGCGGAGGCGCTCTCCCTGAAGGAACTTTACGGCGAGCGTTACGTTCCGGGCTTTCACGTTCACCCCGACTACGTCAAGGAATCCTGCGAGGAGATCGAGCGGATGCACCAAAGAGGCGTGAATCTGATCGGAGAATTGGTTCCGTATTCTCACGGCTGGAGGGATTATTCCTGCAAGGGCTTTTCCGAGATTCTTGATCTTTGCGCGCAGTACGGAACGGTCGTTTCCTTCCACTCCATGGGAGAGGACGAAATGGATGCGATGGTCAAGGCGCATCCAAACGTGACCTTCGTGGCGGCGCACCCGGGCGAATACCGCGAATTCATGCGGCACATGGAACGAATGTCCTACAGTGACAACTATTACGTGGATCTTTCGGGCTACGGCATCTTCCGTCACGGTATGCTCAAGCATGCCGTCAACCGTTACGGTGCGGAGCGGTTCCTGTTCGGCTCGGATTATCCGACCTGCAATATGGGAATGTATCTGGGCGGTGTGCTCTACGATACGCTTCTGACCGATGCTGAGAAGGAATTGATCTTCTCCAAAAACGCAGAGAGACTTTTAAAATTATAAAGAAAAGGCTCCCCGAAAGGGGAGCCTTACGTGACTTACCGAAACAAATGTAGAGCGGGCAGGGTGGTGGGCGGCAAGGTACCGCTCCCATTTAGCTCAGCACGATGCGTTGCGTGCCTGCTTGCAAATTCGCAAAGGGACCCGGAATAATTGCTCCTGTGCGCCGTGTGCCGAAAAAGTCGAGAAGAAAGTCAACGTCTTCCCCTTCGGGGGTTTCATATGCCTGCTCGGTGATGCGCGGCTCTCCCAGACGCGCGGTCGTCACAGGAGTGCAATCGGCTTGAGCGATTCTTTCGGGAACGGTCAGTGTCAGCACCCACGTGCCGTCCTCGTTTTCCAATGCCGCACGCATCTGACTGACATAAATGGGCGCACGCTCAGTGCAACAGGGAGAATCGTATCCCGCGTAAGCGTTTTCTTCAATATACACGGGTTGAGGGACGTTGTAAAATTTATCGTGATCAGCATTCCCTTGTTCGCGCAAAAGAGAGGGAAATTCTTCTTTGGTACTGTAGCCGTCATAGCAGTTTGTAAAGTTGCCCACATCGGGTGCGTGGACTTGATATTCGCCCAAGAAAATGTTGTTCATGAGTCGGTCATCGCCGCCATATACCACGGCGCAGCCCGCCACGGCGGTACTGTGCGGTACGTGATAGGGAGTTGCGCGGTTGAGCACGCGGTTGGTAAAGACCACCCCACAAAACAAGTTGTGCACAAATGCCGTGCCTTGCGCGCAGTTGTCGAGCGCGTAGGGAGAAAGAAAGATATTGTTATCCAACAGGCACGGTCCGTGAGTGACCTCGATCATCAGGTCGCGGTCGTTGTGGTGATAGAAATTCTTGGTCAGTCTTGCTCCCTGCGCTTCCCAATCCAACCACGTGCCGAGATTGCAGTGGTGAATGTGATTATTCTCGATCAGGACGTCAATGGCTGCGTGGAGCTTGATGCCCCCGATCTCGTATCCCCAAAACTCATGCTTTTTGGCAATGTGATAGATGTGGTTGCCCTCGATGCGCGAGAAAGCCGCGCCCATGTGTCCCACGATACCATTCTGACCGCAATCAAAGATGACGTTGTTACGAATGATGTGAGAACCGACCGTTTCCTTGCTCCAGCCCAGACGAAGGGCGGAGAAGACCGCCTCCATTTGGTAAAGATATCCCGATTTCCGTCCAATGCGAGTGGCGAAATGGTGACCCGTGCTTTCCTCCTTGCCGAGACTTAGCGCGCAACATTTGGCATCGTGCAAACGGTTATTTTCGATGATCCAGCCGCGGCTCCAATGCGTTCCCACCATGCCGATCTGATGCGAGGTGGGCGGTGCCCACGGACACGCCGCGTGTGCGATCTCAAAGCCGCGCAGAGTGATATAGTCCACGCCTGTTCTTGAAGGATAGAAGCATGTCATGCGCACATTGATCTCCACTGTTTCGCGGTTGGGATCAAACGGACCGAAATTGCAAAGCAGCTCGGTGGTATGTTCTCCTACTGTTGCCAACCAGCGATAGGGTGTGTGCTCGGGATGAAGAATGCGTTCCTCAAAAATGCAACGATCAAAGCCATAGCCGTGTTGCTTTTCCTCACCGCCGAAAAGCTCGTCCGTGTCACGCGCCTCATACATAGACACGCCGTTGAGATAGACGTCTCCCAAATGTACCCGATGATCCTCGGGTGTGAGCAGCCAATCGCCCTCTACCGCCTCCGCGTAAGGATTGAAGTCACCGAACAGAGTGTTGGGCAGAACAGCCTTCCAAACGTTGCCGTCCACGTGCTTCCAATCGCGCACGAGCTCCGAGCCCTTGATGATCGGATGCTCCCCCTCGGCGGCAGTGTAAACAATGCGGTGCGCATCGTCTGAGCCCCCGTTCTTGGGGTCGATGCTTTCGCGGTACGTGCCACCGTGAACGATTACGGTGTCACCTGCCCGAGCGATCTGCGCCGCGTGATTGATAGTGCGAAAAGGAAATTTCTCGCTTCCGCACAAGGCGTCGTTTCCTTTGACCGAAACATGATAGACCATGATGACTCCTTTCATTTTGCAGACGATAAGAACTTCCAAAAAGAGTATAGCATCCGCGCAGAAAAAAGTCAAGGGCATGTAAAATTTTGTCCGTTATTCATATGGTTTTTGTCCAATTTCGACCGTGGTGAGCGGTTTCTTAGCTTTGAATATCAGTCGGTTGCTCATCTCTTTATCGGAGGAGGCTTCGAATTGCCAATCGAGGATCTGCAGGGAAAGAGACGGGGAAGAAAAGGCGGTGGGAATGCCTTATGTGTCAAGCACCGGCACGCAGTTGTCGGGATAGGCCAGAGTGTATCCTGCTTCTCTTTTTTTTATAGAGTTTTCAGGGTGGTGGTACCTGAAAACTCGCGGGAGCAAATCTGTGGAATTGTTATGAAGACATCCCCATACAGTGAACCCACTGACAACAGGGACGACGGCAATCGACGGCTGCAAAACTTTCACCGTACCGCAGTACGACGAAAGCACGTTCTTCGTACGAACTTTTGAGGTGTAGCATAACCCCTGCCGTGAAAGTTTTTTGAAAAGGGTGTGGGGAAAAGCTTTTTTACCAAAAAAGGGTTCCCCACAAATCCCCCACAAACCGCGCCGCCTGAACAGTGATCAATCCTTAGGCTTGCCATGAAAGATGAGGCAGGCAAGCGCGCCAAAGACGATGGCGGCGGTAATGCCGCCCGCGGCAGCGGTGAGACCGCCCGTGAGTGCGCCGAGGAGTCCTTTTTCGTCCACGGCGTCACGGACACCCTTGGAGATGAGATAGCCGAAGCCCGTCAGCGGAGTGGTGGCTCCTGCGCCCGCGAAGTCAACGAGGGGACGGTAAAGCCCGATGCCGCCGAGGATCACGCCAACAACGACGTAGAGCACCAGAATACGTGCGGGAGTCAGTCTTGTGCGGTCGATGAGGATCTGGGCGACGACGCAGAACGCGCCGCCGACAAGGAATGCCCAAAGGTAGGGCAGAAGGTCTTCTAACATGACAGAACGTTCAATCTCCTTTCACGAAAGATCAACGGGAAGCTCCGAGCCGAGGGAGACCTGATGTGCGCCCTGCGGCTCGCTTTGATAGGTGTGGCAGTCATTTTGCGTGATCGCTTGCAGACTCTCACGTTTTGGGAGACGCTCCAGCTCCAAAAGGTGCGCGACGGCGGGAATGCTTTGTCCCTGCTTGAGACTGTCGGGGCTCATCATCGCGCCTGTGGGTATAAACAGGATCCGAGACCATTCGCCCGACGCGAGCTTGGGAAGCAGATGCGCGCCGAGCACAGTCGCGGAGCAACCGCAGCCCGAGCCGCCGCAATGGACGTCCTGCTCGGTTCGGTAAAAGATCAGCTGTCCGCAGTCGGTATAGCGATCGCCCATGGGGTATCCCGCGGCTTCCATCAGCTCCTTCAATATGGCACCACCCTCAAAGCCGAGATCCCCCGTGACGATCGCGTCGTAGGTTTCGGGACACGTGCCCGTTTCCTCGAAAAATCGCATCAGGGTATCCAAGGCGGCAGGTGCCATTGCCGCGCCCATGTTGTTGGCGTCGTTGATGCCTTTCTCGATCACGATCCCCGGGAGCGCGCGACGGATATACGCACCCGACGGAGAAGGGTCCGCATCGGCGTTGCAGACGATGAACGCCCCGGCTCCCGTGACCGTCCATTGCGCGGTCGGGGGACGTTGCGCGCCGTATTCGATCGGTGTGCGGTACTGTCGCTCGGCAGCGCAATAATGCGAGGACGTGACGGCGGCACAGCGGTCGTAGATGCCGTGTGTCACCATCACGGACGCCAGCAGAAGGCTTTCCGCGCAAGTCGAGCAAGCACCGTAAAGACCGAGGTAGGGAATATCAAAGGAAAGCAGTCCGTACGACGACCCCACGCATTGATTTTGCAGATCTCCCGCAAAGAGCGCACCGATATCCTCAACCTTACATTCCGCCTTGGAGAGCGCGAGGTTGAGCGCCATTCTTTGCATTTCACCCTCTGCCGATTCCCACGTTTTGCTTCCGAAGCGGTCGGTGGGATCGCAAAGATCGAAGCATTCGCCAAGCGGGCCTTCCTTTTCCTTGTGTCCCGCCACGGTCGCGGCGCAAACGATGCGGGCGTTCAGCTCAATACATTTTTTCGGCATACGTACCTCCCGAGCTTTTGGGTATAGTGTGCGCGAAGTTTTGCGAAATATGCCCGAAAAAAGATTTTTTCAAAGTTTTTTTGGAAAACCTATTGACAAACGCAAAAGTATTTGATATAATGACAAAGTCGCAAACGCGATGCTGGTATGGCTCAGTTGGTAGAGCACGTCATTGGTAATGACGAGGTCATCAGTTCGACTCTGATTACCAGCTCCAAAAAGCTCTTGGATCTTTTGGTCCGAGAGCTTTTTTTGGTGGGTTCATCCAATAAGCGGCGCAATACGGCGTTGCTCCTCGAAAGCGGCTTGACGTAGGAAACTACGACTGCGCCTTACTTTCTGCGGTGTGCCTTGTCTTGCTTGCTTCTTGAATGAACGGGGATGTTGGTGCGAAAGAGATAGAAAGAAGTGCCACCCGTGCGGCGCAATACGGCGTTGCTCCTCGAAAGCGGCTTGACGTAGGAAACTACGCCTGCGCCTTGCTTTCTGCGGTGCGCCTTGTCTTGCTTGCTTCTTGAATGAACGGGGAAGTTGGTGCGGAAAAGATAAAAGAAGCTTCGTCCGCGCGTCGCAATACGGCGTTGCTCCTCACCTACTCCCTCGCCGTAGGTAACTACGCCTTCGGGAGGGCGGCTCCGGTGCGCCTTGTCTTGCTTGCTTCTTGAATGAACGGGGATGTTGGTGCGGAAAAGATAAAAAGAAGCTCCGTCCACGCGGCGCAATGCGGCGTTGCTCCATACTCCCTTACAGCCGTGGTTTTTCATGATAAAAGCATCCGTCCTTCACTTCAAAAAGAGAAGGCGGATGCTTTTCGTATCGTTGCGGAA
>JAZNXP010000157.1:0-52938 GCA_045593965.1 Eubacteriales bacterium | reverse complement strand
ATTGTCCGTTTTTAACGGACTTGTTCATGCTCCTCGGGAGTTTTTTGGGGTTGAGGAGCTCTCAGGAGAGAGCTCCTCTTTTTGCTTTATTCAAGCGGATAACGGTTTTTGGTGTGGCGGATCGCAAAAAGCTCTGCGCGGATGGCGGAGATGCTGTCACCGTAATGCTCGAACAGCCGCTCGCTGATGTCCTCGTTTTCTTCCAGAATGAGCATCGACGCAAGATAGTAGGTCGCGGCGGGAGCAAACGCTTCGCAAAGCGGGAATTCATCCGTAAGCGTAACGCTTACGGGAATGGACGGTCTTGTCGCTGCTTCTCCCTGTACGGTACGGTATTTCATGTCGAGGGAGAGACAGTCGGAGCAGAAGGTAGAGAGCAGATAGGTCGCCCGTTCCTCATAGTCCGCGGTGTTGCCGTTGCATTCTCCGAGCATCCGAATTGCCGAATTCAGAATATCCTGATACAGCATGATATCAGAGAACCTCGATGCCGATATCCAGCGTGATCAGCTCCGTGGGAACAACGGCGCCTGCACCGAAGAGGTAGAGTCCCTTGACGGCATCCGCAAAGCGAGATTCGGGACGGTATGCTTCGATCTCGGAGAACTGCTCGGCAAATCCGATGGCACGCTTGGTGCGCATGAAGCACTTGGAGCACTCATAGCAATCTTCCGCGGTGAGTACGATTTCGGGGGAAACAAAGACCTTGCTGCCGCAAATGCGTCCGATGCATCCCGTTTCAAACGTATCGCTGGTGTCGATGCCGTACTTCAGCTTTGCTTTGACGAGCTGAGCCGCGATCGTGGGGGAAACTTCAATGATGATGTCGTTCAGATCGGTGATGCCGCTGTTCTGGAAATAAACACGGGCATCCAGGATCAGATCGACGATCTGCTCGGGAGTGGGTCCTCTGAGCGCAAAGGTCTGGTCAGCCTTCTCATAGAGACTGTAGATATATTTGTCCGCCTCACGAGCCAAAGCGGTGGAGGCGTTTGCGATCGCCAAATTCAGAAGCTTGGGATCTGCCTGCGCTCGATCAACGTCATCGATCATGAAATTGAAGTATTTTGCCTGATCGATCACGATATCGTTGTGATAATCCTCCAGCATTTCGGGAGCTGCGATCTCGGTATTCTTTTCATAGTCGGAGATCGTGACGGGGAAGAGTCCGCAGACCTGAACCTTGCTGCCTTTTTCACGGATCTCGCCTTCATAGACGAGGTTGGAATTGTTGACGGCAACTCTCTTATGAGCGATGTCCTGAATGAGATGCTCACTCCAGATGGTGGGAATAAAATTCTTAATAGCCATAGTAATTAAAATCCTTTCTTAAATAAAATTGATTTGATCAGTTCCACTGTTTCATGGAATTCAAGATCTTTTGGTAGTTGTTCCGAACTTCCTTGCGGGACATCGAGCGGACCTCTGCGGGAGTGAAATACTCCTGCTCGGAGCCACTGATCGCCCCGGGAGAGTGGAGTCGGTTTTCACGGTTGCTCTTTTCAGCCTGCGCGATTTCATGCAGGCGGCGACGTTCCACAAGCGCGTAGGCGGCGGCAAGGGGAATGCCGCGTCGAACGTCATCCCAGATCCTATCCGAAAGATCCTTGGGAGAAACGTCGGGATAAAGCGTTTGGAATTCCTCATATTCACCGCCCAAACGGGTGAAAAATGCGTCTCTGGAGGCAAGCTCTTGACGTAGCTGCTTCAATTCATTTCGCAATTCATCAAGTCCGCTTGACGCAGCTTGCACAGCAGAGGCTCCAGAATCAGGATCAGGATCCTGCAGGGGATCTGCAGGAAGAGAAGAATCTTCAATAGCTTCTTGAGACAGATTGCCAGCACCTTCAATATCTTTATGACCCCCTTCTTCCAAAGAAACAGAAGCTTCTTTTTGATTTGTGACAGTATCATGGACAGGCAAAGCGGTTTTGTCTGTTGCGCTTTCCGCTTCCGTCGCAAGCGGTTCGCCCGAAGACACATCCTGTTCCATTGTTGCTTGGAGAGTGGTTTCTTCTTCATTCATTATTCAGTCCTCCTTTCGTTTGAATTGTTTGGAGCAATCGCTCACGGTTGGAGATACATCCCGGAGGCAAAAGCTCCAGGTATTCACGGATGTTCAGATCGCCTCGATCAAGAAGCTTGTCCAGAAGCGTTACGGTGGATGCGGGGGTATATGCCGTTCCCGTTCCGATCTCGACGCTGGCGCGAAGAAGCTCTTTTTTGAGCAAGGAATGATTGATGCGAGAGGCACGGATGCCGTCATCTGTCTCGATCGGCAAGAGGCGGTCGGTGGGGCAGTACGTGCAGAGCATATCCGCCCAGATCGTCGCAAGCTCACCGATGCAGCGGCAAAAATTGGAGGAAACCTGGGTCAGAGAAAGCAGGGAAGCCTCCTGAAGGACCAAAATCGCGCTGGTATTGTTCGCGCGTTCGTCTCCCAATGCCGCTTCGGTCGCACCCATCATCGCTTTGGTGTTCTCGATGACGTTCTCAAGCAGCTCCAGATATCCGTCCTGCATTTTGCCAACACCGATGACCGCGACCGCATCCGAAACCGTTCCGCCACCCATCGCCGCGATGGCTTCGCCGACCTCGTTGGACCATTCGGGGATGCGGGACTGATCGTAAACGATCTTGGAAAACGCGGTGTCACGCATATGCTTCATCACCATCGCGTAAGCGGTGTTGATATAGACCTGGTTGGCGATCATATCGCTGATCGGCGCGCTTCCGTGAAAGCTGTTTTTGGCGGTTCTCCAATTGAAATAAGCAACGGGATAATGGTGTAAGCCTGTTTCTATGCGGCAGATCAGGCATTTTTCAGTGGATTTTTCATAGATGACCTTGCCGTTTTCACGGTAAAATCGAATAAGATAGGTGGTTTTTTCAGCCCCCTCCATATCGATCACGGAACGATCCGACGCGATCGCCTCGTGCTCGCTGTCGCCAACGATGAGAGAGATCTCCTTTTCGGAGCATCCGAAGGCAAGGGCTTCCTTTCGCAGGGACTGTACGGTCGCGCGTCCCGAAAGAATGATATAGTCCTGAGACTGAATATCCGCAAGATTGACGTCTGCGACGAAGAGGTTGGTGTTTTCGACGCAATCGGTGCGGATGTCACCGCGGAAGGGCTGACCGTCGTTCTTCTCACTGTCCCACCAGCAGTAAAAAATTCCGTCACCGGATATTGCGGCGTTGAGCAGCGCTTGATGCGCGACGGCGTTGAGATGGTGCTGCTTCCAGCGGTAAGCGGCGTTTTGCTCCAGAAGCCGCAAGCCGTTTTCAACCGCTTGACGGCAGGTGGGATCTTCAATGAAGGGAAGATGCTCATCGCTGTAATGGATGGAAAGCGTGTTGGGAAGAACCGAACCGACCAAGTGATCCGCAATTCTTCTTACAAGATTGAATATGGGACGTGGCAGATCGGAGTCGTTTCGGTACCATTGGTCTCCACGGTAGAAGCGTTCATTTTTACGGACGGTTTCATAAAGCCCGATCCGACGCTTATATTCCTTGCCCGCTTCATACTGTTGCCACGCGGTTGTTGTAATATCGTTCATAAAGCTCCTTTCTGCTTTAAGCTTTGGTTAGAAAAGATATGCTGTAAATGGAGATCGGAGAAAGTCCGCCGGAGGAGATCGTGAAGCGCAGATGTCGAAATCTTCCAACGCTCAGACGGCAATCGAAGCACTCGGGAGCGGATTGCTCCACACTTTCCAGGAGGAATTGCTCGTGATCGCGCTCGGTTTCCACGGTCAATGATGCGCTATCTCCGTTGAAATTGGCGCAAAGTGTTGCGCGGGAAGCGCGTTTGATCTCCTCGGGAGAACCGAAATTGATGTAATTGCTGCGGTAATATGCCGTGATAAAGGAATAACCGTCGCGGTAGGTATCCTTGGAAAACACGCACAGATTGAAGCCGTTTGTAAATCCGATCGCGGATCCTTTATAATAGAAGAAGCGAGAGGCGGGAATGCCGTCAAAGAAATACCATTGCTCAAGGGATGGATTTCTCACAAGCACCGTACCCGCAGTATCCGTCGGATCACGGAGCCAGATCTCGTTTTCCCAGGGATTGATAAAGAGGATCGCATTTTCGATCCACTCCGTACCGAGATGCTTGGAAGCAGGAAGGGGAATGCGCTTGATCTGCAGGCGGTCGGGATCTGAAGCGACCACGTTCAGCTTGAAAAATCCGCTTTTGTTTAAAAGAAGGATGTGGTTTTCGTATCCGACCACCGCTCCCGCCTTGTTACAGCCGAGATCGTTGAGCGCGGGAGTGCAGGAGACCGAGTCGGTGGAATAATCCTTTTTCAATCCCCATGCACCTTGCTCGTTGAAGGCAAATACGCGATCGCGATGCTTGCAAAACGCGCGGATCGGTTGCTCGGTGTGTCCCATCAGGATCAGGTTTGAGGACTTGAAATAAAGCGGATCCACGGAGGTATAAAAGACCGAGCAATACGCCATCATGGATGATGAGATCTCGCTGGAGCAGAAGGTGCGGTAGCCGTAAGATGAGCCTGAAAGAAAAACGGTATCTCCGTCCTCATCGTTGGATACGTATGCGATGGTGGATTGCAGAAGAGACGGAGTGACGTCGAGCTCGAAATCCATGCGATAGGCGATCTCTACAACGGAAGCAGCAGACGCGTTCGAAACGGTCAGAACGTCTCCCATGGCGTTGAGTGAATAATCGGTGACGGTTTGGTTATCCACGCGCACCCGATCGATCGCTTTTGCGAAGTACGGAAGGTGAAATTCGGTGTTTTCCGCTGTATTCAGATACTGTACGCGAAGGCGATTGGTGAGAAGATTGAGCGGTTCGTGGACCAATCCCCCCGTAACGGGGTTCCAATTATATCCGTAGAGCGGAGAATATGGCTCTGCGGAAACAAAGCGATCAGAATAGGGACGGTAGACCAGAAGGTCGCTCCCCGTTAAGAGAAAGAGTGAATTTTTATAGGAAAAGAATGAGACCTTTTCTCCCGAGGGAACACTTCCGACGATCTTACTGCTGGAGTCACCCGTGTTTCGGTAGATCGATACGCCGATGACGGTAAACATATAAGAGGTCTCGTCCAGAATGCCCTCCCAGTACGCATTTACGGTGCTGTTATAGGACCGTTTGACTTTCCAACCGTATCTTTTTTCAAGGGTTCCGTTCGGTTGGATACGGAAATTGAAAGAGTCCTCCGCTCCACCCGTCAAGGGGGCGTCTTCGGAATGAATTCCGCGGAAGCCGGAAAAGACTGCTTTTGAAGAAGCGTGTTTAGGCTTAAGCTTTGCCATTCATTAAATTCCTTTCATTCAGTTTTGAGAGCGGAAGAGGGCTCCCGCAGAAGTGATTTGACTGCTGCACAGAAAAGCAGTCGGATGATAGAGTCAGATCAACGGATCGGTGTTCTTTCTCGGAAAACGGAAATTACGGTCGGGTATCCTTGCGTCGCTGTATGCGCGATGTCGGCTCATAACGGCGTAGCGTAGGGCTTCGGGTGCGTGCGTGATCTCATGAGGCTCGTCGGCGGCATCCTCCAAGCGATCGGAGTCGCAAAGAAGGGCGGGAAGGGAGCGGATGAGAAGAGAACAGGAGGAACAGATCCGCAAAGAGGGCGTTCCTTCGTTTTCGTGCAAGTATTCCCGCAGAACTCGCCAGCCTGCGATCCTGCGATTGTCCGCAGGACGCATCGGCGGCATTCCGCTGACGCCTTGCATGATCTCAAAGCCGCTGCGTCCCGTATCCTGCCTCCGATTCCAGAGGTCGGGAGAGGCGACCGCGTATTCGACGTGGCGCACCTTGCTCAATGCCGCGACCTCCAGTGCCGCTTCATAAAGCGTCAGATTGGATTTTGCGATCTCCTGCAGAACAAAGAGATTTCCTTTTCGATCCGAGCCGATCAGAAGTGCCGAAAGCATATCAAAACCGTAATCAAATGCGATAAAGCATCGCAGGCTGACGGGAATTTGGGAGGAAGGAACGACGTGAAGGTCCTCTCGGAATTCGGGGAAGAATTGTCCCTCGAATACATCCCAACGGCCGTATAACCAGGCATCCTTCAGCTTTTTGGGAAGCGATTCCAGCTGTCGGACATAATCGGGATCGGCTTTCAGAAGAACGGGGTTGTCATAGACTTGGGCGGGAATGAAGCAGTAATCGTCGGCGCATTCATCGGGGCGGTATTCTTTGTCAACAAACAGCCGTTTGACCCATGCGTGTCCGATCCCACCGGGGTTACAGGTCAGGTACATTCGTCTCGGAACGGCACCAACGCCTCGCAGACAGGCCTTGAAAATGGAGAATTGATATTCGCTCAACTGCGTTGCCTCGTCGATGGCGATGATGTCGTATTCCTGTCCCTGATACCGAAGAACGTCTCTGTCCGATGAGCAGTAACCGAGGGTGACGGTGCTTCCGTTTGGAAATACAAGCTGTTTTTCACTTTCCCGATAGGTCAGAAGGTCTCCAAGCTCCTGCATCAAGGGCATCAGATGATTGGCTTTGAGTTCAAAATAGGTGCGGCGGATCAGTAAGCAACGGATCCCTGCGTAACGCAGGCAAAGGGCTGTCAGCTTACGGCGCAACGCCCAGGATTTTCCACCGCCGCGCGCACCGCCGTAGGCAGTATATCTTGCGCGGGAGGAAAAGAAAAGCTTTTGTCGTGCATTCGGTATGCCGTGAATGCGGATCGTCTTTTCGGGAAGCGTGGGGGAAGCGGGGATCATGAACCGTCCTCCATGATGTCATGCTCGAATATGAGACGGAGAGGACCGCAATCCGCGACGGAACCTCCCTCGCTTTTTTCGGCGTATCCCAAACGCTTTTTCAGATAAGCGTTCAGAACGGTGGGAGAGATCTCCGCGTTCAGGGCTTCATCCTCAAGAATGGCGCAAATGTGATCGTAGAGCATGGGATCTGAAAGGCGTAAGCCCTCCAGCTGTGTCAGCCCACAACCGAGATATCTGCAAAAGCCTGCGAGATTTGGAAATTTTTCTCCCTTTTTTGACCGCTTTTCCTCGTCCCGATCATGACAGTCCTTCAGATATGCGTTCAGATTTGCAAGAAGAGCGCTGATATCACCCGTGAATTCCGTTCGTTGAGCGTCGATCGAAGTCTCATTGGATACGGTGTCACTCATACAAAGGACATCACCTCCTTTTTCGGAGTCGGACACGCCGCACGGTTCGTTCGTGGGACGGTCCTTTTGCTCTGTGCAAGTACATTCTACGGTGAAAAAAGTGCCACGGGATGACAGCTTGTGCCAACCCGTGCCACTTTTTGCAAAAAAAGAACCGTCTCACAAGCGTAAGACGGTTCATTGTATTTTTATGAATTTATTCTGCTTTTACAAGCGCTTCCAGAATTTCACCGACGAATACACGGTGGAAATCCTTTGCCTCATAATGAGAAAGCAGCTCCCGATCGAGGAAGCATTCTTCCTTCATATCTTGAACGTAAAGCTTTTTGCAGACCAGAACGAGAGAAGCTTCCGCAGGATACGCGTAGGTCGATTCGCGCACGGGCGTCAGTCCGGACGCTGCGAACTTGTCGCCGTCTCTGCCGCTGTATTTTCCGCAATAGCGGAGCGCATCGCGAAAAGAAGGATCAAAAAAGGAGAGTGTAAAATGATCGGTTCCTTCAAGGACGGTGAAGGTAAAGCGTTGCGGACGGACAAAGCAAACGGCGATGGGACGGTTCCAGAGCACGCCGCAGCAGCCCCAGCTTGCAGTCATGGTATTCACGGCTTCGCCGTTGTCTGCGGTGATGAGCATCCAATCCTTGCCGATGCGGTCAAAGATCGGGTCGATCTCGGTTGCGGGGACAGAGTGAAACAGGTTCATAGGAATACCTCCGTAAATTTCGTGTACTGTAGAATTATAGAAAGCTTTCAATTAAAATATGCAAAGAAAAAACAAGGAAGACTCTTTCTTTAAGAGTTGGACGAAAAAGCTTCCGAAGATGCGGATCTACAAAAATTGTATCATAAAAGCATCTGTTTTGCAACCGTATTTGAAAAAATCCTCACGTCCGCTTTTCATACTTGTTTTTTTCAAACTATTTCCATTCATATTTTGATTTTGGGTGAGAACAATAGTAACAGAGCGGCGAAAACATCGCGCTCGATGAATATAGATTTCAAAACAAACGAACGAGAGCGTTTCACGCAAGCTTGTTTCCGAGCGAGAAATTCCCGCACGGAGGCAGAAAGCTCATGCGGGGAAGCTCGTTCAGAAGGAGAAAAAACAATGGCAAGCAATAAGACTCTTGTTCCTGAAGCAAAGGAAGCAATGGAGAGATTTAAGATGGAAGCTGCAAACGAAGTCGGCGTAAACCTGAAGCAGGGCTATAACGGCGACCTCACCTCCAAGCAGGCTGGTAGCGTAGGCGGTCAGATGGTTAAGAAGATGATCCAGTCCTACGAGAACTCTCTTTCCTCGAAATAATCGGTAAAGGGATTCAGAAATCGGGCATGTATTGAAATTCCTTGACGTGACTTTTCAACGTGCTCGGTGCTTTCCAAGGGAGCGGCAGGGCTTCGGATGACGAAGCGGCATGCTCCGAAAAAGAAGCGCGCGTCACTCTCATGCGAGAGTGGCGCGTTGCTTTTTTGCTTTTTTATTGAGGTAAAAATCGGACACCTCTTGCAAAATCGGCAGAGGTTGTGTATAATGGAGACAGTATCATTATCGGGAGGTTTTTGTCATGAAGGATTTGCAGCTCAACGCACTGAACAGTCTGCATTTTTCAGAACAGCAAACCGGGAGAATGCAGTTTTTAGTTGCTTGGATATCGCTCACCTGTGAGGACAACGCCGAGCATCTGATTTTGCGTGCGCATCATCATGCGTTTTTTGAGCTTCACTTTATTCTGGAGGGAAGCATGGAATACGAGCTTGCGGGAAGGCGTGTACATCTGAAGCGAGGGGATTACGTCTTGATCCCACCGCATCAGGTACATCACATCGTGTCCTGTGAAGGCAGGTTTGCAAAGCTGAGCGCGGCATTTCATCTTTCCAAGGATTCGGAATTGTACCCGTGCTTTTCTCCGTCCGTTGTGATGGGTAGACATGCGGATGCTCAAATGGAGGATAATATTAAGCGCATCCTTGAAAATGCGATGCAAAAAAGCATCTACAGAACCGAGCTGGTTTTGCATACGGTGTGCGAATGGATCCTACGTGTGGCACAGGATCATGGGGGCGGAAGCATCTTTGATTCGTCGGACAACGAGGATGGAAGAGTGCGCAAGGCAAAGATGCTGATCGAGGACAATACTGACGTGTTCTTTACCTGTGAGGAAATCGCGCGGTATTGCCGTGTAAGCGTAAAACAGCTTGGACGTCTTTTTCAAAAACATGAAGGTATGGGACTTTTGGAATATATTCATTTTCAAAAGGCGGAAAGTGCAAAGCGGTTGCTGACCGAATTGGATGCAACGCCTGCGCATGTGGCACAGCTTTTGGGATTTTCTGATGCGCGGTATTTTGCAAGATTTTTCTTGCGCGAGGTTGGTGTAACGCCGTCTCAATATCGGACACGGAATGGGTAAATTTCGGACATTCGGTTGAAATAAAAACTGCCTTGTGTTAGAATGAGAGCAAACAACACAAGGAGGAAAAAACATGAAATTCTTGGTGATGACCGATATTGAGGGTGTTACCGGCGTGACGACCTTTGCGCAGGCGGAGACAAGTGAATTTGGCAGACGGATGCTGATGAATGATCTTTGCGCAGTGCTTGGAGGCATTCGGGATGCGGGTGCGGATGCGGTTGTTTACGATATGCATACAGACGGAAGAAATATTGATTTGGAGCAGCTGGACGTTCCCGTGGTGATGGGAAAGCCGATATTGAGTGACCTGTGGCGCGGTGTTGGCGGAGAGGGCTTTGACGGCATGTTCATGGTGGGACTGCATACGATGCAGAACACCGGCTCGCTCTTGGAGCATAGCTATTTGCGTGAATACGATACCATTCATCTCAACGGTATTTTGCTGGGAGAGATCGGTATGGAGGCGGCGTTGGCGGGAGAGCAGGGCATTCCACTCAAATTTGTCAGCGGTGACGACCGAGGCTGTGCTGAAGGGAGGGCATTGATCCCTGATCTGATTACGTGCGCAGTCAAACGCTCGCTCACACCGGATACGGGCATCTGCTTGCCACCTGAAAAAACGGCAAAAATGCTTCATCAAGCGGCGTTTGATGCGGTACGTGCTGACATCAAGCCGTTTTGCGTAAAAGCACCTTACGAGATCGTCATACGTTTTTCGGATTGCGAATATCGTCAAAAGATGCGCGAGCTGCATCCGGAGATTTTTTCGGATGAGCGTACGGTGATCATGCGCGGCAACGGTCTGCTCAAAACGTGGTCGGAATATCTCACGTATGAAAAGGAGATGGTAGAGGCATGTCGGTAACACTGGG
Source organism: Eubacteriales bacterium (assembly GCA_045593965.1). Classification (GTDB taxonomy): domain Bacteria; phylum Bacillota; class Clostridia; order Oscillospirales; family CAG-272; genus UMGS1865. Next base: position 42,513 of record JAZNXP010000157.1, on the reverse strand, counting down.
TTCCAATCACATGTTTTTATATCCTGAGGCGATGGTGGATGCAAAGACACATCTCTCAACTCTTCGGGAGCTTGCTTCCACAGATCTGGTTAAGGCTTTGGATTGTTGGCTATGGCGCGGTGAGACCGCACGGGAGGAGATTCGATTTTTAAAAGAGAGCGGGAAGCTCATCAACTATAATATCGGTGACCGTTTCGGAGAGGATATCGCTCTTCCTGCATCAAGGGATGTCAAGGAGCGTGAGCGGGCATACAGTCTGATGATGCGCGAAATCGAATATGCGTTGGAGCTGAATTCCAAAAAGATCGTGTTCGGAAGCGGTCCTGATGATCCGAGTGACCGCGAGGGCGCGAAGGAGCGGTTTGCGAGCCTGATTTTGAGAGTTGCTTCTCAATTACCCGCAGACGTGGAGCTTTCCTTTGAGCCGACCGATCGTGATATTCACAAGAAATTTTTGTTCGGTCCTCTTGATGAAACGCTGGATTTTATCAAGCTGATTCAAAATAACGGCTTTGCGCATATTGGATTGCTTTTGGATATGTGCCACGTGCCACTCATATATGAGACGTTGGAAAGCGCACTTGAGAAGGGAGCGGATCTGCTCAATCACATTCACCTTGGCAACTGTATCATCAAAAATCCAAGCCACCCGCTGTACGGTGACCGTCACGCGCCGTGGAATCACCCCGAGGGGGAATATACCGAGGCAGACGGCATTCGATTTATCCGCATGCTTCGCGACGTGGGATATTTTGCGCACAAAAACGCTACTGTTTCGTTCGAGATCCGCCCCTATGAGGGGATGACGGCAATGGAAAGCCTTGTGCGCTTTGTGAGCGTTTGGAACGAGGCCGTTCAATTTTAATGAGGAGTGTGGAATATGAACCCGAAAATTCCGTTTCGCAATCTGTATAGCAACGATACCACCAATTTGGATACCTGTGTTTCTCCCTACCATCCGCGCGGCGGTTATACGGGCAGGGAGGAGCTTCGCGCAAGCGTGAAAGAGGTCGAGGGGCTTGCGGACGTTCACCTTATTCAGCTGGCGCACGGACAGGTTCCGTGGTACAAGAGCAAGATCTATTCCTTTGAGGAGCATTTGAAGTGGTGGAGTGAATATTTTGAAGTTCCGTATGAAAAATTTGGGGAGCTGCGCGGAGGACATCAGTATATCTATGACGGCGGTGACTATCTTGCCGATTTCATTGAGGCATGCCGCGATTACGGGCAGACTCCGTTCGTCTCTCTGCGTGTCAATGACGAGCATCACGTGGAGTGGATCGACACAAAGGGACATTTCAACGGAATTCACAGTATCAATCGTTTTCTTGCAGAGCATCGGCACATGATGCTGGGGAAGGATCTTACCAAGTGGGAAAACCGTGCTCTGAACTGGATCTATCCGGAGGTTCCCGCACATATGCTGGAAATTGTGAGCGAACAATGTGAGAGCTATGATTTTGACGGCTATGAATTGGATTTTCAGCGACATCCCAATTTGTACGATCTGACAGTCACAAGCTTTGCGGAGCGTCAGGCAATTACGGAAAAATTTATTTTGGACGTTCGTGCCGTGCTTGACCGCACCGAACGAAACGGTAAGCACCGTTGGCTTTCTGTGCGTGTTCCTTGCAATCTTGCGGTCTGGGATGAGATCGGACTTGTTCCGGAGCGTTTGGAGACGTTGGGAGTGGAAATTGTGAATGTTTCCGCTTTCTTTTACACCGATCAGTGGATCGATCGAGAACAATTTGTACGTCGTATGCCCGATTTGGCGGTCTACTTTGAAATGTGTCACACTACCGAGCAAGGAGTAAATCTGATCGAGACGGGCTGTGACGGCTTTACCTTCAGACGCGCGACACCGAACGAGATCTATACCGCCGCACATCTGGCTTACAGAGCGGGAGCGCAAGGAATCTCCTTCTTCAATTTTCATTACTACCGCGAGCATGGATGTGAGGGACGCGGTCCCTTTAACGAACCACCGTTTGAGGTGGTGGGAAACGTCCGAGACCGTGATTTTGTTGCACAAGCACCACAGCATTTCTTCCTTGCAAAGAGTTGGGAACGAAACACTCAGCTTTTGGATCGCTTGTTTTTGGCAGACAAACTGTACTCGTTGGAGCTTTATGCAGCAGAGCCGGCAGGAGGTTGGCAGAGTGATTTTCGCATGCGGATGAAATTCCCGATGCTCGTCGGGGATCGCTCGATCGAGGTCAGCGTTGGTGGCTTTAAGGCAACTCCTGTAACTGATATTTCCGAGCCGTATGAGGAGGATAACGCATATCCGCCCTTGCACGGAGACGTGCGGAATACACGCGCGTGGCGTGTGCCGAGGGAGGCTCTCAAGGAAGGAAAGAATGAAGTCTGCTTCCGTTGGACTTCAAAAAACGAGAGCACACCGCTTTTGGTGGAATACTTGGATATTTTTCCTTGGGCGTTCAAATAAATAGCTGTATATGCATAAATTGCGACCATCCGCAAAGCGGATGGTCGCAATTTATTATTTCTCTTTTTCAAAAATGACAGCCCCGTTTTCAACTTTGGAAACGATACTGTCTCTCGCTTGAATTTTTCCTTCAAGCATTTCAGTGGAGAAGGCATCTTCCACCAGACGTACAATCGCGCGGCGGAGCGGACGTGCGCCGTAGGTCGGATCAAAGCCTTCCTTGGCAAGATGAGCGGCAACGCTTTCGGAAAACTCAATCTTAACGCCAAGATCCTCGATCCGTTGTTTGACGTCCTTCAGCATCAAAGAAGCGATCTGCTCAATGTCCTTGGTCTTGAGCGGATGAAAAACGATGATGTCGTCAATGCGGTTTAAAAATTCGGGGCGGAAGGTCTCCTTGAGCGCCTGCATCATGCGGTTGCGTTGTGCGGCATCGTCCTCGGAATCCTTGGCTGCCGTAAAGCCCATCGTTTTTGCTTGTGAGAGCGCGCTTGCGCCCACATTGGAGGTCAGAATGAGAACCGTATTGCGAAAATCCACGTGCCGTCCTTGAGAATCGGTCAGAATTCCGTCCTCAAGCACCTGAAGAAGAATATTAAATACGTCGGGATGCGCCTTCTCGATCTCGTCAAACAGAACGACCGAATAGGGACGTCTGCGGATCTGCTCTGTCAGCTGTCCGCCCTCCTCAAAGCCAACGTAGCCGGGAGGAGAGCCGATCAGCTTGGAGACACTGTGCTTTTCCATATATTCGGACATATCCAGACGGATCATCGAATTGACGTTTCCGAACATTACCTCGGCAAGCGCCTTGGCAAGCTCGGTTTTACCGATGCCCGTAGGACCCATGAAGATAAAGGAGCCGACGGGACGTCGGGGATCCTTCAGCCCCATTCTGCCGCGACGGATCGCACGAGCGACCGAGGCGACCGCCTCGTCCTGACCGATCACGCGTTCACGCAGCAACGCGTCGAGGTGAAGAAGCTTTTCGCTTTCTTCCTCCAAAAGACGGTTAACGGGAATGCCTGTCCATTGCGTGACGATGTCCGCGATATCATTTTCGGTAACGGTCAATTCCGTGGAACCGTTGGACGTTTCCCAAGCCGCTTTTTTGGTGTCGTATTCTTGTTTTGCTACCGCTTCCTCATCGCGAAGCTGTGCGGCAAGCTCGAATTTTTGCTCCTTGATCGCATCTTCCTTTTCCTTGGAAAGCGACTTGATCCGCGCCTCCAGATCGCGAAGATCGGGTGGGGAAGTGTGCGCGCTGATGCGCAGTCTCGATGCCGCTTCATCGATCAGATCGATGGCTTTGTCGGGAAGAAAACGGTCGGCGATATAGCGCGTGGAAAGTGTTACCGCTGCTTCGATCGCGCTATCCGAGATCTTGAGCTTGTGGTGCGCTTCGTATTTTTCACGCAAGCCCCGAAGGATCAGGATCGTTTCGTCCTTGGAGGGCTCGCCAACGGTCACGGATTGGAAGCGTCTTTCCAGCGCCGCATCTTTTTCGATGTGCTTGCGATATTCGGAAATGGTGGTAGCACCGATGACCTGCATCTCTCCCCTGGCAAGGGCGGGCTTGATGATGTTGGCGGCATCCACCGCGCCCTCCGCAGCTCCCGCGCCGATGATAGTATGGATCTCATCGATGAACAGGATCATATTGGGATTTTTCCGAACCTCGGACATGACATTCTTAAAGCGTTCCTCAAATTCGCCGCGGTATTTTGCGCCCGCGATCATGGAAGCGAGATCCAATGTGATAATGGATTTCTCGCGCAACGTTTCGGGGACGTTCCCCGACGCGATGCGCTGTGCCAAGCCCTCGACGACCGCTGTTTTTCCAACACCGGGCTCACCGATCAGACAAGGATTGTTTTTGGTTCTTCTGGAAAGGATCTGAATGACGCGCTCGGTCTCAAGATCCCGACCGATGATGGGGTCCATCTGTCCGCTTTTTGCAAGCGCGGTCAGGTCCCTTCCAAAGTTTTTGAGTGCGGTCGTAGCATCCAGCGCGCTTTTCTCGGAGGAAGGAACTCCCTGTGCAGCTTCGCCGCGTTTGCTCTCGGCTTGAGAGGATGCTGCGGAGTTGGAAAGAAACGTGATCAGATCCTGTCTCAGATCATTGATGGAGACGCCAAGCTCCTCCAGAATACGGTCAGCGACACAGTCTCTCTCTCCGAGAAGGGAGAGGAGCAGATGCTCGGTTCCGATCATGGTTTGTCCGTTTTGCTGCGCCTCGTAAAGCGAGGCCTCAATGATCTTCTTCGTGCGAGGCGTCATATCCGCGGGGGATACCTGCGAGGGCGTTCCGACGCCCGTGAGCTGAACGATCGCGTGACGTACCGCATCAAGGTTCACGCCGCGCTCGTGCAGATAGTGCGCGGCAACGCCTCCTTCTTCCTTCAAAAGCCCCAGAAGCAGATGCTCGGAGCCGATATAGGTGTGTCCCATCTCATGTGCGCTTTGCAGTGAGTAGGACAGAACGTTTTGTGCTTTTGGTGTAAAACGGGTGGACATAAGATCCCTCCTTTTCAATGGCGCCGATGCGCCGAGTTATCGATTTATACAGGTGTGTTGAGTATGGTCTTGATCCGCTCCGCACGAAGCTTGTCTCTTGCGTTCTCCGTGCGGGGCGTATTTTCTGCGGAAAGCGTCAGCGTTGCGGGCATTGCCTCAACGAGCAACGTGCCGAGCTGTTCGTAAGAGATATCGCTGATCAATCCGAGAGAGATGCCGAAGCGCACGTCTGCGAAGAGCTTGATGAATTCGGACGAAGACATCAGATACGCACTTTTGAGCAGTCCCGCACTGCGGAGAATTCGGTCGGTCAAGCGGTCAAACGCATCTCCCGTGATGGCTTTTCGTGCCTTTTTTTCACTTTCGGTGATCTGGGCGACCGCATCTCCAAGCTTGCGGAGTGTGTCTGCCTCGGAAATGCCGAGCGTGATCTGGTTGGAGATCTGATACATGCATCCCGCAGATCCGCTTCCTTCTCCGAACAGACCGCGAACGGTAAGTCCAAGCTTGGAGAGCTGATTTGCAAGCGCGTCCATATATCCTCCACGCGTCAGGGCAGGGAGAAACATCATGACGGATGCTCTCATACCCGTTCCGAGGTTGGTCGGACAGTGCGTCAGGTATCCGAGCGTTTCACTGTAGGCAAAATCGAAATCCTCATCCAGACGACGCTCGATCCCTTGCGCGTTTTTATACGCTTCCTCCAATGCAAGTCCGGGAAGGATGCATTGCATGCGCAGATGATCTTCTTCACAGACCATGACCGCAACACCGCTCGACTCCTGCAAAAGCAGAGCGTGGGGTGTTTCCTTGGTCGCAAATTCGGGGCTGACGTAATGGCGTTCTACGTAAGAGGTTGCCATGATGGGCGAGATCTCGGAAAAATGGATCTTCCGAAAGCCCGAGGACTCCAGGGACGTGCTGACTTTTTCGATGATCTCATTCGCACCTGCGGTATCAAGCTTGGATGCGAAAGGATAGCCGTTGATGTTTCTGGCGAGTCGGACACGGGAGCTGATGACCGTATCCGATGCGGTGCCGACTGTATTATACCAAGCCATTACTTACTCTCCTTTCCGTTATCCGCTTCCAGAGCGCGGATCTCATCGCGCAGAGCGGCGGCGCGTTCGTAATTTTCATTCTGTACCGCTTCCCGCAGAGCGGCTTTTTTCTGCTTGAGCTGCTGAACGAGTGCCTGCTTGGCTCTGTGACGGGAAGGGACAGCACCCGCGTGAGCGGTCGTGCCGTGAAGCGAGCGGATCAGTGGGGAAAGCTCGTCCTCAAAGGTCGTATAGCACGAGGGACAGCCCACCTTTCCGCTTTTTTCGATCTCGGGATAGGTGCATCCGCAATCGGGACATTTCTTCTGCGAGGAGATCGCTTTTTGCGTGGGGATACCGAAAAATCCTTGAAAAAGCTCGTTATGCAGATCCGAGAAGGGATCGGCAAAGCTGCCGATCATGGATGTAATATCCTGAAGCTCACCTTTTTCGCGAAGCTTTGCGGCACATTCACCGCAAAGAGAGTAAGAACGGACCTTGCCGTTCATATTTTCGTTGTAAAAGACGGTTGCCGTCCTTTTTTTGCATGTTTCACACAACATAGTCATTTTTCCTTTCCGTGCCGTCTTGCCGACGGCATCATTTTGTTATATTATATCGCTTTGAGAGCGAGAAGGTTGTCGCATTTTCTGTAAATGCGAAGAAATTCAAAAATTATTTGCTTGACATTTTACGGAGTAGAATTTGCTTGAAAATATCAGCGCGAACCGTACCGCGCAGAGGGGGGGGAAGGGTGGAAAGCGCCGCTGTCGACATTGCCGCGCAAGCAAGCTCGGCCTCTTCAACGGAGAAAAAACCATTGCCGAGAAAATTGTTCAGATAAGCGACCGCTTCACGCTCTTCGATCGACGTGCCGATTGAGCAAAACGCGTGCATGAGATATTCGTGCTGGGAGAGCTGCTTCCGAACAATGCGGATACAGCCTCCACCGCCTCTGCGAGACTCGATAATATATCCGCGCTCGGGTGTAAAACGGGAAGAAATGACGTAGCTGATCTGACTGGGAACACATCCGAGCCGATTTGCCATTTCGTTTCGCTGAAGCTCCAAAATGCCGTCTCCCTCATTGAGCATTTCTTCGATCAGGCGTGCAATGGAATCCGCAAGCATGAAATATCCTCCTTTGTGACTGAAATATTGTATTCGAAGGTTTGTTTGACCTTCTTTGACCTTTGTGACTTCATTATACATCGAAAGTCAAAGAAAGTCAAAGTCAAAGAAAGTCAAAGAAAAAGAGCGTAAGGCGATGACGACCGAAAAAAGCGGATTTTTCTGCGTTTTTCTTCCAAAATCGCACTTTTTTGAAGAAAATAAAAGGGTCATTGATTTGATCAAATGCAAAGAATGATAATTTTTTAACAATTTCCTGTCTCAATCGGGACAGAAAAGAAGGGAATGTCAAAGAATATCAAAAAAACCAATAAAATAAGGAAAAAATTTTGAAAAAGGTATAGATTTTTTGAGAGAAATATAGTATAATAAGGTATCCGTGCGTAAGAGACGGATCTTTTCGTGCGCGACAAAGCAAAAAAGGATCTGTTTCAAAGCGATTAAAAAATTAGGAGGTTTTTGTCTTATGAAAAAGAAATTGACCACGGTCGATTTTCACGGAACCAAGGAGCAGGAAGAAAAGCTGCTTGCCGTGATCGAAAAGCATGCCGGTCAGCGTGGCGCAATGATGCCCATTCTGCAGGAAGCACAGGAGATCTACGGTTATCTGCCGATTGAAGTGCAGACGATCATTGCCGAGAAGACAGGCGTATCTTTGGAGGAGATCTTCGGAATTGTCTCCTTCTATGCACAGTTCAAGCTCAATCCCGACGGTCAGTACGCGATCGCGGTATGCTTGGGAACTGCATGCTACGTTAAGGGATCGGGTGACATCATCGAAGCGATTTCCCAGAAGCTGAACGTTCCGATCGGAAGCACGTCTCCCGACGGAAAATACTCCATCGAGGCAACCCGTTGCATCGGTGCGTGCGGTCTGGCTCCCGTATTGACGGTGAACGGCGAGGTATATGGAAAATTGACGGTTGACGACGTTGATTCCATTCTCGCAAAATATAAATAATCTTTCTACATCGAAAGGGCAAGGGACAGCCATATGAAGATCGAGAAAATCAAGGAATTGTTGAATGCGGACGTGATCTGCGGCGAGGAATACATGGACCGTGAGGTCGGTTCCGCATGCGGAAGCGACATGATGAGTGATGTATTGGCATACGTCAAGGATCAGGCAGTCCTTCTGACGGGACTTGTCAATCCGCAGGTTGTGCGGACAGCCATGATGATGGACATGGTCTGCATTGTTTTCGTGCGTTCAAAATGTCCCACGGAAGAAATGATCGCGTTGGCGAACCAGCACGGTATCGCATTGCTGAAAACGGGCAAGCGGATGTATGAGGCTTGCGGAAAGCTTTATGCAAACGGACTGGGCGGAAACGGAGCTGTATCATGAAGGAAGCGGTAAAATTCCACTTCCAGGTTGACGGAGCGGATTTCACGTCTGCGGGGCAGGCGTCCGTGCAGGTGAAGAAGAGCTTGCGTCAGCTGGGAATTTCTCCCGAGATCATCCGAAAGGTATCGATCGCAATGTACGAGGGGGAGATCAACATGGTGATACACGCGGGCGGCGGCGAAGCGGACGTTTTGATCTATGAAGATCGTATCGAGCTCCTGCTCGTTGACCACGGTCCCGGTATTGCCGACATATCTCTTGCCATGCAGGAGGGATATTCCACCGCGCCCGACACCATCCGTTCTCTCGGATTTGGCGCGGGAATGGGACTTCCGAACATGAAGAGATATACAGATTCTATGCAAATCGATTCAAAGCCGGGCGAGGGAACACGCATTTTGATGACGGTCAATCTGTAAATCCCGATTTCGGCGGAAAAGGAACAAGACGATGAATGCTTATGAACATTCGGTTTCCCTTGAGGTAGATCGGTGTACGGGTTGTACGACCTGCTTGAAGCATTGTCCGACCGAAGCGATCCGCATTCATGAAGGTCATGCGCAGATCAATCCAAACCGATGTATCGATTGCGGCATCTGTATTCGGAACTGTCCGAATCACGCAAAAAAAGCGGAATACAGCCGCTTGGATGCCGTTATGAAGTATAAATGGAAGGTAGCATTGCCCGCACCGACACTGTACGGTCAGTTCGAGGAGCTGGAGGACGTGGATTACGTCCTGCAGGGACTGCTCGACATTGGCTTTGACGACGTGGTCGAGGTCTCGCAGGCGGCGGAGCTTGTTTCCGCATATACGAGACTGTATCTCAAGACCGAAGGGATCGTCAAGCCCGTGATCAGCTCGGCGTGTCCCGTGGTGCTGCGGTTGATCTCTCTGCGTTACCCGACCTTGCGCGAGCACATCATGCAGCTCTTGCCTCCGATGGAGATCGCGGCAAAGCTGGCGCGCGAGAAGGCGCACAGGGAGCATCCCGAACTGAAGGATGAGGATATTTGCATCTGTTTTATTTCTCCGTGTCCCGCAAAGGTGAGCTACATCAAAAACGGATTTGGAGATTATCAGAGCGAGATCGACGAGGTCGTATCCGTCAGCGATGTTTACTTCAATTTAATTAATGTAATGAGGCGCGGACAAACTCCGACGCCGATATCAAAGTCCGGCATGATCGGAATCAGCTGGGCGACCTCGGGGGGAGAATCCTCCGCAATCTTCAACGATAAATATCTTGCGGCAGACGGCATCGATAACGTCAACCGCGTATTGGATCAGCTGGAGAACGGAAACATTCAATCCCTTGAGTTTATTGAGCTGAACGCTTGTCCAGGAGGATGCGTGGGCGGCGTGATGGCGGTGGAAAATCCTTTTGTAGCCAAGGCAAGATTACAGACCTTGCGTCGGTATCTTCCTGTTTCGCAAACGTTTTTGCAGGGGGATCAGAAGGAATATATTCCGCAAACGTATTTCTTTGATCAAATGCCGACTTACCTGCCGATCCAGCGCTTGAGCGAGAATTTCGGAGAGTCTCTTAGAATGATGGCGGACATCCAGAAGCTGCGCGCAGAGCTGCCGGGGATCGACTGCGGTGCTTGCGGAGCGCCAAACTGCCGCGCGTTTGCGGAGGATGTGGTTCGCGGAATCGCGCCAAGAGACGGCTGTGTGGTCGAAAAGAGTCGTTTCTTTGATGCGCAGAAGGGCGGCAAGGAAGAAACGGAGGAGGAACGGTAAATGACGGTTTCGGAATTATCGGAAAAGCTCTCCCTGCGCGCTCTTGCATTGCCGAAGGGCGATCGGGAATTCGACGGCGTTTATATCGGAGATCTGCTCAGTTGGGTAATGGGTAGAGCAGAGGCGAATAATCTCTGGATCACCATTATGTCCAACATCAATATCATCGCGGTGGCGGCGTTGACAGACGTTGCGGCGATCCTTTTGGCGGAGGGAGTCACGTTGGATGAAAACGCGATCAACACCGCAAAGGAAAAGGGCATCAACGTTCTCACGAGCGACCTGACCGCGTACGAGCTTGTCAAAGAATTGACAAGCATCGATCGATGAACCGCTATTATTACGATTTTCATATTCACTCCTGTTTGTCCCCCTGTGCCGACAACGACATGACGCCGAATAACATCGCGGGCATGGCGGCGTTGGCGGGATTGCAGATCGTTGCGTTGACAGACCACAATTCCTGCAGAAATTGCCCCGCGTTTTTCGAGGCGGCAAAGAAGGCGGGGATCATTCCCGTGGCGGGAATGGAGCTGACAACGGCAGAGGATATTCACATCGTTTGCTTGTTCGAGCATCTGGAGGACGCGTTGCGTTTTAACGATGCGGTGGACGAAAGAAGGATCCGAATTCCAAACAGAACCGATATTTTCGGAGATCAGATCCTGATGAACGGAGAGGATGAGGAGATCGGAATTGAAAAAGACCTGCTCTCCAATGCAACCTTGATCTCATACGATGAAGCAAAGGATTTTGTGACCTGCTACGGTGGGATCTGCTATCCCGCGCATATCGATCGGGACGCGAACGGCGTCATTGCGACGCTCGGAAGCTTTCCTGACGATCCGCCGTATGCGATCGCGGAGTTGCATGACGGAAACAGAAAAGAAGAATTTCGTGATCGGTATCCCAATCTGAAAGGAGCGGAGCTTTTGGTAAGCTCGGATGCGCACTATTTATGGGACATTCGGGATGCGGAGCATTTTCTGGAGCTGGAGGACGAGCCGTATAGCGGAGCATTTGTAAGAAAACAACTGTTTCGGCACTTGAAAGGAGAGAACACATGAAAGAGCTTTCTTTGAATGTGCTGGACATCGCCATGAATTCGGTCAAGGCGAAAGCCGATCGGATCGAAATTCTGTTGGATGAAACCGAGAACATGCTGCAATTGACCGTGGCGGATAACGGCTGCGGCATGAAGCCCGAATTTTTAAAGAGCGTGGTCGATCCGTTCTGTACCACGCGCACGACGCGAAAGGTGGGAATGGGAATTCCGCTTCTCAAGCTCGCGGCGGAGCAAACGGGCGGCTCGGTCACGATCACGTCGCGCCATGAATCCGAGTATGCGGAAACACATGGAACGGAAGTGGTCGCAACGTTCGATACGTCGCACATCGATTGCACTCCGATGGGAGACATCGTTTCCACGGTGACAACTCTGATCCAGGGGAGTCCCGATATCAACCTTCTGTTTCGGCACACTGTCAGCGGTCAGACCGTTGCGGAGCTGGACATGAGGGAGGTGCGGCAGATTCTGGGGGCGGACGTCCCGCCGAATACCCCCGAGGTGATCCAATGGATCGCGGAATATTTGCGGGAGCAATACAGTAATCAAAATAATAATTTATAAATGATGAAGGAAAGGAACTGAAACTATGAAATCTTTGGCAGAACTTGCTGCAATCAGAGACAAAATGAAGGACAAGGTCGTTCTTCGTGAGGGTACCAACGATACTCGTATCGTAGTAGGTATGGCTACCTGCGGAATTGCAGCCGGCGCACGTCCCGTACTCAACGCTTTTGTGGAGGGCGTAAACCGCGAGAACCTTAACAACACGGTAACCGTCAGCCAGACCGGATGCATCGGTCTGTGCCAGTATGAGCCGATCGTGGAGGTCGTTCAACCCGGTAAGGAGAAGGTGACCTACGTTAAGATGACTGCTGAAAAAGCAGAAAAAGTGCTTGCAGAGCATATCAAGGGCGGCAAGATCGTGGAGGAATACACGATCGGATCTGCCAAGAAAGCATAATTTGGAGGTATCAGTACTATGATTCGTTCACATGTATTATGTTGCGGCGGTACGGGATGTACATCTTCCGGAAGCCCGAAGATCCAGGCAGCGTTTGAGGCTGCGATTGCGAAGAAAGGACTTGCTGAAGAGGTAAAGGTCGTTCAGACAGGTTGTTTCGGTCTTTGCGCACTCGGACCGGTCGTTATCATCTATCCCGACGGTACGTTCTACAGCAACGTTACCGAGCAGGACGTTGAAGAGATCGTCAGCGAGCATCTGCTCAAGGGACGTGTTGTTGAAAGACTGGTTTACAACGAGACCAGCGGAGACCACACTCCCGAGAATGCTTCCTTGAACGATACTACCTTCTATAAGTCTCAGCTTCGTATCGCGCTTCGTAACTGCGGCGTAATCGACCCCGAGAACATTGAAGAGTACATCGCAATGGACGGTTATGCAGCTCTGGGTAAGGTCCTTACCGAGATGACTCCCGATGAGGTTATCCAGACCATTCTGGATTCCGGACTTCGCGGACGCGGAGGCGCAGGCTTCCCCACGGGTATGAAGTGGAAGTTCGCTTCGGGTAACCGCGGAAACGTACAGAAGTACGTTTGCTGTAACGCAGACGAGGGTGACCCGGGTGCGTTTATGGACCGTTCCGTGCTGGAGGGTGAACCCCACGCATTGATCGAGGCAATGGCGATCGCAGGCTACGCGATCGGCGCAAATCAGGGTTACGTATACGTTCGTGCAGAGTATCCGATCGCAGTTAACCGTTTGCAGATCGCGATCAACCAGGCACGCGAGTACGGCTTGCTCGGTAAGAATATTTTTGAGACCGGCTTCGATTTCGATCTGGATATCCGTCTCGGTGCGGGCGCATTCGTGTGCGGTGAGGAGACTGCGTTGATGACCTCTATTGAGGGTAAGCGCGGCGAGCCCCGTCCCCGTCCTCCGTTCCCCGCAGTCAAGGGTCTGTTCGACCGTCCTACGGTTCTGAACAACGTTGAGACCTATGCAAACATTCCTCAAATCATTCTCAAGGGTGCCGATTGGTTCGCATCCATGGGTACCGAGAAGAGCAAGGGTACGAAGGTATTCGCGCTTGGCGGTAAGATCAAGAACACGGGTCTGGTTGAGGTTCCTATGGGAACGACTCTGCGTCACATCATCGAGGAGATCGGTGGCGGTATCCCGAACGGCAAGAAGTTCAAGGCTGCTCAAACGGGTGGACCTTCCGGCGGATGCATTCCCGCACACCTGATCGACACTCCCATTGACTATGATAACCTGCTGGAAATCGGTTCCATGATGGGATCGGGCGGACTGATCGTTATGGACGAGGACAACTGCATGGTTGATATCGCGCGTTTCTTCCTCGACTTCACCGTTGACGAGTCGTGCGGTAAATGTACTCCTTGTCGCGTTGGTACGAAGAGATTGCTCGAAATTCTGGATAAGATCATTTCGGGTAAGGGTGAGCTTGAGGATCTGGACCGTCTGGAAGAGCTTTCCAATTATATCAAATCCGCATCTCTCTGCGGTCTGGGACAGACTGCTCCGAACCCCGTTCTCTCCACTCTGCGTTACTTCAGAGAAGAGTATATCGCTCATATTGTGGACAAGAAGTGTCCCGCAGGCGTATGCAAGGGACTGCTTCAGTTCACCATTGATGCAGATAAGTGTATCGGTTGCGGCATGTGCGCAAAGAACTGCCCCGCATCCGCGATCACGAGAACCGATTACATCGCTCCCGGACATAAGCTGGCATCCTTCACCATTGATCCTGCGAAGTGCGTGAAGTGCGGTGCTTGTATGCCCACGTGTAAGTTCAAAGCTATTTCCAAGCAATAAGAAAGGAGAATTGTGGACAAATGGATATGATTAAAGTAAAAATTAACGGCACGGAATATTCCGTTGCCAAGGGTTCCACGGTTCTGGAAGCCGCTAAAGCAGCGCACATCGATATTCCGACGCTCTGCTATCTGAAAGATATCAACGAGATCGGCGCATGCCGTCTGTGCCTTGTAGAGGTTGCGGAAATGCGCGGTCCCGCACTTGGTCCTTGGCGTATGGTTACTGCTTGCGTGTATCCTTGCACCGAGGGTATGGAGATCAAGACCAACACGCCCAAGATCGCTACATCCCGCAAGATGAACCTTGAGCTGTTGCTCTCCAACCACAATCAGGACTGTCTCTCCTGCGTACGCTCCACCAACTGTGAGTTGCAGTCGCTGTGCCGTGAGTACGGCGTAAATTCCTCCAGCTTTGTAGGTGAAGTAAATCAGTACGAGATCGACGACAAGACTCCGATCATCCGTGACAACAGCAAGTGCGTACTTTGCCGCCGTTGCGTAGCAACCTGCGCAAAGGTACAGCAGATTGGCGTTATCGGCGCAAACAACCGCGGCTTTGATACCTACATCGGTTCCGCATTCGAGCAAGCACTGGCTGAGACCTCTTGTATCAACTGTGGACAGTGCATCGTAGCTTGCCCTGTTGGTGCTCTTTATGAGAGAGACGATACCGACGGTGTATTCGCTGCAATCGCAGATCCTACGAAGCATACTGTTATTTGTACCGCTCCTTCCGTTCGCGCACAGATCGGCGAATGCTTCGGCTATGAGCCCGGCACCGATTGCGAGGGCAAGATGGTTGCGGCACTTAAGGCACTCGGCTTTGACGGCGTATATGACATGAACCTGACCGCAGACCTTACCATCGTTGAGGAAGCAAACGAGCTTCTGGGCAGAATTCAGAACAACGGAGCTCTCCCGATGATCACCTCTTGCTCTCCCGGATGGATCAAGTACTGCGAGCATTACTTCCCGGAATTTGTGGATAACCTTTCCACCTGCAAGTCTCCTCAGCAGATGTTCGGCGCAGTTGTTAAGACCTACTACGCACAGAAGATGGGCTGGGATCCCAAGGATATCGTGATGGTTTCCGCAATTCCTTGTACCGCGAAGAAATTCGAGGTTGGACGTGACGGACAGTCCGCAGCAGGTGTTCCCGACGTTGATTACGCGATCACCACGCGTGAGGTCGGCAGAATGATCAAGAAGGCAGGCATCAACTTCCGCGCTCTTGAGGAAGCGAAGTTTGACGATCCTTTTGCGATCGGATCGGGCGCAGGCGCAATCTTCGGCGCAACCGGCGGCGTTATGGAGGCTGCTCTCCGTTATGCTGCAGAGGTCATTCTCGGCAAGAAGCTGGAGAAGGTTGACTTCAACGAGGTTCGTGGCGTAGAAGGCATCAAGACCGCATCCTATAAGCTTGGCGATCTTACCGTTAACGTTGCAGTTGCATCCAGCACGGGTAAGGCGAAGGAGCTTCTGAACAAGGTGAAGGCAGGCGAGCTTGACGTTCAGTTCATCGAGATCATGGGTTGCCCCGGCGGATGCGTCAACGGTGGCGGTCAGCCGATTCAGCCCGCAAGCGTTCGCATGAACATGGATCTGCGTGCAGTTCGCGCAGCCGTTCTGTACAACGACGACGCAAACGACGAGCTGCGTAAGTCCCAGGATAACCTCGCGGTGCAGAAGCTGTATGACGAGTTCTTCGGAGCTCCCAACAGCCATAAGGCACACGAGATCCTGCACACCAGCTACGTAAAGCGCGGTTTGTATAAATAATTGAACAACGAACAGGGGTGTCGCTTCGGCGGCACCCCTGTTCGTTGAAAAAAAGAAGCTACCCAACCGAGGGAAGGGCAGCTTATGATATAAGCTTTATCTTGTTGATGCTACGATCTCATCAATGATCGCATTCATTTCATCCATGTGACGGAGCATATCCTCGGCAAGCTCGATCTGGCAGCGCGCTCTGATGAGATTGTGCTTGGGATATTCGGTCTTGAAGTAGGTGTCACCGCTGATATAGTCATCAAGGAAACGGATACCAACCTCTGCCGTCATGACGAACGCACCAAACGCAAGCGTTTTCAGCTCGGTTTCGGTCAAGGTTGCAACGAGAGCGGGAACAAAGCCTTCCGCAAATGCGCGGTAAAGCTCCAGATCAATTCCAACCTTTCCAAGATCGGGCTCGTCCTCGGGTGCTTTGTTCGCGGCAAAGCGAATGGCATCACCGAAATCGTAAGCAACGAGACCGGGCATAACGGTATCAAGATCAATGACCGTTTTTGCTTCCTTGGTATCGCGGTCGAAGAGAATATTGTTGATCTTTGTGTCGTTGTGTGTGACGCGAAGGGGAAGCTTGCCCGCATCGATCAGCTCGGTCAAGCAGATCGCTTCGGGAGTGAACGCACGAATTTTTTCAAGCTCGGTCGTCACTTCGGCAACGCGATCGCAGGGATCTTCATCAACGTGCTTCATCAGGGTTTCAATACGCATCCGCGTATTGTGGAAATTCGGAATGGTCTCGTGAAGCAGGGAAGCGTCAAAATCCGCAAGGTTGATCTGAAATTCTCCAAACGCCGCGCCTGCGGAGCGGAGAACCTGGGGATCGGTGCAGATGCTGTATGTTGTGATATTGGGAACAAATTCGGAAATTCTCCAGAAGCCGTCCTCAACGATGTGAAAATTGGAACCGTCGGCTTTGTGCGCAAAGTGCATTACTCCGTCGCGACTTTTTCCTTGCTGCTCCAGCTTGTTCGCAATATGCGTGGTGATCAGCTCAATGTTCTGCATGATCTGTTGTGGCTCTTTAAAGACAAAGCTATTGATCTTCTGAAAAATAAAACGATGGTCTTTATCGCCTTTTTTGATTATGATGTCGTACGTCGAATTGATATGACCGTGGTTGACGGTTCGAATGCTCTGTATTTCTCCGAAGATCTGAAACAGATCGGCAAGAGACTGAAACTTGGAACGTAAAATTTCGTCCACGTGATGTACCCCCTTCTTTGAGACGATGATAGATGTCAAACGAACAAATGCGGGAAACGTTGAAAAAACGATCGGCAATTTTTATAAAAATCCGAATAAAAAAACCCTATAATGGGCGAATGCGACGATAAACAAATGGGTCACTATTCCATTATACCACTTTTTTGGGTTTTGTCAAGGGGTATGTTCAAAAAATAACAAACAAAAAAAACGCATCCCTGTATTGTCGAAAAATGGAATTTGAATTTTCCTGAAAGATATTGACAATTTGGAGCTCAAATAGTATAATATAGATATCCAAAGAAGAGGATCCTCTTCTTACAAAAAGACTCAAGAAAGGATGAAATGAGTATGAAAACATTAACAGTTCGTATTTTGCCGATTTTGTTGGTTCTCTGCATGCTCTTGGCATCGTGCGGTCCCACCAAGGAATGCGCACACGCAAACACCGAGCTGCGCAACACGATCGCGGCAAGCTGTACGGCAGAAGGCTATACGGGTGACCTCGTATGCCGTGATTGCGGCGTTACCGTAGCAGCAGGAACGCCTACGGCAATGGTTGCGCACGCTTGGGGCGACTGGACGGTCACCAAGGATGCGACCGCGACCGAGGCAGGCACCAAAACGCACACCTGCGGCGTTTGCGGAGCGATGGCATCGGAGGAGATTCCCGCGTTGGGCGTCCCCGAGGATACCGTTATGGACTCCTATTCGGAATTGATCGAGTCGGTTTACGTAAACCTGTTGGGTGAAGAAAACGGCACACTTTCCTTTGTGGCAGGCAGCGGTCCGATGAGCGTAGCGGTCAATATGACCGTATGCAAGGAAAACGGCATTTATCTTGCATGGTTTGAGTACGTTTTGACCGAGGGA
This sequence comes from Eubacteriales bacterium, assembly GCA_045593965.1. Taxonomy (GTDB): domain Bacteria; phylum Bacillota; class Clostridia; order Oscillospirales; family CAG-272; genus UMGS1865. The sequence goes on along the minus strand of JAZNXP010000157.1, from coordinate 24,547 downwards.
GAGGATGTTGAAGCGATTTCGGCACTCTACCGTGACGGCGTTCTTGCCGCGTGCGAGAAGGATGGAAAATCGGTCGATATCTATGATCTCGACGCAAGCATAGAGGCAACCTTTGCGGATTATGTTACCGTTTTGGATAAGGCAAGCGTGCTGATGAATGACAGCGCGGAAGCATATTTGAAGCAATTCCGCACCGAGCTGCAGGCATTCATTGCAGAAGAGGGCGCGCGCATTGAAGCGCTGATGACCTACCTCGGTCAGGAAATGAAGGCAGAGGAGCTGATGGCTTTTGCCGATCTGTTGGATACGGCATACGCTACTCTTGCAAAGGAGCTCGGCATTGAGACCGAGATCAAGGCGGTCGAGGGTGTAACACTTCCCACCGTGGACGATTGCTTGAAGGCGTTCGAGGGCATCATCACCGTTACGGAAAACGGAAACGGTAAGACGTACGCGTTTGACGCCATTCCCACGCTGAATGCCGTAAAGGCATACGTTGAGGCGCTGGAAGCGGTTTGTGAGATGACCGTTGCAGACTATATCTACAGCCTGCTTGCTCCCAACATGGGTCAGATCAATCCCGAAGTAACCGACTGGGCTACTTTGGAAGCACATATCCGTGCGACGATCACGGGTGATATGACCTGCGGCACCTTTATCGATCAGGCAATCAAGTTTGTTCAGGATAGCGGCGCCTTCACGATGGAAGAGCTTTATGCGATGATCAACGCATACGTGACCGAGGAGAGCGGAGAAGCATTTGATATCGAAGAAATGTTGAATGAATGCCGTGACGTGACGTTGGATGAGCTTGTTTCAATGCTGTATCAGGATGAAACAATGACGCTGACCGCGTTTTACGATTGGGCAAGCGAAATCTTTACCACAATGCACGTCGGTGAGATCACCATTACGCTTTCCGCAGGCGGCAGTGCTGATGAAGAGCTGCCTCCTCCCCAGCATGAGTCTACCGTTCCCAATCCTCCCGTAGAGGAAGAAAAAAACGATATGACGTCTTCCGAGAAGAGTGCTCCCGAGGAAGACATTCCTTCCACAGAGGAGCCCTCCGTTGAGGAAAATATGTTCACCCTCGCAGAGATTATTGCAATGGCGAAGGGCTATATCAATATGTTCGCGGTCGATGCAATGGGCTTCACGCTTGCAGTGAATGCGGACGGCAAGATCACTTCTTTTGTGATCGAGGGTGACGTTTCCATGATCGCGGACGGTCAAAAGGCACCGATCGTTGATCTGAAGCTTGAACTCAAGCAGGATCCCAACGCAAAGGTCACCATCCCCGAGCATCTCAATGCGGCAACGAGCAATAAGATCTCTCAAACGTACGATGCAAACGGCAATCTCGTGATCAGCGGATTGAATACGAAGGCAGAGTATGAATTTGAATTGAGCGCGCCTTACATTGATTTCCCGATCGAAGAGATCGTTGAAAAGGATGCGCAGATGTCCGCAAATTACGGTCTTGAGATCTACGCGACCAAGGAAGGTTACTGGGGTGACCACGGCTATTCTTTCCAATATCTCGTTGCAAAGGACGGCACCTGCTATACGTTCAACCACGAGTGGGATGAGAATACGGGCGACGTATATTTGGTGATCGGCGAAAAGATCGAAAACACGGATAACATGTTCGATCCCTCCATGGGTAAACCCGTCACGGATAAGATGGCACTCGAATATGACGTTTACGACGCAAACGGAAACGACGTGACCGCTTCTTATGCGAACATGGTGGAGGTAACCATTCTGATGCCTTCTTATTTCGCAAAGGTCGATGGCAGATACATCAATCTGTACGAGATCAAGGATGAGAACGGCTTTGAGCAGATGAACCTTGAGACCATGAAGCTTACCTCCGGCAGCACCATGTACATCAAGGGCAAGGCAGACTTCGGCGAGACCGTTTACGTTTACGGTTATCTTCCCATCAGCGAGACCAACTGCGTCTGGGTTGCTTGCAAGTACGAGAACGGTACGCTGGTTGAGGAGCTATATAACGGAGAGATCTCCGCATGGGCAGTTAAGTCGAGCATTCTTTATGACGTAAACCGCTATCTGACGAAGAACGCAGACGGTTCTTACACCGTATCTGCCGCTCTCTTTGCAGAGCTTCGCAATGTTTTCGTTGAGGACTACGATAATTTCAGCATTTCCATTGACGGTGCTTACACCGAAGGAGACATCCTCTATAATTACCAATACGTCGTTGGCGCGTATACCGTAATCGGCGAAGAGCTTCCTTCGCTTGGCGGTGCGATGGCGGAAAAGATGGAATTTGATTGGTATTATTGGTTCATGACCGAATAATTGTAAAAGCAGTTCCATAAAAAAAGGGAAGAGACTTTTTTGGGAAAAGTCTCTTCCCATATTTTTTGTTTTGAAAAAAGCGAAGGTTTTTTGAAAGAACGGTTGACAATTCGCGATTTTTGTGGTATAGTGAATATAAGAAAAAAAGAAGGAAGGAGAATGTCGCATGGCAAAGAAGGAAAAGGCACCGCTGTCGGAAAATATGCTCAAAGCATGGGGCGCCGTTGCGTTTGTTGGACTGACGGGACGTTTGTTCTATTACGTCGCAAAAGAAAACGAAGATGCAAAGCGCGAGGAACAGAAGGCGCAAAGAGCGATCAAAAAGCCATGGAAGGTATTTTTCCTCTCTCTTTTCCTGGCACTTGTTGTGATCGCCTTGCTGGTGGTCGGATATCTGGTTCTGCGCCACTTCTGCTTCCCGTCATACCGCATGCCGATCGAGCTGATCGCGCTGATTTCACTTTTGACGGTGTTCGTGATGGGAACCGTGATCACGGTGATCGAAGCGAAAATACATAAACAATAATCAAAAAAAGGCTTTCGCTTGATACAGATGCGAAAGCCTTTTCCAAAATCTGCGGTCGCAGACCAAGCTTTAAAATGAGGAGATAAGGATAAATGAGCGAGAACAGACTTCATTTTCAGATTCTGCGCAGTAACAGGACCAAGGTCGCCATTCAGATCTTGCCCGACGGCACCGTGTTGGTACGCGCACCGCATCACGTTCCCGAGGCGGATATTTGCGCGCTGGTAAAGGAACAATCCGCATGGATCTTGCGCTCGCAGGCAAAGCTGAAGGCGCAGAACGATCAACGCGCGCAGCTGCCGCCCCTGACGGGAGAGGACATCAAACGGTTGGCAGATCAAGCACTAAAGGTCATTCCCGCGCGGGTAGCGTATTTCGCATCGCGTATCGGTGTCACTTATGGGAAGATCACCATACGCAATCAGAAAGGGCGTTGGGGAAGCTGCTCCTCGCAGGGCAATCTGAATTTCAACTGTCTTTTGATGCTCACGCCTCCGCACGTCATCGATTACGTGATCGTCCACGAGCTGTGTCACATCAAGGAGCTGAACCATTCCGACGCGTTTTGGGCGACCGTGAAGCAGATATTGCCCGATTACGAGATCGCTTACCGTTGGCTCAAGGCAAACGGCGGAGATCTGATCGCACGCATGAAAAACGGAGGAATGGCATGAAAACCGTGAAAATTACAGCTGTGCGCATCAGCGAATACAAAGATCTGATGGAGCTTTATGAAAACCCGATCGAGCACACGTGTGACGTTCGGACGGGACAGATCTTTTATTCCAAAAACGGCGAACGACCGAATGACCTTTGCCCCAGCGCATGGGAGAGCATGGAAAAATTCGTGATGACCTTGGCACAGGGAGGCGGAAACTTTTATGACGGGTGGATGAAAAATCCGTATTCCGCGATGATCTCCTGCAACGACGGATTTCGCCCCGTCAGCTTTTTGCTGGAAACAGTCGAGGAAGAATAAAAAAAGAAAACGCATTCGATTGCGACGTCTCTTGTGAGACGATGCAATCGAATGCGTTTTTGCTTGTTACATCAACGGTGCGAACACACGGCAGATGCTTTGGAAAAATCGGACGAGGATGTTTTTCTTGCAATCCTCGGCTTTGATCTCGTAGCAACGCTCCATGGTGTTCAGGTAATCCTTCTTGATCTGAGCGATCGAATCGGTGCGGTAAAGACAGGTGCCACACTCAAAATGGAAATAGAGACTCCGAAAATCCAAATTGGTCGTTCCGACGGTTGCAATGCGATCGTCGGAGAGAAAGATCTTGGAGTGAATAAATCCACCTGTGTATTCATAGATTCGGATCCCTGCGTCGATGAGCTCGCGATAGTAGGAGCGAGTGGTAAAGTGTACCGCTTTTTTATCGGGAATATTGGGCGTGAGGATGCGAACGTCCACACCGCTTTTGGCGGCGATCTTGAGCGTGGAGAGCATATCGCTGTCGACCATCAAATAAGGCGTTGCGATATAGAGATAATCCTGCGCGCCTTCGATGATGCGCATATAAACGTGTTCTCCCACGTTCTCGCGGTCGATCGGCGTATCGGTGTAGGGCTGTACCCAGCCGCTGTTATGGGCGGTCGGAAGTGCCTCGGGAAGATACGTCTCGATCACTTCCTGCTTTTTGTAATTGAGGTTGTTCCACATATGCAGGAACATGACGGTAAAGCTCCACGCGCCCGCACCGTAGAGGCGGATCGCGCTGTCCTTCCAGTGACCGTACTTGATCTTTTTATTGATATATTCATCGGCGAGGTTGATGCCACCCGTATAGGCGACGGTGCCGTCAACAACAAGGATCTTTCGGTGATCGCGGTTGTTGTGCGCGGTACTCAAAAACGGATGTACTTTGTTGAATACCTTGCATTGAATGCCGAGGGCACGAAGCTTTGCGTCATATTTGGGTGGCAAGGTCAAAAAGCATCCGAGATCGTCATAGATCAGGCGAACATCGACACCTTGCGCGACCTTTTCCTTCAAGGCTTCAAGGATGGAGTCCCACATTTCGCCTTCTTCGATGATGAAATATTCAAGGAAGATATAACGTTTCGCGCTTTGAATGTCTTGCAGAACAGAGTCCAGCATTGCGGATCCCGTCGGGAAATACTTGGTTTCCGTATTCTGATAGACGGGGAAGCCTGCCGTGTCCTGCAAATAGTACATTAACCGCTTGCTTTCGGGAACGGCATCTTCAACCGCTTTTGCGGGTGTTGAATGGTGTGTGGACGCCAGTCGGCTCTGCTCTTCGGTATGTCGGAAACGCTTGCGGTAGCCGATATCCGTGGTCTGAAGATGCATGATCCAGTAGAGTGCTCCTCCGAAGAGAGGGAAGAGCAGAATGAGAAATACAAGAGAAAGCTTGAACGCGCTTTTGTCGGAACGGATCAGGAGGTGGAGAGCGGTGAAAAAGCTGATGATGTTCAAAAGCTCGGAAAGCCAACGAAGCTTTGCGTATTCCAGAATGAAGAATACGATCAGCAGGATCTGTGCGATGATGAGCAGCACGATAAAGAGCCGCCTGGTCAACAGATTTTTCACGGCATTCAATTTTCTTTTCACACTCTCACCTCCTAATAATCAGTTGATTTTTATTTTAGCGGTGAAGGAGATGCTTGATCAGCTTGCAGATCTCCATCACAACGAAGGGAACCAAAACCAGTCCAAGTCCGATGAGGTAAAGCTGCCAGGGAAGCATGGTGATCTTAAAGATCACACCAAGGGGAGTAAAGAGAACGAGTGCTACGAGAGCGGTGGAAGCAAGAGCCGCCCAGTTGAGCGTATGGTTGCTGAAGGGACCGATCTTGAAGAGCGAGTGTTCACTTCTCATATTATATGCCTGCACGACCTGGGAAAGTGCAAGGACCATGAAGGCAAGCGTCTGTCCGTATTGAAGGATGAGATCGCTGTCAACAAGCTTGAGAACGTCCTGTGCGTAATACTCACCGACCTTAAATCCGATCAGGGTGAGTGCCGCGAACATCAGTCCCTGAAGCACAACGCGAACACCTAAACCACCTGCGAAGATTCCCTCGTGCTTGGGCTTCGGCTTGTGATCCATGACGTCTTTTTCCACCGCTTCCATGCCAAGGGCGATTGCGGGGAGACTGTCGGTGACCAGATTGATCATCAGAAGATGCATGGAGAGAAGGGGTGTTTTGTGCCAGAGAAGCATTGCGGCAAAGACGGTAATGACCTCACCGATGTTGGTTCCGAGAAGGAATCCAACGACCTTTTTGATATTGGAATAGATTCCGCGACCTTCCTGAACCGCGTCAACGATGGTGGCAAAGTTATCGTCTGTCAAGGTCATGTCGGCAGCACCCTTTGCAACGTCCGTACCCGTGATGCCCATTGCGCAGCCGATGTCGGCAGCTTTGAGCGCGGGCGCGTCGTTCACGCCGTCACCCGTCATGGATACGACTTGATCCTTGCGTTGCCATGCCTTAACGATGCGGATCTTGTTTTCGGGAGATACGCGCGCATAAACGGAAATGCTTTCAACCTGCGCGTCCAGCTCGGTGTCATTCATTGCGTCAAGTTCAGCACCCGTGATGGCACGGTCGCCCTCCTGCAGAATACCAAGCTCCTTTGCAATGGCGGATGCGGTCACAACGTGGTCACCCGTGATCATAACGGGTCTGATACCCGCGCGGCGACAGAGCGCAACGGCTTCCTTTGCCTCGGGGCGGGGCGGGTCGATCATACCCACAAGACCCATAAAGGTAAGATCCTTTTCAAGTGCCTCGGAGGTGGGATTTTCGGGGACCGTATCAATTTCTTTATAAGCGACAGCCAATACACGGAGCGCGTCGGCACTCATCCGATCGGTCATCTCTTTTGCTTTTTCGACGTTGCCCTTGATACAGCGGGGTGCCATCATATCAAACGCACCCTTGACGATGACGACGTTTTTGCCGTCAATGCGGTTGACGGTCGTCATCAGCTTGCGGTCGGAATCAAAGGGAATGCCTGCAAGGCGGGGATACTGCGTATTCAGAGCATCCTTTTCAAGTCCGTTTTTGTGAGCCGCGAGAACGATCGCGGTCTCTGTGGGATCACCGATGTGCTGCTCCTCGTCACCGTTGAAAATAACAGAGCCGTCACAGCAAAGCGTGCCGTAGGTCAACAGCTTTTGAATGGGATCGGAGTTGGAAGAGGAGATCGCTTCGGTATCGTCGGTTCCGTCAACGTATGCCTTGGTCAAGGTCATACGGTTCTGCGTCAAGGTACCCGTCTTATCCGAGCAGATGACCGAAGCACCGCCGAGCGTTTCAACCGCAGGCAAGCGGCGGATCAGCGCGTTTTTCTTTACCATGCGTTGCACGCCGATGGAAAGAACGATCGTAACGATCGCGGGAAGTCCCTCGGGGATCGCGGAGACTGCAAGAGAAACTGCGGTCATGAAGATCTCGAGCGGGGGAATCTGATTGAGCAATCCAACAACGAAGATGATGGCGCAAGCGGCGATCGCAACCACACCAAGGATCTTGCCAAGGTCGGCAAGCTTCTTTTGCAGAGGGGTCTGCGCATCGGTCTCACCGTCCAGCAGGTTGGCGATCTTACCCATTTCGGTGTCCATACCCGTGGAGGTAACGACCGCGAGAGCGGTGCCGTAGGTAATGCTACAGCCCGAGAAGATCATGTTGGTGCGGTCACCGATGGGCGCGTTTTCCGCAACGGATGCGGTCGCATCCTTTTCGGAGGGGACGGATTCGCCTGTCAATGCGGATTCCTCGGATTTGAGGCTGACGCTCTGGATCAGACGGGCATCTGCGGGAACAAAGTCACCCGCTTCCAGCTTGATGATGTCACCGGGAACGAGCTCGGAGGCATCGATCACCTGCTCGGAACCGTTGCGAATGACGCGAGCGTGCGGTGCGGACATATTTTTCAGTGCATCCAACGCTTTTTCTGCTTTTCCTTCTTGATAAACTCCCATGACCGCATTGAGAATGACGATCAGGAGAATGAGGCAGGGCTCAAAAAGCTCTCCCCAGTTCTTTTCCAAACAGATCACAACGAAGGAGATGATCGCGGCGGCAATGAGGATCAGGATCATAACGTCCTTGAACTGTTCCGCGAAGCGTTGCAGCGTTGTTTTCTTTTTCTTTTCACGAAGCTTGTTTGGACCGAATTCCGTTTGCTTTTTCTTCACTTGATCGGAGTTGAGTCCCGATTGAGCAGAGGTTTCAAGCGCGTTCAGAACGGAATCGAGCGGTTGAAAATGATGATTCAAAACAATTCCTCCTTGAGAATTTTGAAGTTGCTATAATTATACAACACAATCACATGATTGTCAATAGTGTTCGCTGATTTTTAATAAAATTTACATAATTTCTAAAATAGGAGAAAAAAGCGGGATGATAATAGTATGATTGAAAAAAAAGAAAAATATTTTTAAAAATGATCAAAAAAGGTCTTGACAAGCGATCGAATAAATGGTATAATAATTTGCCGCGTGAAAATGGCTTTTTTAAGTGTGCCAAAAAAAGCACCGCCATTATTCAGCGAGACTATCAGAAAGAGAGGTGCTTTTCGTGTTTGCAGTAATTCAGACCGGCGGAAAGCAGTACAAAGTAATCGAGCAGGACATCATCTTTGTTGAAAAGCTCGACGCCAATGAAGGAGACGAAATCGTTTTCGACAGCGTTATGGCATTGTCCGACGACAACGGCTTCAAGGCAGGTACTCCCACTGTTGCAGGCGCTAAGGTTACGGCCAAGGTGCTCAAGAACGGTAAGAACAAGAAGATCTACGTGATCAAGTACAAGTCCAAGAAGAACGAGAAGAAGAAGATCGGTCACAGACAGCCTTTTACGAAGGTTCAGATTCTGAAGATCGAGGGTTGATCAACCAACCGAAGCGGACATGACGAAAATCGTGTTTTTCAGAAGCGGCGGGGTATTCTACGGATTTGAAGAGCAGGGTCACACGGGATACGGAGAAGCAGGCGACGATATTTTGTGCGCGGCGCTCTCGTCGATGACGATGTTTCTGATCAATACCATTGAGGTCGCATACGCATCCTCGGTCGATTATGACATTGAGGACAACGACACACGCATTCGGGTGCGCGCGAAAGCGGCATTGCCTGATTATGAGTCGGATGATTATAAGCGGTATGCGGTATCGGGGATCATGATGGGATATTATTGTCAGCTCAGTGACATGCTGGAGGAATACGGAGATTACTTAGACGTATCGGTAAAAGACGTACCGTACGAGGAATAAGCTTCGTCGCAGCAAAGAGACCGAAAGGTCACAAACAAAATCAGGAGGAAAAGAATGATGTTGAGACTCAGTTTACAGTTCTTTGCTCATAAGAAGGGTGTCGGTTTTACCAAAAACGGTCGTGACAGTGAGTCCAAGCGCCTTGGCGTTAAGAAGGCTGACGGTCAGGCAGTTGTTGCCGGCAACATCATCGTAAGACAAAGAGGATCCGCAGTTCTCGCAGGCGAAAACGTCGGCGTAGGCAAGGACTACACTCTGTTTGCTCTTATCGACGGTCGTGTAAAGTTTGAGCACAAGACCAAGACTCAGAAGAAGGTCAGCGTTTACGCAGACTGATCAATCTGAAAAAGATAGAGCCCCGAACGGTAAAAAACACCGCGCGGGGTTCTATTTTTATATAAAACTCATATCGAATAACAGAGCGCGGCATCCAAAAGATGCCGCGCCTTGTTATTATGCTTTTTTGAAAATTTCAAGAGACTCGCTGCTTGCGGTGAAGATCATGCAATTTCCGTTGATCTTACCGTCTTCAACAGCCTTGTCGTAAACGGATGTATCCTTCTTGCCGTCCTCATCCTCAACCGTGAGGAAGTTCTTCAGGTCGCCCGCAGAGGGAACCTTCAGGACAACAGCGGTTTTTCCGATGTTAAGCAAACCGTCAACTTTGCAAAGAATGATCTCATAATTTTCAGCTTCCTTCATTTGCTCATCGTTCAAAAGCAGATCGAGAAGACCTTTTACAGAGTCATCGGTAGCTTTTGCGGACGTTACGGTGTAACCTGCATCTTCAAACGCTTTCTTAATGTTAGCGGACTTGTCACAAGCGGCAAGAGACACAACAAGGAGAAGAGCAGTCAAAAGAACGATTACATTTCTAAGTGTTTTTTTCATAACGATCTCCTTTAAATGTTTTTTTCGTCGGTTGACGTACCTATATTATATCAAAAAAACAAGAAAATGTCAATAGAAATAAGAACATTTTCATTGGTATAGGAAAGAAAATATGAAGTAATGTGATAAAAAAGGCTACTGTAAAACAACAGTAGCCTTGAAAAAATTATTTCAACATTCCGCTAAGCGTATCTACGGCACTTGTCAGCGCATCGGAAATTTTGGAAATCTCCTTACCGCCTGCCATTGCGTTGTCGGGACGTCCGCCGCCCTTACCGCCTGTAACAGCGGCAACCGCACCGACCAGCTTGCCGGCGTGTGCGCCTGCGGCAACCGCATCCTTACCCGCAACAGCAAGGAAGTTCAGCTTGCCGTCATACTGTACGGCGAGAACAGCAACAACATCATCATAGCGAGCCTTGATCTCATCAGCCAGGGAACGCGCAACGTCGGTCTGAAGCTCTCCAAGATCGGTAGCAACCAAACGAACCGATTTGACGGTAACCGCGTCTGCCATGATGGAATCCAGACGGGAAGCGGCGATCTTGCTGTTGAGGGAGTCGATCTCTTTCTTCATTGCGGCAATTTCCGCTTGCATCTGGGATGCACGCTTTGCAAGGTCAGAGGGCTTTTGTACCTTCAATTCCTTAGCGGTTTGCGCGATCAATGCGTTCTTTTCCGCAAGCAATTTCAGAACACCCTCACCCGTGGTTGCTTCAATGCGGCGAACGCCTGCGGCAACCGAGGATTCGGAAAGGATCTTGAACAGACCGATCTTTGCGGTATTATCGACGTGTGTACCGCCGCAGAATTCGATGGAGCTTTCACCCATGCGAACCACGCGAACGATCTTGCCGTATTTTTCACCGAAGAGAGCCATAGCACCAAGCTTCTTGGCTTCTTCCAGCTCCATGGGAGTCATGGAGCCTTCCATGCCTGCCAGGATCTCGGCGTTGACGATGCTTTCCACGGCTGCGAGCTCTTCCGCAGTCATAGCGGCAAAGTGCGTAAAGTCAAAGCGGCAAACCGAATCGGAAACGTAAGAGCCTGCCTGCTCAACGTGATTGCCGAGCACGCGGCGCAAAGCACTTTGCAAAAGGTGACATGCCGAGTGGTTTCTCATGATCGCTTCACGGCGATGCGCATCCACCTGTGCCTGTACGGTGTCACCTACCTTCAAAACGCCGTTTGCCACGGAGCAGAGGTGGATGTAAACACCGTCGGTCTTTTTGGTATCGGTAACGGTAAGCGTTGTGCTTCCGCAAAGCAGCTCGCCCGTGTCGCCAACCTGTCCGCCGCCTTCACCGTAGAAGGGCGTTGCGTCAAGAATGACGGAGCATTCGCCCTCGGATACCTCGTTGACAGACATATCATCACAAAGAATTGCAAGCACCTTAGCATCACAAGAGAGCGTGTCATAGCCCTTGAACTCGGTCAGGGGAAGATCGGTCAGCAAATTCTTGGAAGCGTTGGACCAACCGCTGATATTGGCGCGCGCTTCGCGTGCGCGTACCTTTTGCTCTTGCATCAGAGCTGTAAAACGCTCCTCATCAATGGCAAGTCCTGCTTCCTGCGCGATCTCGCGCGTCAGATCGATCGGGAAGCCGAAGGTATCGTAAAGTTTGAATACGTCGTCACCCGAAACGGTGGTTGCATTGTCGGCGTGCGCGCGCTCGATCAGATTGGAAAGAATGGAAAGTCCCGCATCAATGGTCGCATCAAAGCGTTCCTAGTCCATGGAGATGACCTTGAGGATATAATCCTTCTTCTCGGCAAGCTCGGGGTATGCGCCCTCGGATTCGCCGATGGCTACCAGACAAAGCTCAGGCAGGAAGGAACGGTTGATGCCGAGGAGCTTACCGTGACGGCAAGCGCGGCGAAGAATGCGGCGAAGCACGTAGCCGCGTCCCTCGTTGGAGGGAATCACACCGTCCGAGATCATGAAGGTCGCGGAACGGATATGGTCGGTCACAACGCGAATGGAAATATCGGTGTTCTTATCCTTGCCGTATTCCTTGCCGGCGATCGCGCAGACGTTATCAATGACCTTGCGGATCGAATCAACCTCGAACATATTGTCAACGCCCTGCATGATGCAAGCGAGACGCTCCAAGCCCATACCGGTATCGATGTTCTTCTGCGCAAGCTCGGTGTAAGTACCGTCACCCATGTTGTTGAACTGGGAGAATACGTTGTTCCAGATCTCCATATAGCGATCGCAATCACATCCGGGCTTACAGTCGGGAGAACCGCAGCCGTATTTGATTCCGCGGTCGAAATAGATCTCGGAGCAGGGACCGCAGGGACCCGTGCCATGCTCCCAGAAGTTGTCTGCCTTGCCAAGACGAACGATATGCTCGGCGGGAACGCCAACCTTGTTGAGCCAAAGCTCGTATGCTTCCTCATCGTTTTCATAGATGGAGGGCCAGAGAAGATCCTCGGGAATCTCCAAGGTTTTGGTGAGAAATTCCCAAGCCCACGGAATGGCTTCGTCCTTGAAGTAGTCACCAAAGGAGAAGTTGCCGAGCATTTCAAAGAACGTACCGTGTCTTGCGGTATGTCCGACGCGCTCGAGGTCGGGCGTACGGATACACTTCTGACAGGTCGTTACGCGGTTGCGCGGCGGCTTTTCCTCGCCCGTGAAGAATTTTTTCATGGGAGCCATTCCCGAGTTGATCAGGAGCAGGGATTTATCATTGATGGGAACCAAGGGATACGAGGGGAGACGAAGATGTCCCTTGGATTCGAAGAATTGCAAATATTTTTCACGCAATTCGTTAAGAGATGTCCATTTCATAAAAGAAAGATCCTTTCGTTTTTAACAAACGGAATAATAATTAAGCCTTTTTGCCTGCCAGCAGAGCGGTGTCCTGAGCGATCATCAGCTCTTCGTTGGTAGGAATGAGGTAAACGAGAACCTTGGAGTCGTCAGTGGAGAGCTTGACGATGTTGGACTGACGAAGCATCTTTGCGTTGAGCTCCTTGTCGATCTTTACGCCAAAGTAACCAAGGCCTTCGCAAACGACCTCACGCAGACGGGGGTTGTTCTCACCAAGACCTGCAGTGAATACGATCGCATCCAGACCGTCCATAGCGGCGGTATATGCGCCGATGAACTTCTTGACCTGGTAGAAGAGAACGCTGGTAGCCAAATTGCAAGCCTCATAGTTGGGATCGCTCGGACCGTTCTCCACAGCAGCCTCAAGGTCACGGGAGTCGGACATGCCGGTAAGACCGAGGAAGCCGCACTTCTTGTTCATATAGTTGCTCATTGCATCGGGAGCGATGTTTTCTCTCTCCATGAGGAAGGGAACGATTGCAGGGTCAATGGAGCCGCAACGAGTACCCATTTCAACACCGTCCAGAGGAGTGAAGCCCATGGAGGTATCGATGACCTTACCGTCCTTCACTGCGGAAATGGAAGAACCGTTTCCAAGGTGGCAGGTAACGATCTTCGTGCCCTCTACCTTGCCAAGGTTCTCGCACATTTTCTGAGAAACGTAGCGGTGAGAGGTTCCGTGTGCGCCGTAGCGGCGGATCTTGTATTTTTCGATCATATCTGCGGAGAGCGGATAGGTGTAAGCGCACGCGGGCATGGTCTGATGGAAGGCGGTATCAAAAACCAGAACCTGGGGGGTGTTGGGCATAACGTCAAGACAGCCCTCAATACCCATCAGGTGAGCGGGGGTGTGAAGAGGTGCGAAATCGCAGCAGAGCTTCAGCTTTTCCAGAACCTCATCGGTAACCAAACAGCTCTCAAAGAAGTAAGGACCGCCGTGGACAACGCGGTGTCCGACAGCCTCGATCTCGCTCATATCCTTTACGCAGCCCATCTTGGGATCGGTCAGAGTGTCCGCAACGATCTTCATAGCGGCAGAGTGATTGGGCATGGGATATTCGTTGACGTATTTTTCGCCGTTGATCTTATGCTCGATCGCGGAGCCTGCCGCGCCGATTCTTTCGCAAATACCCTTTGCCTTCAGATCGCCTGTGGCGGTGTCGATCACCTGATATTTCAGGGAAGAAAAGCCTGCGTTAACAACAAGTACATTCATGATAATTGTCCTTCCTTTTGCTTATGTGTTTTTGATCGCAGCTTTTTACGGCTGTTCAATTTATAGATACATAATATTATACACAATTTCCCTTCAAAAAGCAAGTGGTATTTACAAATATTTTAAAGGTTTTCGCATTTTCTTTCATTAAATAGTACCGCGAACAGACGAAATTCGATAAAAAATAAAAAAATGGGATTGCAATTTATTCCAACACGTGCTATAATAGTTGCATATGCAACCGTTGCATCTGCAACGGTTTTTGAGAAGGAGAAAAAAGATGCTTGCGATCATGAGGAGAATGAACGTGATCAGCCGATGTCAGGGGATCTATCGCGGGGAGCAGATGAAGGATGAGGAGCTGTGCGCATGTCACCATAGCTTCTTGCTTGCCGTCGGAGGACATCCCGGGCTGACACAAGAGCAGCTTGCAAAGCATTTGTGCCTGAACAAAAGCACGGTCACAAGGACTTTGAATCAGCTGGAAGAAAAAGGATATATCGAACGCCGTCCCGATGCGGGAGATAAGCGGATCTACCGCATTTTTCCAACAACGAAATGCGAGGAGCTTTTGCCGCGTGTCAGAGGCATTGCGCGTGATTGGAACGAACGCATCGCGCAGGGCGTGAGCGAGGAGGAGCTGGAGCAATTTTACGCGGTGCTTGAGCGATTGGAGCAAAACGCCAAGGAAGCGGTGGATGCTCTGGTTACGGGAGGTGCTTGATGAAGTATTTGTTGCAACGCCTAAAGCCCTTTGCACCGCGCATGGGGGTTGGCTTTTCGATCAAGGTTCTGGGAACGGTCGTGGAGCTGTTTTTGCCGTATATCCTGACGCATATCCTAAAGGAGATCGTCGTTACGCAGGACCTTCAGCAGATCCTGTTCTGGGGCGGATTGATGATCCTGTGCGCGGGAGTGGCGTGTCTATGTAATATCATTGCCAATCGCATGGCGGCAAAGGTTTCCAAGGACTTCGCGGGAGAGATGCGGAAGGATCTGTTTGCCAAAACGATGAGGCTTTGCGCCGAGCAGACCGATCGCTTTACGATCCCGTCGCTGGAGTCGCGCATCACGACCGATACGTACCACGTTCATAACTTCGTGGGAATGATGCAGAGGATGGGCGTGCGTGCGCCGATCCTGCTTGTGGGCGGTATCGCGATCACAATGGTGATGGATCCGCGCCTTGCAACGGTCATGCTGATGATCCTGCCGTTTATCTTTGTAACGGTGTATTTCATTTCACGCAAGGGCGTTCCGCTGTACGCCAAGGTGCAGACCTCCGTGGACAATATGGTCCGCGTCGTGCGTGAGGATGCGCAAGGCATCCGCGTGATCAAGGCACTTTCCAAAAATGAATATGAAAACGATCGTTATGACAAGGTCAACTATACGCTTTCCACCGAGGAACGCCGCGTTGGAATGATCATGGGATCGGTCAATCCGATCATGAACCTGCTCATGAACGCGGGCATTACAGCCGTTGTCGCGATCAGCGCGATCACGGTTTCCGATTCCAAGTCCGATCCCGAAACGGTCATTGCGTTTATGCAGTATTTCACCTTGATCTCCATGGCGATGATGACGGTTTCGAGAATGTTTATCATGTATACCAAATGCGCGGCATCCGCAAACCGCATCGCCCAGGTCATGAATGCCCCCGAGGGGCTTTCATGTGAAGCCAAAGAAAAGGACTGCGGTAAAAAGGTTGAGGAGGGAATCGTGTTTGATCACGTCAGCTTTTCCTATACGGGTAAGCACGACCACCTCAAGGAAATTGATTTTGCGCTTCCAAGAGGCGGAAGCCTTGGTATCATCGGAAGCACGGGAAGCGGAAAATCAACGCTGATCAAGCTTTTGTTGCGGTTTTACGACGTTGGAAAAGGAAGCATCCGCATTGACGGAAAGGACGTTCGGAGCTTTGAAAAGCAAGAGCTTTCCGCACTGTTCGGAGTGGCTTTGCAAAATGATTTTCTCTATGCCGACACGGTTGAAGAGAATATCCGCTTTGGCAGAGATCTGACAAAGGAGCAGATCGTTCGAGCAGCAAAGATCGCGCAGGCGCATGATTTTATCGAGGCGTTGCCCGACGGCTACGGGCATCTGCTTTCCGCGAAGGGAACCAATCTTTCGGGCGGACAGAGACAGCGACTTCTCATTGCGCGCGCTCTGGCGGCAGATCCGTACATCCTGATCCTCGATGACAGCTCATCCGCGCTGGACTATAAGACCGATGCCGCCCTGCGTGTTGCATTGCGGAAGGAGCAAGCCAACACTACCGTGATCACCGTTGCGCAACGTGTCAGCTCGGTCATGCAGAGCGATCTGATCTTGGTGCTGGAAAACGGAGAGATCATCGGGAAGGGGACACACGAGGAGCTGCTGAATACGTGCAAGGAATATAAGGAGATCAGTGACTCGCAGATGGGAGGTGCTTTCGTTGAATAGAGGCGGATTTGGCGGAGGCATGCGCGGCGGTATGCGGAATATGCAGGCACGTCCCATGGATAAAAAATTGGATCGAAAAGCAACGGGAGCGATCTTAAAGCGACTCGGAAAATACGTTTTTCAGCATTGGAAGCTGTTTTTGCTTGCATTGCTCTTCACGCTGGTATCCAATCAGCTCTCGCTGTTGGGACCGATGTATTCCGGAGAAGCCATCGACGCGATCGCTGCAGAAGGCGGCGTACAGTTCGATACGGTATGGGAAAACGTGATCCGAATGTTGATCTGCTATGCGGTGGCAGCCGTGCTTTCTTACGTGCTTTCGGTCATCATGATCACGCTTAGCCAGAAGATCGTGTACAGCATGAGAAAACAGCTCTTTGAAAAGCTGAATCGCTTACCGATCACCTATTTTGACACACATGCGGTCGGTGACATCATCAGCCGTATTTCCTATGACATCGACACGGTCAACAATTCGCTTTCCCATGACTTGATCCAGGTCATGACGAGCGTATATATGGTCATTGGTTCGCTGATCTTCATGTGGAATATCTCAAAGCCGATGATCCTGATCTTTGTGGTGACGGTCCCGATCTCGATCATTTTCACAAAGTTCCGCTCCAAAAAGGTCAGACCGCTTTTTCGAAACCGTTCGCAGAAGCTTGGTGAATTGAATGGCTTTGCCGAGGAGATGCTGTCGGGTTGCCGAACCATTGAGGCATACGGCAGAGAGGACGTGATCTGTCAACGCTTCAACAAAAGAAATGAGGAAGCGATGGAAGCATATTACCGTGCGGAATACTACGGCGCAACGCTCGGCCCCACGGTCAACTTCATCAATAACCTTTCCATCGCGTTGATCGCGATGTTCGGCGGCGTGCTGTATATGTATTCACAAAGCGGTGTTGTGCTTGTGGGATCAATGTTCTTTATCACGCTTGGCAGCGTGGGCGAGTTCGTTCAGTATTCGCGCAAATTCTCGGGACCGATCAATGAATTCGCAAATATTTTACATGAATTTCAGTCGGCGTTTTCGGCGGCGGATCGCGTATTCCGCGTATTGGACGAGGAGCCCGAGCCCGAGGACGCGCCCGATGCTGAAGAGCTGAAGAACGTCAAAGGCGAGGTGGAATTTACGGACGTCCATTTTGGATACGTTCCCGAAAAAGAGATCCTGCACGGTATTTCGGTCAAGGCAGAGGCAGGAAAGACCATTGCAATCGTCGGTCCTACGGGAGCGGGAAAAACAACGGTCATCAACCTGCTGATGCGCTTCTATGACGTCAATTCGGGAAGCATCCGCATCGACGGAAAAGAGATCGCCTCGATCAAGCGCGCCGATCTGCGCAAGGCATATACCATGGTGTTGCAGGACACGTGGCTCTTCTACGGAACGATCTATGAAAACATCGTTTACGGTCGAGAGGACGTGACCGAGGAGCAGGTCTATGCGGCAGCAAGAGCGGCGAGGATCGATACTTACATTGAGGGACTTCCCGACGGATATCAAACGCTTTTGTTGGATGACGGCGTGAATATTTCCAAAGGACAGCGTCAGCTGATCACGATCGCGCGTGCCATGCTTTCGGATGCGCCGATGTTGATCTTGGACGAGGCAACATCCAACGTGGACTCCCGAACCGAGATCAAGATCCAAGAGGCAATGACAGAATTGATGAAGGGAAGGACCTGCTTTGTGATCGCGCACCGTCTTTCGACCATTCAGAACGCGGATTGCATTCTGGTCATTCAAAACGGTGTCATCACCGAGCGCGGAAACCACGAGGAGCTGCTTGCCAAGGGTGGCTTTTACAGTACGCTTTACCGCTCGCAATTCGATTGAGAAACAAACAGCTCCCACTCGGGTATCCGAGTGGGAGCTTCTGTTATGCTTGTTTTTGTTCCTTTGGCTGTCCGAGCTTGGAGAAAAATCCAAAGGTCAAGGGCCAGACCGTTCCTGCGGCGAGAACGACGAAGAGATAACGAACGCCACCGCCGATGGAAGGACCGAGTAGCGCATTGAGAGGTGCTTTGAGGAGAATACGGATCGCCATAACGACCGCAACTCCGCCTGCAAGCTTCAGAATTTGCGCCCACCAAACGGCTTTGGTTTCAAAGCGGATCAGATGTCGGTCGAGCGGATAGATCGCGAGCATTCCCAGCATCATAAAGAGCATTTTCCAAGCTACCTCTTTGGCGTCCTGAAGATTGACGGCATCCACGTCGGCAGGGAAGCGATAAAGCTCCACAAACAGTAAATTCCCGAGCGCGAGCAGAAGCGTTGCACCGATCAGACCGTACATAAAGCGCGGGTCGGAGGTTGCTTTTTGCACGATCGGATAAAACAGAAGCACAAGGATCGCGCCGATGACGATCGAAACGCCGACGTCAAGCGGCGTATGTACTCCAAGATACATCCGAGAAAAGGCGACGAGGAGGCAGAGAACGATGCCGCCGATCTGCACCGCACGCTTTTTTGAGGAGAGTGAGATCGCGCCGTAAAGCGTCACCGCACATTGTGTATGTCCGCTGGGGAAGGAATAGCCTGTAGCCGCCTCACGCGCGCTTTCAACGATCGAAAAATCGGGATCAAGAACCCAAGGACGCGGAATGCGAAATGCCATTTTCAGGATCTGAATGCCAACGATCCCCGTAAAGCCTGTAAAGAGCAGGTAGTATCCGCGCTTTTTATCAAGGCACCAATAAACGGTCAGCGCAACCACGATAAACAGCGTTTCCTCGCCAAAATGTGTGATCGTTGCCATGATCCAATCAAGGATCGGATTGCGGATGCTCTGCAACCACTTCAAAAATTCCATTTCGTCTCTCCTTCAATCAAATTTCATTTATTATTATATCTGAAAAAGGAAGGATTGTCAACCCGAAAAAACAGAATGAAAAAACAAGCCTTTTCCAATTCAAAAGAAAGGAAAAGGCTTGTTTCGTTGTGTTGTATTATTTTTCGTCGTAGCAGGAGAAGATGTCATCCACTCTCTGCGTGTCCTTGTTCTTGGTGAACAGGCTGACAACGGGAACCACGATCATAGAGACTGCCATCGCGATAACGCCCATTTCGGGGGATTTTGCCGCCGCTGCGGAGAAGCCCGATTGCAGGGAGATTACGAGTGTTGCTCCGCCAACGGTCATAAGACCTGCGAGCATACCTGCGAATGCGCCGATCTTGGTGATCTTTTTGGAGAACAGACCCCAGATGTAGGGGCCGATGAAGCAGCCCGAAACCACGCCCCAGGAGAAGGACATCAGGTTGACGATGATCGGAATGTTCTGCGTCGCGAAGATGAAGGAGCAAGCGACGAAGGCAAGGCAGAGAAGTCTGGTAAGAAGCATCTGCGTCTCGGGCTTGGTGGGCTTCTTTCTCAAGGAAGGAATGAGGTCAACGGCAACCGCGGAGGCGGAGGTGAGAACGACCGCTTCCAGGGTGGACATCGATGCGGAGAGCAGCAGGATCATGATGACCGCCAAAAGAATGATGCCGAGCGTACCGCCGCCGAGCACCTCCATCAGAACGGTGGGAATGACTGCGTCAACGCCGCCCTCGGGGAGCTGACCGCCGAGAATCAGACGGGACGTGCTGCCGATGAGGTATGCGCCGCAGCCGATCACCAAACAGAAGACGGTAGAAATGATCGTGCCGCGCTTGATCGCCGCGGTATCCTTGATGGCGTAGAATTTTCCGATCATTTGAGGAAGTCCCCACGTGCCGAAGCTGGTCAGCATGATGTTCACGCAAAGGAACTTGAACGAATTTCCACCGAAGATGTTGGTCAGCTGATTTCCCGTTGTGGGATTGGGATCGTTGGGCAGAGATTGGAAATTGCCGAGATTTTCAATAAATCCGCCAAGTCCGCCGACGTTTTCGTGATTGAGGACTGCGAAAACGAGGCAAACGACACCGATGATCATGATAATGCCTTGGATCAGATCTGTGTAAGCCGTGGCAATGTAACCACCTGCAACGAGATAGACAGCGGTCAGACATGCGATGATGAGCATCCATACCCACGTTTCAACTCCCGGGAATACTGTGCCGAAAAGAGAACCGAGTCCCTTATAGACTGCGGCGGAGTAGGGAACGAGGAACACGAAAATAATGATTGAGGCAAAGATCTTCATGCCTTTGGAATCATAGCGTTTTTCAAAGTATTCGGGCATGGTCTTGGCTTCCAGCTTTTTGGTCATTTTTCTGGTGCGGTTTGCAAAGAGAAGCCAGGAAAGCAGGCATCCGAGCACTGCGTTTCCAACGCCGATCCAAATGCTTCCGATACCGATGTTCCAGCCGTGCTGACCCGCGTAGCCGACGAATACAACTGCTGAGAAATAGGTCGTCCCGTATGAGAATGCGGTCATCCAAGCGCCGATGTTTCTGCCACCGATCAGAAAGCCGTCGAGCGTTTTCGATTTGCCGTAGCTGATACAGCCGATGAGTGCCATTGTGACTGCGTAGATGCAAAGTGCAATGGTGGTGTAAAGTTGTGCGGCCGTCATGTTTTTTTACCTCCTTTGTCATTGGAATTGCGGAGAAAACCTCAAAAAGAGGAAAAAAACACGCCCTCCGTATTCCAATTCGAATACAGAGGACGAGAAGATCCCGTGGTACCACCTCAGTTTACCGCGATCTCACGGTCGCGGCCTTTGAGAGTGTCTGTCAACACCCTTGTTCTGTGACGGGAACACCCGTTGCAGCCTACTGAAAAAGCTTGTTCGGTGCACTGCTCGCAGGAGGTATTCGATAGGGATCTTCTCATTGTCTCGCACCGACCGACAACTCTCTGTGAGGCGAAACCCCGATCTACTTATTCCTGCTCAAACGCATTTACAAGGTGTATTATAGCACTTTAACAAACTAAAGTCAAGACTTTTTTCAAAGAATTTTGAATTTGTGAAAATTGCACATTCAAAAGGTGAGACAGTTGTGAAAAAATACAAAATTCAAAAATCAAAAACAAGATTAACAAAACACAAACATTTTGCAAAACAATTAAAAACATCAAAGCCGTATCATATGCCTGTAAGCAATCAAACAACAACGATAAGAGAGGTAACAGTTATGAACAGAAACGATCAACAGTTTATGGCGCAAAGAATTCGTGCGCAGTACATGGGAAAGAATCCTTCGGAGCTTGACGAGCTTCGCGAGCTTGACGCCAAGGTAAAGCGTCCTGCAAACGTATTCGCATACGTATTCGGAAGCATCGGTGCCATTGTCATGGGAGCGGGAATGAGCCTGGTGATGACAGAGCTCGGAGCGATCCTCGGAATTGTGAACACAATGCCGATCGGCATTGCCGTCGGACTTGTTGGAATGCTGATCGCGGCGATCAACTATCCGATCTACCGCGGAATTCTGAACAGCCGCAAAAGAAAGTACGCCGATCGGATCCTGAAGCTCAGTGAGCAGATCATGAATCAATAAGAAATGTAAAAAGAGAAGCAGCAAAGGACTTATCTTTTTTTCGCAAAAAATCAAAAACGCAAACAAAATTTTAACATTTGTGTGCTACAATAAGGGTGTATTGGTGAAAAATATATCTTGGAGGACTATACGATGTTCAAGATTTTGGTGGTTGAGGATGACCGTGACCTGAACCGTTCGGTCTGTTCCTTTTTGAATCACAGCGGATATGAGGCAGTGGGCTGTCTCGGAGCGGAGGAAGCATACGACGAGATGTATAAAACGGTGTTTGATCTGATCGTATCGGACATCATGATGCCCGGGATCGACGGTTTTGAATTTGCCAAGACCGTACGGTCGCTCAACAACGATATTCCGATCCTGTTCATGACCGCGCGTGACGATTTTGCATCCAAGCAGAGAGGATATCGCATCGGGATTGACGATTATATGACAAAGCCGATCGATCTTGACGAGCTGTTTTTGCGCATCGGTGCGCTCCTGCGCCGTTTCAAGATCGCGTCGAGCCGACGTCTGGAGATCGGGGATTTCGTAATGGACGCGGACGAACGCACGGCAGTTCTGAAGGGGGAGGAGATCTCTCTGACGGCACGGGAATTCGATCTGCTTTATAAGCTTCTGTCGTATCCCAAAAAGACCTTTACGCGGACACAGCTGATGGATGAGTTTTGGGACGTGGATACGCAAACGGGTACGCGCACGGTGGACGTCTATATGACCAAGCTACGTGCGAAGCTTTCGGCGTGTGACTCGTTTGAGATCCAGACGGTTCACGGGCTCGGATATAAGGCGGTGATCAAATGAAAAAGGGCGACGCAACGAAAAAAATACTAAGCACCGTGAGCAATTTCTTTATCTTTTTTCTGCTTGCCGCTTTTGTAACGACCTGCTGCATCATGCTGTTTATTTCAACGTTGCAGGGATCAATCGGCAGAAAATTCACGGCAGAGGAGATTGCGCTTGCCGCCAAGATCACAATGCTCAACGTCATTCTGTTGAGCGTCTGTATGGCAGTGATCGATCATATCCGCCGCAAGCTTACGGTGGAACGTCCCGTGAAGAGAATTACGGACGCGACCTCTAAGATGATCGAGGGAGACTTCAGCGTTCGCATCGAATCGATCGCAAAATTCGGAACGGACGATAGCTTCAATGAGATCATTGAATGCGTCAACAAGATGGCGGAGGAGCTGTCAGGCGTTGAAACGCTTCGCACCGACTTCATCGCCAACGTCTCTCACGAGATGAAAACGCCGCTTGCCGTCATTCAGAATTACGGAACCTTATTGCAATCGCCCGATCTGGCAGAGGAGAAAAGAGCGGAATATGCAAGAGCGATCACGGATGCGTCACGCCGCCTTGCCGACATGATGACGAATGTTCTCAAGCTCAATCGGCTGGAAAACCAACAGATTTATCCCAATCCTGCCACCTTTGATCTTGGAGAACAGCTGTGCGAGAGCCTTTTGCAGTATGAAAGCACGTGGGAGAGAAAGCACATTGAGATCGAGACCGATATTGCGCAGGGGGTATTGGTTTCTGCCGACGCAGAGCTTCTTTCGCTCGTTTGGAATAACCTATTCTCCAACGCCTTCAAGTTTACCGAGGACGGCGGAAGGGTAACGCTCACGCTTACTGCAGACGAAAAATATGCTGCTGTTAAGATCACCGACACAGGATGCGGAATGAGCCCCGAGGTGGGTGCGCATATCTTTGAAAAGTTTTATCAAGGGGACACCTCTCGCGCAACGCAGGGGAACGGATTGGGGTTGGCACTTGTCAAGCGCGTGGTGGATATCATGCAAGGAGAAATCGAGGTAGAAAGCGCGGTTGGAGTCGGAACGACCTTCACCGTGAAGATCGGGAGGAAGAAAAATGGATTGGAAGAAGCTGGGTAAAGCACTGTTGTTTCCGCATGTTGCGATCCTGATCGTGCTGCTTCCGCTGGCTACGGCATTTCTCGTTTGCGCAATGGTGTTTTTGGGAACTGCGTCGGTGCTTGCCATCGTCTCCTACGTTCTGGCGGCATACACGTTAACAGTATGGTGCTTCAGAATTCCAAAACTGATCAAGATCTTCAAGGTGTTTAAAAATGAAAATAAATACGCAAAGCGATGGGTGGAGGATGACCGTCTGCGTGTGAACGTTTCTCTTTACGGCTCATTGATCTGGAATACCGCATATGCTGTTTTTCAATTATGGCTGGGCTTTTATCATCATACGTTCTGGTATTATTCGTTGGCAGGATACTATATTTCCTTGGCGATGATGCGGTTCTTTCTGGTACGGCATACGAGTGCGCACAGAGCAGGGGAAAGAATGCGTGAGGAGCTACTGCGATACCGTGCTTGCGGCTGGATATTCCTGTTTATGAACTTGGCGTTGGCACTGATCATTTTCTTTATGGTATATTGGAATCGTACGTTCGTCCGTCATGAGATCACAACGATCGCGATGGCGGCATATACCTTCACGACCTTTACGACCGCCGTCATCAACCTGATCAAGTACCGCAAATATCAAAGCCCGGTTTATTCCGCATCCAAGGCGATCAGTCTTGCCGCGGCGTGCGTTTCCATGCTGACGTTGGAATCGACCATGCTGACGACCTTCGG